>CAYRDW010000001.1:0-13815 GCA_964423215.1 uncultured Muribaculaceae bacterium
CTTTATTTCTTATTTCGTAATTAGAATTATTTTAAAGTCAAGAAATATATATTTTACAACTATTCGTATTCTAGGTTCTACTAAAGGGATAGCTAAACAAATATTAAGTATTGAATTATTTATAAATTCAACGTTAGCTTTTACAGTATGTATGGCAATTATTAATTTAGTAAAGATGAAAGTAATTGAAAATAATTATTTATCAGAATTAATTAGATTCTTATCGATCAAAGAATATATAATTTTATATCTTATTCTATTTGTTATGTCACAGTTAATCTCAGGTAGATTTTCTAGAAAGTTATTCAAACATAGTGTTATTAAAACATATAGTGAGGAGGTTTAATATGATTAAGTTAGAAAATGTAAATAAGTATTTTAATCGTAGAAAGAAAAATCAAATCCATGTTATTAATAATACCTCTTTAAGTTTTGAAAATAATGGTTTAGTTGCTTTACTGGGAAATAGTGGTAGTGGTAAAACAACATTATTAAATATTATCGGTGGTTTAGATAAATTTCATAAGGGTAAATTATATATTAATGATAAGAAGATAACTAAGTATAATTTTAGTAAAATGGATAAAATAAGAAACTTAAGTGTTGGTTATATCTTTCAAGATTATAAGTTGATCGATAACATGAGTGTTTATGATAATATTGCGTTAACACTTAAGATGATGGGGATTAAGAATAAAAAAGAGATTAAGAAAAGAATCGATTATGTTTTAGAAGTAATAGGGATGTATCGTTATCGTAATCGTATGGCTAATATGTTATCAGGTGGGGAAAGACAAAGAGTAGGGATAGCTCGTGCTATTGTTAAGAATCCTGATATAATTTTAGCTGATGAACCAACGGGTAATTTAGATAGTAAGAACTCATTAGAGATTATGAATATTATTAAAGCTATATCTAAGACTCGTTTAGTAATACTCGTAACTCATGAAGTTGATTTAGCTAAGTTCTATGCTGATAGAGTTATTGAAATCGAAGATGGATCGATTATTAAGGATTATGTTAACGAACATGATGAAGATCTTGATTATAGAATGGAAAATAAAATCTATTTGAAAGACTTTAAAGAAAAGAAACAATTAAATGATAAAAACTCTAATATTAATTTATATTCTAATGATAAAGAAAAACTAAATATTGATATTATCTTTAAGAATGGTAATATTTATATTAAGAGTAAGAATAATGAAAAGATAGAAATAATTGATGATAATTCTAATATTGAATTAGTCGATGATCATTATAAAAAGATAGATAAAACTATCTATGAAGAGTATTCATTTGAACTTGATAAGATTGTTGATAAGAATCAGAAACTACGTTATAGTTCGATATATAATCCCTTTACATTATTATTTAATGGTTTTAAAAAAGTATTTAATTATAATGTATTAAAGAAATTATTATTAATTGGATTCTTTATAGCGGGTATGTTTTTGTTATATTCAATAAGTACTATCTTTGGAGCCATTAATATTAAAGATGAGAACTTTATAACTAAAAATAAGAATTATTTATCATTATCAGTAATTAATATGAGTATTGATAATTATAATGCTTATGATAATCTTGATTATATTGATTATATTTTACCAAGTAATTCAAATATTGGTTTTGGGGTAGTATATCAAAGTTATTATCAGGCTATAAATAGTGTAGATAATCTACTAGGATCATTAGCTAGTATTGATATGATTGATAAAAGTGATCTGATTTATGGCCGAATGCCTGAAAATGAATATGAAGTAGTTGTTGATAAAATGGCAATTACAGAAATGTTTAAAAACAAAATAGCACAGCTACTAGGAATAGATAGTGTTGAGAAAATGATTGGGATTGAGCTAACAGTACCAAATATGAATAATTTTAAAATAGTAGGTATAACTGATTTAGTAAGTCCATCTATCTATATGGATAGAAGTGTCTTTACTAATTTATTAGCTAATCAACTAGAGTATGATAGTTCTGGTAATCAAATCTATACTTATTCAGATAGAGGCAGTGAAGAAAATAAAAGTGATATAATTAATTATCTGTTAATTAAGGATAAAATAGTTTTAACTAAAGGAAGAATGCCAGACAATGATTATGAAGTTATTGTTAATGTGGATAATCAGGAAACAATGAAATTAGATAAGGAAATAGATGTTTCCGTTAATGGACGTAAATTAAAAGTCGTTGGTTATTATTCAAGTAGAGATAGTTATAATCATTATTTGGTTAATGAGAATACAACTAAGTATAATTTAATTTCATCTAGTCAAGAGTTTACTGTTTATGCTAAAGATAAGGAAAAAGCATTAGATACATTTAGAAAAGATAAAATAGATGCTAGAGATTCTTATGAACTTTCTCGTGAAAAGTATGTTGATTCACAGAAGCAATCTATAACTAGAAAAGTAATGGTAGCAGTAATTATTCTAGCTATTTCCTTAGTAGAAATATTATTCATGATTCGTTCGTCATTCTTATCAAGAATTAAAGAAGTGGGAATATTAAGAGCGATAGGGGTAAAGAAAACAGATATTTATAAGATGTTCTTAAGTGAAATAATCGCAATTACTTCGATAGCGGGAGTAACAGGAATTGGGGTAATAGCTTACTTTATTTCTATATGTCAGAGTATATCATTCTTAAAAGATACGTTTGTTTTAAATAGTGGTGTTATATTACTAACAATTGGCTTACTTTATTTATTTAATATAATAATTGGTTTAATACCAGTAGCTAATATTCTTAGAAAGACACCAGCAGCTATATTAAGTAGACATGATATTGATTAATAATAATTAACATAAGATTAGTTTCTTATGTTTTTTTGTTGGTAAAAAGAGGAAATAAGGGTATAATAAAATCAATAAGGAGTGATATTATGGAACTTAATAAGGATAATATTAAAAAGATTATTGGGATTGTGGCGTTTGGAATTGGGTTTTATTGGCTTTTAAATAATTTAGATGGGATTAATGGTTTTTTCAATAGATTAATAAAATTAATGTTTCCCTTTATATTAGGTGGTGTAATTGCTTTTGTTTTAAATATTCCGATGACTAAGATAGAAAACTTTCTTAAATCTAAAATTAAGAAGAATTCTAAATTACCAGTAAGAACACTGTCAATATTAATTTCGTTAGTGATATTTACTGTATTTGTATCAGTGATTGCGTTTTTACTGATTCCAGAGTTAGTTGATAATATTAAATTATTACTTTCTAATATTCCAGGATTTGTTAGTGATATTCAGAAGTGGGCACTTGACTTAGCTGATAATTATCCTGATGTGCAAAAACAGATAAAGGATGCTTTCAATACTGGGACTAATTTTAATGATATAGCGGTTAATGTTTTAAATTATGTAATTAGTGGTTCCCTTAGTTTTATTACTAGTTTAATATCTGGTTTATTTACTTTATTTACAGCGATTGTATTTGCGGTATATATGCTTAGTCAAAAAGAATATTTAGCTAGAGGAACTAAGAAGATATTATATGCATATTTGAAAGAGAAACATGTTAATAAAATACTTGATATTGCATCACTCGCTAATAGAACTTTTTCTAAGTTTATATCGGGCCAATGTGTTGAAGCTATCATACTAGGATGTATCTTCTTTGTCGTAATGACTATCTTTAGATTCCCATATGCTTTGATAATATCAGTATTAATCAGTATTACTGCTTTAATACCGATGTTTGGAGCTTTAATAGCTATGCTTATTGGAGCGATATTAATAGCGGTTACTAGTTTATGGAAAGCATTATTATTTATAGTTGTCTTCCAAGTTATTCAACAGATTGAAAACAACTTTATTTATCCAAAAGTAGTAGGGAAATCAGTTGGATTATCAGCAATGTGGACGTTGTTAGCTATTATTCTAGGAGGAAGTTTATTTGGAGTTGTAGGTATGATTTTAGGATTACCTCTAGCATCAGTTTTATATGCTATTTTAAGAAACGAAACTAATCAGCAGTTAAATGAAAAGAAGATAAAAATAAAGATATAAAAATATTGTATAAATATAAGCTTTGTGCTAAAATAAAAAAGTCATTAAATTATGACTTTTGGTCTGTTGGTGAAGAGGCTTAACACACCACCCTCTCAAGGTGGCACTCACGGGTCCGAATCCCGTACAGATCACCAGATAGTATTTAAAAGGAAGAACTACATAGCTCTTCCTTTTTCATGGGGTATTTCTGTATTTGTTAAATTATCATTACGAGCAATTAATCTCATAATTGAGATGTTTTCGTCAACTAAGTCAATACCTGTTTCACCATTATCAGTTTTTACATTTGGTTTTCCATATCTTTCTTCGTTGGTAAAATTTTCGACTACGGTTGCATATTCACCAGTGCTTAATAAAACTTTAGCACCAATTGGGTATAAAGGAATAGTTTTGTATATTAAATTAACCAGTGTTTCATCATAATGATTATTTTCTCTATAATAGGCTAACATTGTGGAAACATTTTCTAAAGTAGAATTATTTTTAACTGAGAAGGTTAATATTTCATCAAATTTAATGCATAAACTTATTATTTGTGCCATTGCTGATTTTGATTCTAAAAACTTACTGTCTTCTTTTTTAGGACTAAGTTTATATCCTAAAGGACCATCACCTCGTTGATCTTCTTGACTATGTAAAATGGTCCAGAGAATTAAAGAGTTTACTTCATCATTATTATTGTAGCTATAGTTTGATAACATATTAAAACTATATAATGGTATCATTTCTTTACTATATTTTTGAAAGCAATCACTGACTAAACCTGGATGGGTGTCTTTAGGTGGTGTTCGTTTAGAATTGAGTCCTTTTAGCGTCTTTTCTTCTTGACAATACTCACCATAATTGAAGAAGATTGCAGCTTGGGCTACTAAATCTATATCAAGATAAGAATTATTGTATTCGGAAGAATTATCTTTATTTTCTAGGATATATTTATTATATGCATTAGCTAATATAATTGCGAAGGTACATACATTAATTGATCTACTAGCACTTTTTCTAGGAGAATTATAGTGCTCTAAATTGTAGTTAAGTTTGTTAACTTTTTCCACCATTAGTTTTAACTCTACAGCAGCCTTTAAAATATCAGATATTTTTGCGCTATTAATTATCTTTATAGTTTCATTATATGTTTTTTCATCAATAGTATAATTAGGGTTATTATCATAAGACTTTATATTACTATTTAAAAAAATGGTTACCTCTTGAATATTTTTGTTTATTAATCCTTTTATAATAGGTTCAGTTAGTTTTAATCCAGCAGCACAAAGAACGGTTCCATTAGCTAAGTAAACATTATTAGCTAAAATTAAACCAGGTTCTAAAATGGTTGTATTTACTTTAATAGTTGCACCTTCGTTAATATAATTATTATTATCCATTTTACCATCTTCCTTTCTATTATCCATTTTACCATCTTCCTTTCTATTATCCATTTTACCATCTTCCTTTCTATTATGTATCTAGTCTTATTATATAACATTTTCATTTTTTAACAAGTAAAAGTGTAAAGTAGCAGTATAATTAGTGATATAATATTTTTATTATTAATAGGTTAAAAGTATGTCGGATTTTGAATTACCCTTTTTGGCTAAAATATGATATAATGTATATACAACGAGTAGCTAATTAATTGGCGTAAGTCCAGTTGATTGGTTATTTTTAATTTATAAGGAGGGGTAAGGTGTATAAAGTAGGAGACTATATTGTTTATCGAAAAGATGTATGTAAGATTATTGATATTAAGAAAAATCATTTTAATCAAATGGATTACTATATGTTAATTCCAATGGGAGATGATTCTTTAAAGATGGAAGTTCCTGTTAATAATCGTTTTGGTTATTTACGAGATTTAATATCTAAAAAAGAAGTTGAAGAATTAATTAATACGATACCAGAGGTAGAAGTTATTGATTGTCAAAATAAATTCATTGAAAATACATATAAGAATTTAATGAGCGATGCTAGTCATATTGATCTAATTAAAGTTATTAAAACTGCTTATTTACGTAATCAGGAAAGACTCGATAATAATAAGAAAATAGGCGAAAGAGATAATTATTATTTTGAACTAGCTGAAAAATATTTATATAATGAATTTAGTATAGTATTAAATAAAACTTATGATGAAACTAAACAATATGTTTCGGATAAATTAGATAGCATTGAAAATAAGTAGACGGTTTATTATCAAATTGTCTTTTTTTTTGAAAACATATATGTTGAAGATGTATAATTGAAATGATATAATGTTTTTATATGGAGGTATAATATGAAAGTGTTATTATATACTGAAGGTCTTAAAACAGTGGGTAAAAGTGGACTTGGTAAGGCTATTAAACATCAGATGACGGCATTAGAAAATGAGAAAGTTGATTATACTTTAAATCCTAAAGATGATTATGATATTTTGCATATTAATACATATTTTTTAAAGTCGCATTTCTTAGTTAGAAAAGCTAAGCGATTGGGTAAGAAAATAGTTTATCATGCTCATAGTACAGAAGAGGATTATCGTGATGGTTTTATTTTAGCTAAGCAAACTTCAAAGTTATTTAAATGGTGGTTAATTAAAAATTATTCATATGGAGATATAATTGTAACTCCTACTGTTTATTCTAAAAACATTTTATCGGGATATAAGGGATTAGAAAATAAAAAGATATATGCTATATCTAATGGAATCGAACTTGAGTTTTTTAAACCTGATAGAAAGTTAGGAAAAAAATTTCGTAGTGATTATGGTTATACGAAAGATGATAAAGTTATCATTGGGATTGGATTATATATTGAAAGAAAAGGGATCGTTGATTTTGTTGAACTAGCTAAAAGACTACCAGAATATAAATTTATTTGGTTTGGTTATAGTCCACTAGCGGTTGCGACTAAACCAGTTAAGGATGCTGTTAATACAAAGTTAGATAATTTAATATTTGCAGGTTATGTTGAAAGAGAAGTTATAAAAGGGGCTATGAATGGCTGTGATTTGTACTTGTTTCCAACCTTAGAAGAAACGGAAGGTATTCCTATTATTGAAGCTTGTGCGTGTGAGACAGAATCTTTAATTAGAGATATTCCGATTTTTGATGGTTGGTTAGAAGATGGCGTTAACGTTTATAAAGCTAAAGATGTTGATGAATTTGAAAAGAAAATTAAATTAATAGTTGAAGGTAAATTACCATCAGTTATTAAGAATGCTCGTTCAGTTGTTGAAGAGAGAGATTTAAAAAATGTAGGTAAACAACTAAAAGAGGTATATGAAGAAGTAATGAAGAGTTAATTGCTTCTTTTTTTGTCGAATTAATGGTTTCACCTTGTATTTTAAATGTTAATATTTTATACTGATATTAATAATAGAATCGAGGTAAGCTAATGAGAAAAGAGCAAACTAACTCTAAAAAACAAATATTATTTATGATATTGGGAATTATATTTTTATTATTAATAACGGTTGGGGTTACTTATGCTTTTTTTGTTTATACAAAGTTAGGTAGTACAGAAAATAAAATTACTACGGGCTCATTACAATTTGTTTATACTGAGAATACGGGTGTAGGAAATGGGATTAGTATAACTAATGCTTTACCGATTAGTGATAGTTTAGGTAAAAGTTACGCTACGGAAGGTTATGTGTTTGATTTTAGAGTTCAGGCTAAGACGATTGGTGATGTATCACTTCCATATGAGGTAACAGTTAGAAAAGGTGATTATTCAGACCTAGATGAAGATGTAGTTAAAGTTTATTTAACAGAAGTTAATGGTAATGATGAAACTGATGCCCCTTTAACTCTTCATTTAGGAGAAATAAAAACTTTTGATTTATTACGTCAAACTAATGTAGTAAGTGAAGATTTAGCAGTTGAGAAAACAGTCTATCAAGGAATAATTCCTGCGAATAGTAATGACTACAGTCAATCTTTTCGTTTAAGAATTTGGATTAAAGAAGATACTGATTTTAGTGGTACTAAGGAGGAAAATGGCAATATTAATTATCCTTATAATAATAAGAGTTTTACTTTAAAGGTAAACGTTTATGCAAGTACTAATACCGAGATAACTAAATCTAAGTGATTTAGTTTTTTTAATTATTGATGGTTTTATAGTTATCATGATAAACATTAAATAAAATTCCTAACACAAACATATAGGAAAGTAAGGAAGAACCACCATAACTAATAAAAGGCAATGTTATACCAGTTATTGGCATTATGCCTAGAGTCATGGAAATATTTTGAAATTGTTGAAAAGCTAACATACTGGTAATACTTATTACTATAAATTTATCAGTTAGATTTTTGGCTTTTTTCGCTAATTTAATTAAAGATAAATCAAAATATATTATTAATGATACTAGTATTAGGGAACCTATTAATCCAAAATTAGAAGAGAAAACGGCAAAGATGAAATCGGTTCCTGATTCTGGGAAATAAATAGGAGTTTTATTAAAACCATGACCAAATAGACCTGATGAGCCAATTGCGGTTAATGAGTTTTCAAGTTGCATGCCTGTCCCATTTTTCCAATCTAATAACCGATCAATTCGATAAAATAGATTAGTACCAAAGATATCGACAAACATTGTCTGCTGGTAGAAATAAAGGTATAGGAAACCTCCTGCTAAAATAAATAATATAATAAAACTAATGATAAACCACCTTTTACGAAGAGAAGAAGCTAATAATACAGAAATACAAATAATAAAATAGATTATTACAACACCAGTATCAGGTTCTAAAAAAGTTAGAATACTAGGAATTACAAATAGTATAAATACTTTCCCAATTAAAATAAGTTCTTGTTTAAAATTAAGTTTCGATTTAGTTTCTAAATATTTTCCAGCGGTAGTACTAATAATTAGTATTAAAAATACTTTCATAAATTCACTTGGTTGAAAAGAACCAATACCAGGAATAACAAACCAACATTTACTATTATTAATTGGTGTTCCAAAGATCAGTAATAATAGTAATAAAATATTCCCAAAGATATATAAATAAAGACTATAACGATAAAAGTTCTTATTAGTTATTTTAATAGTAATTAGAATAACAATCATACCGATAACATACCATAGTAATTGTTTTAGGGCTAAGTTACCAAGATAGTTTGGTAGATAAGTCTCAGCACTATAGATTGTTAAAATACTGGTAATCATAAATAGTATCAAACAACATAATAAACTCTTATTCCATTTAAATTTTTTCAGTTTCATATTTATCCCTCATCCTTAGTATGAATAATTGTTTTAAAAATATTTACTCTGCATACAATATTTTGAGGAGGAAGTTGATAATGAAGAAAGACTTACCGGGAATATATAAGAATCAAATCAGTAAAAAGATTCAAAATAATAAAAGTGTTTATCATTTAAAGGATACTAATGATACTAGTTATAGTAAACATGATGATGATTATGGTAATGTAGAAGAAAAATTAAAAAAACTATTTAAAACGACTCGTTATGTGTTTAATATTAGAGTAATCATTGAAACTGAAAAGAAAACCTATGATACAAAAATCGCCGGACAAGTTAAGAATAGTATTGTCACTGTTGACGGTGAAGTTATTCCTATTGTTGAAATAAAAAACATCATAATAAAAGACCGTCTATAAACGGTCTATTTTTTTAGATACAACCAATAAAAGTATCAGCTAAACAAGTAATTGCACCTACGCATTTTAAATTGATTGTAAAGAGTGAGTCTGTGCCTACATAAGGAGCATTATCGGTAGTACTATCAGCATTTGGTGCTAATACTCTACAAGTTGCACAGCATCCTTCTACATTTTCAACTCTGAAAACACTACTAGTACCAGAAGTTCCATTTACTGTATATGGGAAAGTCCAAAGTTCTCCACCACAACAGCGGTAGAAACTTACTGGTCTTGTGTTGAAACAAATAGTGTTAGGTGTTGGACCTAGAAATGGACGATCACATCCTTCACCCATACAATCGAATTTTTCGCTTCTATTTTGTAAAGTAACGATAACTTTTAAGATACTTGCTAAGCAACAATCATCATCTCTTCTGTCTTCTTCTTGACACATAATTAGTCCTCCCTTCTAAAGACAATCGATAATTAGCCCTTTGACATTTTACAAATTATAAGTAATCATTATTGTAAAATGGCATTTCAGCAGTTATATTCTGCTTTAATTATCTAATATAAGATATTCGAACTAATGCAAATGGTGTATTATGAATACCTAAATAAAACTTTCTTTTTTAGGTTAGATATAGTATAATGGGGATGGTGATAGAGATGGATTATTTACAGTATGTTGTGATAATTGTAATACTACTGGTTATAGTATTAGCTATTTTAAAATCAACTAAAAAAGATGCTCATTTAGAATTAAATAAATTAGTAGATTATCTTGGTGGTAAGGATAATATTATTTCGACAGAGATTAATTTATCACGTTTTAAAGTAACATTACGTGATGTAGAAATAGTTAATAAAGAAGCAATTCAAAAATTAGGAGCTAAAGGAATAGTAGAAATAGATAATCAATTAAAAATTATTTTAGGTTCAGAAAGTAAACAATTAAAAAGATATATTGATGACTTAAAGTAACATAATAAATGATATTTCTATTTTTTTCGACAATATTCGACAAGCATAACACATATAATTATCTTAGAAAGAAGGTTTATATGTGTTTTTCTATGATTTAATGTTAAGTGCTATCATGTGTTTCTTTTCAGCTTTTGTTTATAATTTTGTGATATGCTATTTAAAAGATAAACTTTATCGTGAACTGATTTTTTCTTTATTCTTAGTACTGATGACAGGGTTATTATTAATTTATACAAATAGCTTGGTTTCGTTAGTCTTTTTAGATATTCCAATTTTACTGGGATATTTGAAAAATCATGATCGGGAAGCAGTTATATTATCGGTATTATTAACTTTGGTGATGATGACTAAGACAACTATTAATCCGTTATTGTTAGTTAGTAAATATTTGATTTATTTTATAACAGTAATTATTTTTCAAAAGAAGAAAATTAATATTTTGGATATTTTTATTGGTGAAAAAACATTCTTTTTAACAGTGATTAGTTTCCGTTATTTTAATGATAATATAGTAATTATGTTTCTAAATTTATTAGCAGTATCGGTATTTTTATACTTTTTAATTATCTGGATTACTAAGTTACTGAATCTTCGTAATAAAGATTATTCTTTGGAGAGTATAGAAAGAGAGAAAAGTATATTTAAAATAACTCATGAAATAAAAAATCCTATTGCGGTATGCAAAGGTTATTTGGATATGTTAGATGTTAGAGATACTGAAAAGGTTAGTAAATATGTTCCTATCGTTCGTAGTGAGATAAATAGAACTTTGAGTATTATGGATGATTTTATGAGTCTTAGTAATATTACTATTAAAAATGAGATATTAGATATTTATTTATTAATTGAAGATGTTAAGAATACGATGAGACAGTTTCTTGATACTAAAGAAGTAAAGCTTATGATACCTAAGTTTAATGATGAACTTTATATATTGGGTGATTATGATCGTTTAAAACAAGTTTTTATAAATATAATTAAAAATTCTTATGAAGCTAAAGCTAATGAAATAATTATAACTACAACGTTAAGATCTGATCAACTTAAGATAACAGTTAGGGATAATGGGGAAGGAATTGATAAAAAGAATTTAAAAAGAATTGGTGAGATGTTTTATACAACAAAAACTAAGGGTTCAGGAATAGGGGTTAACTTATCAAAGGAAATTATAACTTTACATAATGGGGAAATTCGTTATGATTCTAAAGAGGGAGAGAGAACTACGGTAAGCATATTTTTAGGGGTAGAAAAAGGAATCAATTGATTCCTTATATTGAGCGATAAAGATCTTTATTTTTAAAGGGATTATCTTTATCAATTTTATCGACAAAAAGAATACCATTTAAATGATCGATTTCATGTTGGAAAGCAATAGCTAGTTCTTCTCTAGCTCTAATTTTTATTTTATTACCATCGGTATCATAACCTTCAATAGTAACTCTTGCGTGACGAGGAATGATTCCTTCACATTCACGATTAACACTTAAACATCCTTCACCAGTTTCTACATAGATCATTTCTTCAGAGGTAGAAATGATTTTTGGATTAACAATGATATAATTATCAAAACCATCTTCTACTTCATGAACAATAACAATATAGCGTTTAGCTACTCCAATTTGGATAGCAGCCATTCCCATACCTGGTCGAAGATCATATTTTTCAGCTCGATCTTCAATTTGACTATTTACTAAATATTGTTTCATTAGTTTGATGTTCTTGATATCTTCTTTATCCATTGGAAAAGTTACATCTTTACTAATAGTTCTTAGTCTTTTATCTTTTTCATCTAAAATATCTTTTGTTTTTAACATTGTATCACCACTTCCTATGTATTTTAACATTTTTTTTCTAATTTGTGAAGAGTTAGTCAATGATATATTTATTAATTACTAAGAAAAAACAGTTTGTTTATCAAACTGCTTTTTATTTAGAATTTTCTTAGAATTAGTTTGCCCATCTAGAACCGATTACGATTACTAAAAGTATAAATAATACTAAAACGATAGCATAGTTAGATCCGCCACCGCATCCACAACCTTGTGATTGTGGTCCATATTGATAATAAGGAGCATATCCCATGTTAGAGCATCCGCAAGATCCTCCTCCGTAATTATACATAACTTTCCCTCCTTTTTAGTTATCTAATATAAAGTATTCCAATTAGCTCAATTATGTTATTACAAAAGTCTATTCTTGTAAATAAAGTTAATAAAGTTCTAATTTTTTTTAAAATATGATATGATATCTACAATAGGAGGATGAAGATAATGAAGAGAATTTGGCAAAAAATAGATAAACCATTATTAGTTATTTCAATTGTTCTCTTTATTACAGGATTAATTATGATCTTTTCAGCCTCTAATATTACAGCTTTTATGAAGTATAGTGCTAGTCCTTATCGATATTTTATAAAACAGGCTATCTTTTTAATAGCTAGTTTTGGATTAAGTTTGTTTATTTTACCTTTTCATAGTAAAAGTTATAGGATCTTTTCAACACTTGGTGTGTATTTTATTGGAGCTCTACTAGTTTTACTATTAATATATGGTGGGGTTAAGAATCAGGTAATAAGTTGGATTGATTTAGGTTTTTTCTCGATTCAACCTAGTGAATTTGCGAAGATTATTATTATCGTTTGGTTAGCTAGTTATTATGAAAGTAGAAAAGATAAACTGGATAATTATATGGTTGTTTTATATCCAATCTTTATTGCGGGTATCATTGCAGGTTTGATTTTCGTACAACCAGATTTAGGAACAATGATAATTTATTCAATAATAGTAGCAGCAATATTCTTTTTAGCACCAATAGCTAAAGAAATAAGAAATAAAGTATTAATGTTATTAATGGGATGTATTGTCATTTTTGTGATTGTTTTTACTAGTGGTGGTAATTCGTTACTTAGTGATTTACAGAAACAACGTTTTGATTTTACTACTCCATGTAGTGAGGAGAAATTTTATAGTTATGGTAACCAAGTATGTAATAGTTTAATTGCGATTAATAATGGGGGTTTAAAAGGAGTAGGTTTGGGTGAAAGTACTCAAAAGTATTCATATATTCCGGCACCTCATACTGATTCTGTTTTTGCAATATTTGCTGAAGAATATGGTGTTTTATTATCAGGTGTTTTATTCATAGCTTATATTTTGGTTATCAAACGTATTATTAATATATCGATTAACGCTACAACAATCAGAGGGAGG
>CAYRDW010000001.1:13825-33225 GCA_964423215.1 uncultured Muribaculaceae bacterium
ATGTCTAAGCTAGGTTATTTGCCAGAAGCACATACGGATTTTATTTTTGCGATTATTATGGAAGAGGTTGGTTTAATCGGTGCTTTACTTATCTTTAGTCTTTATTTTATGTTAATTGGTAGAATTATTAAGATAGCTAAACAAAGTTATAATACAAGGGGCTTTTTGATTTGTATGGGGGTAGCGATATATATTCTTTTACATATTATTGTTAATCTGGGAGGAATATTTGGGGTTATGCCAATGACAGGTGTACCATTACCATTTATGAGTTATGGGGGAAGTTATGCGATGTGTTTGATTATAAGTTTGTGTTTCGTGCAGAGAATTAATATCGAAAATAAGATGATGTTAGAAAGAAAAGTAAAAACAGTTAAGTAAAATGGAAAGTTATTCGGAATAATCTCTATAGGAGGTTATTTTTTTATGGAACAGTTGAAAGAGTGGTTACAATTTAATAGAAATAAAGTAATAGTGATTGGGATAAGTATTTTATTTATGATATTATTTTTAATAATAGGGATATGGTACTTTAGTCAAAAGGAAGTGGATGAAGAAAAGGTAGTAGAAGAAAAACTAGTAATTAAAGATGATAGTAATGTAGAAAAGGAAAAAACTAGTCTAGTTACAGTTGATATAAAGGGAGCTATTATTAATCCGGGGATTTATAGTGTTAGTGATTCCTTTAGAGTAATGGATGTAATCGTTATGGCAGGAGGATTAAGGGATGATGCTAATACTAGTGTTATTAATTTAGGTAAAAGGGTCTTTGATGAAATGGTAGTTATTATTTATACAAAGGATGAAGTAAATAATTTTACTAAAGTAAAAGAACAAGAAGTAATAAAACAAGAAAAATGTGTAAGTGAAGATAAATATGAAAAGAATGATGGTTGTTTCCAAGTTGATAATGGTAGTAAAAGTAATGACAGTAATTCTATTAAGGAATTAGTATCATTAAATTCTGCTACTTTAGAACAGTT
Organism: uncultured Muribaculaceae bacterium; assembly: GCA_964423215.1. Taxonomy (GTDB): domain Bacteria; phylum Bacillota_I; class Bacilli_A; order RF39; family UBA660; genus Alloscybalousia. The sequence goes on from CAYRDW010000001.1 coordinate 14,809, forward strand.
AATGACTTTATCAGGAATAGGTGAGGCTAAGGCTAAAATAATTATCGATTATCGCACAGAAGAAGGCCCTTTTGAAAAAATAGAAGATCTTATGAATGTAAAAGGAATAGGCGAAAGTGTTTTTGAAAAAGTTAAGGCTTATATTACAGTCTAAAAGCTTTTATATTGCGTTTTTTGTAGTAGCACTAGTCTATGTACTATTTTCATATCTATTTCCAGTAGAAAGTAAGTATGATGGTAATGAGAATAATTTTAAAGGAATATTAAGAAAAATAGTTATTAGTAGTGATTATGTTAAAATTGAAATTATGGCTAAAGAGAAACTTAGTGGAACATATTATATAAATCAGAATGATAATATTTTATATGAACCTGGTGATAAAATTGAAGTAACAGGAACTTTGGTTAAACCTAAACATAATACGGTGCCTAACTTGTTTGATTATCATGATTATTTGAAATATCGTAATCAGTGGTGGATTATGAAAGTTGATAATATAAAATTAGTTAAAGAAAATACTAGTATTTATTATAAACTTAAGAATAAAATAAATAATTATCTGGAATCTTTTAAAAGTAGTAATTATCTTAAAACCTTTTTACTTGGAGATCAAACAAGCTTAGATGAAGAGATAGTAGAAGATTATCGTGAAATAGGTGTCAGTCATCTACTAGCTATTTCTGGTATGCAAATTTCATTGTTAGGAAGTAGTATTTTAATTTTATTTAAAAAGATTGGGATACCTGAGGTTATATCATTAATTATAGTTAGTAGTATTTTATTATGGTATATGTTTATGTTAGATTGTGCGGCTTCAGTAGTAAGGGCGACAGTTTTCTTTTGTTTATTAATGCTTTTTAAAGTATTAAAAATTAAAACTAATACGTTATATGTGTTTTCATTGATGATAAGTGTAATTTTACTATTTAGACCTTTTATTATTTTCGAAGTTGGTTTTCAATATTCAGTTATTATTTGTTTCTTTTTGATTAAGTTTGGGGATAAAATTAGAACTAAAAGTTATCTAAGACAATTACTGGATATTTCAGTATTATCTTTTTTAGTTAGTTTACCGATAACATTATATTATTTTTATCAAGTTAATATTTTAGGAATTATATATAATTTGTTTTTAGTTCCATTTGTATCATATATTATATTTCCTTTCAGTTTAATAACATTTATCTTTCCGTTTTGCGATAAGATATTGGTTTTTTTAGTTTTATTAATGGAGAATATGGCTCTATTTTTTAATAATATAGCGTTTGGGAAGTTGATTTTTATGAAACTCAATATTATATGGATTATCAGTTATTATCTAGTATTTATATGTTTTCTAAAGGGAAGAAAAGGCTATGGTGTTTTATTATCGATATTAGTTTTATTTCTTTATTTTTATCCAAATATCTTTCCCAAAACAGATATATTAATGATAGATGTAGGGCAGGGCGATTCATTATTAATTAGGTCTAATAATCAAACAATGCTTATTGATACAGGAGGTCAAATATCATTTTCAGGAAACAAGAGTAATATCGCTAAAACTAAACTGATTCCTTTATTTAAATCATTAGGTATTAGAAAAATTAATTATCTTGTTTTAACTCATGGTGATTACGATCATATGGGTGAAGCTAGTAATTTAGTAAATAATTTTAAAGTTAATAAAGTAGTCTTTAACAATGATGAATTTAATCAATTAGAACAGGATTTGATTAAGTTATTAGATAAGAAAGATATCAAATATTATAAAAATATAAAAGAATTAAAGATTGGTGATAATAAATTATATTTTTTGAATAATGAATTATATGATAATGAAAATGATAACTCTAGTGTCATATATACTGAATTTAATGAAACTAAATTATTATTAATGGGTGATGCAGGGATAGAAGTAGAAAAGGATTTATTAGAAAAATATAATCTAAAAAACATTGATATATTTAAAGTAGGGCATCATGGGAGTAAAACAAGTAGTAGTAAAGACTTTATTGATAAAATTAAACCAAAATATTCAATAATATCAGTTGGTAAAAATAATAGATATAATCATCCAAATAGTGAAGTGTTGAAAGCTCTTCATGATTCAACTATTTATAGAACAGATATAAATGGAAGTGTCATGTTTAAGAGAAAGAAAGATAAATTAAAGATAGAAACTTGTGCACCATAGAAAGGAGTAAAAATGAATTACTATAATAAAATTAGAAAAGAATTACTAAATAACGAAATAAATAGAAAAGTAAAAAACCATTTTATTAATAAAAGTGATTTAAATACTTACTATAATGTTGGAAAGATGTTAAGTGAAGCAGGAAAACATTATGGTGAGGGAATAGTAAATAAGTATTCAATACAACTAATTAGTAAAGTAGATAAAAAATATAATACAACTAATTTAAAAAGAATGAGACAATTTTATTTAATGATAGAAAAAGGTGCCCTAATGGGGCACCAATTAACATGGAGTCATTACAGAGAATTAATTCCATTAAAAGATATAAATAAAATTAATTACTATATAACTATATGCGAAAACAATCATATCTCAAGGGATGAGTTGAAATTAAGAATAAAATCTAATGAATATGAAAGACTAGATGATATAACTAAGAATAAACTAATAAAAAAAGAAGAATCAAGTGTGATAGATTTTGTAAAGAATCCAATATTGATTAAAAACAATCATGATTATGAGAAAGTATCTGAAAAGATACTACAAAAGTTAATATTAGAAGATATATCATCTTTTATGAAAGAATTAGGTGATGGTTTTAGTTTTATAGATAATGAATATAAAATTAAATTAGGAGATAGTTACAATTACATTGATTTATTATTATATAGCATTAAATATAAATGTTATGTGGTTATTGAACTAAAAATAACAGAATTGAAGAAAGAACATATAGGACAAATTCAGACTTATATGAATTATTTAGATAAAAATATTAAAACAATTGATGAAGATAAGACTATAGGTATAATTATAGTTAAAAAAAACAATAGATATGTTATGAAATATTGTAGTGATGAAAGAATATTAACTAAAGAATATATGTTAGTGTGATATAGTAAATATGGAGAGTGAATGAAATGACGATAATTTATTTTATGAGACATTCTGAAGTTTTAAAAAATAATAATATGAATAATAGTGATTCATTACAATTGCAAAATGAAAAGTGGACTTTAACAGTAAGTGGTGAAAATTTAGCTCGTAAGAAATCACAATATGACGAATTAAAAAATTTCGATGTTGTTTATTCTTCGAATTATGTTAGAGCAATTTGTACTGCTAAGTATTTTACAACTGACTTAATTAATATTGATGAGGCTTTTGGAGAAAGAAAATTTGGAGTCGATTCTTGGAATCAATTACCATTAAATTTTGGTGAACAACAATTTAAAGATTTTAATTATAAATTAGAAAACGGCGAATCATTAAATGAAGTTATAAGAAGAGAAGAAAAAGCTTTAATGAAAATATTAGAAAAGTACAAAAATAAAAAAATACTTATAGTAGGACATTCAACAGCACTAGCAGTGCTATTTAGTAAATGGTGTGAGGTAAATTTAATTGGTTCATATAAATTTAATAATGAAGATTTTTTTGATGGTAAATGGGATTATTGTGAAACCTTTAAACTAATATTTGATGATAATAGTAATTTAATAGATATAAAAAACATTAAATAGTATTTTAGAATTACTTTTTCTAGTTATTTTGTTTAAAATGGAAGTTATATAATTCGATTGTAGATACGTTATAGCCACATGGTGATTATAATTCAGGGATGAAAGTATTATGGTTAAATTTAAAAAGAGTGTAACTTTTTCTTTATTTTCACCATAATATATAGTAAGCTGCTTATTAAAAGTAAGCGCTTTATATAGATGGAGGTTAAAAACCTCCTTTTTGGTTGAATTTTTTTTAATTATATGGTATTATTTACTAGTACGTTATAATAGTTTTATACTGAGGTGGAATGATGAATAATCATTATAATAATAAAGAATATATAAAATTAGTTAGAGATATATTAGAACATGACGAGTTTCAAAAGCTTTCAAGGATTAACCATCATGGTAGTAATCGTTTGGATCATTCGATTAGAGTATCATATTGGGCTTATCGCTTAGGTAAACTTTTTAAGCTAGATTATAAAAAGATAGCTCGTGGTGCGTTATTACATGATTTCTTTTTTGAAGATAATACAGAATCATGTCGTAAAGAAAAAACAATTACGATGTTGAAACATCCAGAGTATGCTTTGGAGAATGCTAATAAGCATTTTGAATTATCAGATTTAGAAAAGGATATTATTTTAACTCACATGTTCCCAATAGTGCCTAAATTACCTAAATATATTGATAGCTGGATGGTTGATATAGTAGATGATGTAGTAGCTGTTTATGAAAAATCATATGTAGTTCGTAAACAATTATCAGCAGCAACTTCATTTTTATTAGTGTTTTTAATAAATTATCTAAGATAAACGCTTAGATTTTTTTATGAAAAAAACTACTGTTTGGTAGTTTAAAATAGAGATATTTGATCAATTTTAATTGGTTCTTTTTTATATGCTTTAATTATATCTTCCATTTTGTATAACAGACCATATTTTTCACATTCTGTAGTAAAAATTTTATAAAGCTGTTTATGGTTAAGGGGTGGACAGTTATAGCTATAACCATAGGTTGATTGATATTTTTGTTTTAAATTAGGGAAATGTTTATCTAATTGATCATAATAATAGTCACGCATATTATCTCTTAGAGTCATTTCAAAAAAACTATGGATAAATTTAGCGCCACTTTCATAGGCTTTTTTTACGAGACTTTTAATATTTTCTTCAGTGTCGGTTATAAAAGGTAAAACAGGATGTAATAAGACTCCTACAAACAATCCATTATTAGATAGTTGTTTAATAGTTTCAAATCTTTCTGAAGAGGAACAAACACGTGGTTCGATTATTTTAGAAAGATCATCATCACTAGTAGTTATTTTTATTTTTATTATTAAATCATTGTGCTTATTTATTTTCTTTAAAATATCAATATCTCTTAATATAAGATTACTTTTAGTATCAATTGAAACACCAAAATGGAATTGTTCTATTAGATTTAAAGCCTTTCTAGTTATTTCATATTTCTTTTCTAAAGGATTATAAGTATCAGACATAGCACCAATACCAATAACTCCTTTTTGACGTTTAGTAGCTAATTCATGATTTAGTATTTCAAGGGCATTTTCTTTTGACCGAACGGTATCAAAATCTTCTATCTGATAACAGTTACTTCTACTATCACAGTAAATACAGCCATGAGAACATCCTTTATATAAATTCATATTATAATCAACTCCAAACCAAAAATCACCATATTTGGTTTTAGTAATAATTGTTTTAGCAGGTATAAGTTTCATATTTAACTCCTATTAAGAATAATTATAATATTATATCTCAACTTAGAATTAATAGAAATATAATTACTTTAATTTGTTATGATATGTGTGGTATAATTGCAGTGGTGATAAATATGAATAAAATAATTACGTTGGGTACAGGACACGCAATGGTTACTAAGTGTTATAACACTTGTTTTTTAATAGAGAATAATTCTAATTATTTATTGGTTGATACTGGTGGTGGCAACAAAATATTAGAGCAACTTAAAAAGGTGAATGTAAATATTAATGAAATACACGATGTGTTTATAACACATAATCATTTTGACCATATGATAGGATTGTTTTGGATATTAAGATATATAGCGAGTCAAATTAGAGCTAATAAATATAATGGTAACTTATATATATATATATAACAAAAGAAAATGCTAAATTAGTAAAAGATTATGTATTGGGTATTTATTCTAAAAATATAGGAGTTTTTTTTGGAAATAGGATTGTATTTAAAGATATATATGATGGAATGAAGATAGATGTTATAGGCAATGAATTAACTGTTTTAGATGTAAAATCAGAAGAAGGATCACAATTTGGATTTCAAATGAAATATGATGATAACAAAAAACTTTCTTTTTTAGGGGATGCTTTTTATAATGATAGTCTTTATGAAAATATAAAAGATAGTAATTGGCTAATTCATGAGGCATTTTGTTTAGAAAGTGAAAATCATATATTTAAAGCACATGAAAAGAATCATTCTACAGTTAAAGATACTTGCGAAATAGCAAATAGATTGAATGCTGATAATCTAATTTTAGTACATACTGAAGATAGTAATATAGAAAACAGAAAGAAATTATATTCTGAAGAAGGAAAGCAGTATTATAATGGTAATCTTATTATTCCTGATGATTTAGAAGTAATAGATTTAATTTAGTATCTAAAATGAAAAGAATGTTAAACTACATTCTTTTGTTTTTTATAAATTAGGGCTTGGTGTAATGTATAAAAAGGTTGAAAGTAAAAAATTCGGGGGATAAAAATCGGTGAACTTGTGCTATAATTATCTATGTAAATTTAATGTTCCCGTAGCTCAGTAGGATAGAGCACGATCCTCCTAAGATCGGTGTCGGTGGTTCGAATCCACTCGGGGACACCATATTGATTTAAGATCGGATTTTTACTCCGATTTTTTTACTTAATTTAGATATAGTAGTATAGTGAAAATGTGTTATAATGTAATTGAAATATAATTAACTAAATGATTGGGGACATAAATATATAAGTAAAGGTTGTGTTTATTATGAAAAAAGTTACTATAATTTTATTATTATTAGTAATTACTTTAATCCCATTTAATGTTAATGCTGCTTCAATTAAAAGTACAAGTGTCACAGGGGCAAATGAAAAAACAGTAGGAGAAGAGTTTTATTTATCATTCGCTATAAATTTTTCTGATATTAAAAAAGGAACTACCAATGGTTTAGGAATTTGGTTAATTGTTTATGAAATAGACTTTGATGATACTGTATTTACAGTTACCAATATTTCATCGTCTAACTTTGATTCTGCCGTATTTAAAGAAAATGGGAAATACTATGTATTAAGTGAAGTTAGTACAAGTAATTCATCTCAAAACAAGTGTGCTGATGGTGTATTATACTGTGCGGACTATTTAGCTACATTAAAATTCTTTGTAAAAGATACTGATAAAGAAAGTTCAATTATTAAAATGGGTAAAATAGAGGCTGGTTTGTTTGATATGTCAGGTTCTGGTGATTCATATCTAATTGATGATATGATTATGGTAACAGCTACTTCTGATAAAAGCCAAACAATTAAAATTAATAAATCATTATCAGCGATTAAAGAAGCACCAATAAGTATTATCGATAATAGTAAACCTAAAACAGATAATAAGCCTGTCACAAAAGTTCCAGAAAAAGCTGCTGTAACAAAATCAAATAATAAATACTTGAAATCTTTGGAAATAGAAAATTATGAAATTAGTTTTGATAAAACAAAGAATGATTATGAGATAAATATTGAAAAAGGAATTAATAAATTAGATTTAAAAGTAGAATTAGAGGATAGTAAAGCAACTTATAAAATTTTAGGTGCTGATGATTTAGAAACCAATAATTATAAAGTATCGGTTGAAGTAACAGCTGAAAACGGAGAGAAAAATACATATAATATAAATGCTAAGATAGTAGATAATAAAGATATTATTATGAGTAAGGATAAAAAAGTTAAAAAAGAAATTAAAAAATTCAAAATTGATAAAAAGTATATTATAATTGGTGGTACTTTATTATCGATAGTGATTATAATAGCTATTATAGTTAATATAAATGATAGAAGAAAAGAGAAAGCTTTAGATAATTTATAATAGATCATTATTAGTTAATTTATTGAGAGGACTTAAAATAGTTCTCTTTTATTTAATTTATAATAAGTAGTTCGATTGACTTTTATATAAAAAAGAAGTAGAATTTAGATATGATAATAATATGGTAATAATTGGGTATCAAGGTATACTTTTTGTTATTAAGCAGAAGATAATGTTAGGTGGTGGATTATGAATAAGACAGTTTTATTTTTAATAAATGGTTTAGGTATTGAACATAAGGATTCTTATAATATCTATAGTAATGAAACTATGCCAGTTTTAGATCAATTAACACAAAATAGTCTTTTTACTTCAATTGAAACACCAGCTTTAAATTATGCGGATGGGTATAAACTTTTTAGTACTAGTACTTTAACACCATTATCTGTTCCTCATATTGATAATGTTTTAGATAATAATTTATTACTTCAAAATCCTAAATTTAATGCATTACATCAATATACATTTAATTCAACAAGTAATATTCATTTATTTTGTTTTATAGATAATGATAGAATATATGATACGATAAAAAGATTTTTACAGTTTCTAGATAGTTCTTCAAAAAAAACAGTATTTGTTCATTTTGTATTATGTTATGAGCATCTAGATGATTATAAAATGGTACATAAAGTTTTAAATAAAATTCAATATGAGTTTCCGGCTAATGTTAAGATCGGAATGATTTTTGGTAAAGATTTATTATTTAAAGAGGAAAAGGCAAGTGAACTTAATGATTTAGTTAGAGCTTTTTATAGAGGTACAGGAGAGAGATGGAAAGAGATTGAGAAAAAGATAAATTCATTACGTTCTTTACATATTACTCCTAATAAAGTAAAAACTTTTTATGTAAGTGATGGTTTTGTATTAAATAAAGGGGATACAGTTTTATTTTTTAATTATGAGAATTTTGATTGTTCGAGATTTATCAATCTTATAAAGAAACCAACTATTTATATTAATAATCAAATCGCAATCGAAGATATTAATTTTTATTCGTTATTTCCATTAACTAATAGTAATGATGTTCCTTATTTATATGAGAATATTGTTTCTGATATTAGTTTAGCTAAGGCTTTGGAGAAGATGGGTGGAACTACTTTAGTTTTAACTGATAAAGATAATTTAAGTACGATTAATTTTATGTGTAATGGGTTAGCTAATGTTAGTAATAGTCATATTAAATATATCCTTACTGATAATGGTATAGTTTATAGTAGGGAACAGATGGAAAATATTCTTAATGATCCAAGTTATCAGTTAATAATTGTAAATCATCATATTAATCATTTAGGTAATGAAAAAGATATTCGTTATGAATTAATGAAAATAGATCAGAATTTAGAAATGTTTCTGGAACTTTGTAAAGATAAGTATTCACTAGTTATATCTTCTTTATTTGGGATGAAGAAATATGTATCAGTAGGAGAAGAAAAACAAGTATTAGTTGATTTTTCAGGGATGGTACCAGTTATTTTAGTTAATTCTTTATATCCGAAAAGAAAGTATCGTTTAGTATTTGGAAATACTTATAATCTGTGTATGACAGTATTAAAATTAGTTAAACCAGACTTAAAAATTAGTTCATTATTAAAAAGAAAAGGATTAATCAATTCAATATTATTTAGATAAGATTTTAGAATCTTATCTTTTATTTTGGGAACAATACTAAAGGTGATATAAATGAAAGTTTTAATAACAGGGGGAGCTTCTGGTATTGGGTTTGATACAGCTATAATGTTAGCTAGAAATAATCATGATGTTTATTTAACAGTACATCGTTTTAAACAGGTTGAATCGGTTTTGGAGAGAGTAGAAGAATTGTCTTTAAGTAATAGGATAACATGTTTTGTGTTGGATATAACTAATGAAAAGGATCGTAAAAAGATTTATGATTTAGAAATAGATTGTCTTATATGTAATGGCGCTATCGGAATTGGAGGAGCGATATTAAATCTTCCAGTTAGTGAGATTAGAACAAATTTTGAAGTTAATGTGTTTTCCAATATAGAAATGATACAAGAGTATGTAGCTAGTTTATTTTTAAGTAAAAGACCAGGTAAAGTGATCATTATATCTTCAATAGCTGCTAATTTACCAATTCCCTTAATGGGAAGTTATTGTGCTAGTAAAGCAGCTTTATCTAGTTTAATAAGAATACTTAGAAGAGAAGTTTCACTAATTGATAAATCTTTAAAAATTCATTTAATTGAACCAGGTATATATGAAACAGGTTTTAACAAAGTTATGTTTGATAATAAGTATTTGTATGATGATAAGTTTTTTCCATATACATTTAAAGTAGATAAGTATCAGACTAGTATTTTTAAATTTATAGGTAGTAAAAGTACTAAAAGTGTTGTAAAAAAAGTAGTTAAAGTAACTACTACTGATAATAATAGGTTTTTATATAGAGTACCCTTTATGCAAATGTTAGGCAACAAGATATATACAATTTTGTGGAAATAGAAAAGAAGAATTAGATTCCTCTTTCATTAAATAATATAAGATGTTTAACTTGACCGTCTTTGTTATCTATTCGGCTCATTGCAGTCTTCTTTATTTTGAATATTTCGTGAACATAATCGTTTAAATTACTATTTTTCAGTTCAGAATCGTCCTTTTTTCCAAACAATCCTTTTGGATTTTTATATTCTAAACCAGTATGTAATGAGAATAAAAAGCGTGATTTGTGTTTTTTCACAAAATCTAAAATTCCTTCATTTCCTTCTTTTATTTTATAACTAATTACAAAATTACTTTTTTCTTTTAGTATTCTCGCTTCAGGAGTTAGATTAAAATTATAAAATTTAATATTTTTAATACTTGTTGAATTCCAATAATTAGTAATATCTTCTTTACTTTTTAAATTAGGATTAAAAACTGATATATTATAACCTAACTCAGTTAAACATACTGAAAGTTCAGCATATTCACTATCTTCAGCAACAATAACGTTACTGTAATTATATGCACTATAATTATTGACGACATAATCTATAAATAATTGTAAGTCTTCCTCGGTTTTTATTTTTTCCATAGTTACCTCCAATTTAATAAGGGCTATTATAGTATATTTATATGAGATAAAGCAAATTTTTTGCATAGTTCTTGCTTTTTATAATTAGTTATATATGGTATGACTAATATAGTTGGGAGTGTTTATATGAAAATAGTTAAATCAAAACAGATAGCGCAAACAATCAATAAAAACAGAATAAATTTAATAGTTACGTTAATCTTTCTTTTTATAGGGATATTATTTATGGCTTGGGCTTTTTTATTCCATAGGTTTGATAATGGTAATACTAAATTTTTACATGATATGATGGCTGAAGGTAAAGCATATGTTGGAGAGAAAGCTAAGATAGAAGTATTTGAAAACCCATATGTATTTGCGGAATATGAGAGTAATAAAGAACATGGTAAGTATTATTTTCTAATGGATGAAAAATATTTATACATTGGTTATCTTAATAATAAAACCTTTTCAGAATTAAGTAGCAGTGATATTGGGGAAAATCCGATAATAGTAAAAGGAATAACTAAAGATTTAACTGATGATGTAATTAGTTTAGCGATTGAAGTCTATAACGAGCAAACTGGAGAAGATTTTTTAACAAGAGAAAACTATAAACAATATATAGGAGAAGTATATTTAGATACCGTAGATAGTGGTTTTAATGGTTTATATCTCATGGTAGGTATTATTTCTTTAATTCCTGGATCAGTCCTTGGTTATAGTTATTGGCAACATAGAAAGCAGTTTAATAAGGTAATGAATAGCTATACCGATACGGAGTGGCAATTAATTGAAAAAGAATTAGAAAGTACTAATACTAATACTAAGTTAAAGGTGCCATTTTATTTAACAGAAAACTATATAGTAGATATTAGTAATGGTTTAGATATTATTAAATATAGTGATATTGTTTGGATATATTCTTATCAAATAAAACAATATGGAATGATAGTAAAACAAAGTTTGATAGTTTATACTAAGGATGGTAACAAGCATAATATAGCACATGTAAATAGTGCTTCAAAGAAGAAAATGCAATTACTTGAGGAAGTTATATCAGATGTAATAAGTAAAAATAGTGGGGTAGTGTCAGGGTATACAAAAGAAAATAGAAAACAGATGAGAGACTTATATAATATTAAGTAAAATAATCAGTTTTTCTCTTGTCTTTGTTTGACATTAATAAGTATTTATTGTACAATTTTTTTAGAATAGTGGAGGTAATTTATGGCAAGTAAAAAGGATATTGTTAAGAAGAAAAAAAATGAAGTTATTAGGGAAGCTAAAATTGAAGGATTTGATAGAAAAGATCCTAAGTTTATTGCGGGTATCATTATACTTATTTGTACTACAGTATTACTAATTTTATCATTAACAGGATTATTTTTATATTTAGAAGAAAAGAATAATGTTAATAACAGTGTAAGTGATGCTGTTAAATTTAAAGATAAATATGAGAAGTATAATGGAAAAAGTAATGATAAAGGTACTGATTATATGACTGTTCAAGTGGCTAAGAATAATATTATTGAATATGCTTCTTTTAATGAAGTATTTGATATATTAGATGGTAAGAGTGGTGTAATCTATTTTGGTTTTCCAGAATGTCCATGGTGTCGTACTTTAGTTCCAGTACTACTTGATGCAGCAGATGAAGCTGGTATTGATACTATTTATTATTTAAATGCTTTGGAAGAACGTGATACTAAGAGTTTAAAAGATGGTAAAATAATTACTGATAAAAAGGGTACAAAAGATTATTATAAATTAGTTGATAAATTAGATTCATTTTTAGAACCTTATCAGGGTTTAGAAGATAATAGTATTAAACGCTTATATTTCCCAACAGTAGTATTTGTTAAAGATGGGAAGATAAAAGATATTCATATTGGAACACTTGATTCCCAAACTGATAGTAAAAAACCTTTATCTAAAGATCAACACAAAGAGTTAAAAGATGAGTTAGTAGAAAAAATGAATTTAGTAATTAGTTGTGATGATGCTTGTTAAGTTTACGATATTCGTAAACTTTTACTATTAATTAGGGACTAACTGTAATATAATTAGATAGGGTGAAGATAAATGTATGACTACAAGCAGGTGTATGGAAATCGTGAATATTATTTATATGCTAAAGATATTTTAAAAAATTCGGAATTTAAAAGACGAAAATATTTTTTACATCATCAAGATTCAGTTTATGAACATAGTATTCGTGTGTCTTTAGTAGCTTTTCATATTTCTCGTTTTTTATCTAAGTTTTTTCCTATTTCAACTGAGGATGTAGTAGTTAGTGCTTTACTTCATGATTTTTATTTGAAACCATGGCGAGAGTGTAAAGGGCAACTTCATGGCTTTAGACATGGTAAAATAGCTTCTGATAATGCCTTTACTTTTTTTCCTGATAAGGTAAATGATAAGGTTAAAGATAGTATCAAAAAGCATATGTTTCCATTAACTTTATTTCCACCTAAGTTTTTTGAAGGATGGATAGTAACACTTGCGGATAAGTATGTTTCATTAGAAGTTTTATCAAAACCAAAAGAACTTCCTAGGTATATTGGTTTAAGTTCATTAAAGGTAACCAATTATCCAAAAAATGTGTATTATAAAGCAAAGGCGTTTTTTCAGAATATCTGATTTAAACCTGTTGCTTTTTTTATTGGTTAAACTGTGATAGAATATATGGAAGGAAGTAGTGGTAACATGTTAAAAAGTGATCGTCTTTATAGTTCTACAAGTTCTTTAGTAGCAGGACTTTTTTTAATAAGTATTGGAATTTTAATGATATTAGGTTTAGATAAACTCTATTTTAATTTTATTAATTTATTAATGCTGGCAACACTAGGATTAGGTGTTTTTCAGTTTATTAGTTATTTCTGGAAGAAACAAAAGAAAGCTGAGAAACAGATTACTTTTACTAGAGCGTTCTTTAACTTATTATTTTGTTTAGTTTTATCTTTTTATCCTAAGATTCCATCATCAATAATTCCTTTGTTATTTGCCTTTTATTTTATTTTGAATGCAGTTATTAAAATAATTACTTATATAATTTTATTTAATGAAAAGGCAGAAGGAAGATTAAAAGAATTATTTATGGTAATCCTTTATTTAGTAATTGGAGTTCCTCTATTTATCTCACCATTAAAAAATGTAAATACGATGTTATGGATAATGGGTGGATACTTTATTTTATTAGGAATAAATTTTCTAATTGATTTTATTAATGTGGTTCTTCCTAGAAAGATTAAAACTAAATTAAGAAGAAGAATAAAGATTACTTTGCCAGTAATATTAGAAATTATTATTCCATATCAAGTTCTAAATGAAATAAATTATTTTATTAATAAAGATGAAGATAATAAAATTGTATATCAAGATAAAAATAGTGATGTAAAACCAGATTTAGAAATATTTATTCATTGTTCTATGAGGGGTTATAATCGCTTTGGACATGTTGATTTACTTTTTGAAGATCAAGTTATTTCTTATGGTAACTATGATGATGATTCAAAGACTTTTTTTAATACTGTGGGTGATGGAGTTGTTTTTGTTACTGATAAGGAGCATTATATACCTTTTTGTATTAAACATAGTTATAAAACAATTTTTGGTTTTGGTTTAAAGTTAACTGATTCACAAAAGAAGAATATTAAAAAATATATTAATGATTTATCTGATAATATGTATGAGTGGTATCCGCCTTACGTTATGGCTTTACAAAAAATGAAGAAAGTTAATAAGGATAAATATGAAGATTATTCTAGTTGTCTTTATAAATCGACAGGAGCTAAGTTTTATAAGTTTAATAGTGGTAGATTTAAAAAGTATTTTGCTTTAGGTGTTAATTGTTGTTTACTTTCGGATAGTATTATTGGGAAAAGTGGTAGTGATATTTTAAAGATGAATGGTATTATTACACCGGGTACTTATTATGAGTATCTAAATAGGGAATTTAAAAAGAAGAATAGTGCTGTTATTACTAAGAATATTTATAATGCAGAATCAACAGGAATTAAGAATAAATCAAAGAAGCTTTTTGATGGTTTTTCTAGCTAATATGGTTATAACATAAAATAAGTTTACATATTTTTATAATATGTTATAATTTTGTTATGCCGAATTAGTTTAGTGGTAAAATAGGCCCTTGGTAAGGGTCAGAGACCAGTTCAATCCTGGTATTCGGCACCAGTTAAAATTAAGACCCTACATTTAAGTTTGTAGGGTTTTATCATGCAAAAATAAAAAGATAAGTATTTGAATAGGTTAAGTTGTTAAAACAACTTGTTCTTTTCATGGTATAATATTTTTATCAAGGGAGGTTTTGAAAATGAAAAGAAATATTATAGGTATAACTGGTTATTGGGAAACTAATGGACAACAATCTTTTGACAAATCACAATCATGACAAGGTTATTTACTTGTTAGAGATGATTTAGCATTTGAAGGAATTGTTGTTGATGAAGGACATACTGATGAAAAATATTTAGTGGGTACATTAGTTGATTTTAGAGGAATAAGTCTGATGAAATTTAATAATCTTGGTTACGATCCTATTAGTTTTTATGGTATTGCTGATGGTGTTCAAATCAATGGTAGTTTTGCTGCTTTTAGTTTCCTTACAGGGTTTCATCCTATGGGGAATTGTCAAATACAATTATGTAGTCTAGAATATTCAGAAGATATGCAATTACAATTAGAAGGTAAAATTTCTTCATTTAAAGCACATGCTGATGCCGCGAATATTGATTTAATTGAAGCAGTTACTAATTCACTTGATGAAACAACAACTGATTTTATTGAAAATTTAGAACAAGATTCAGAAGAAATCGAACAACAAACTGGTTTTAAACCTAAAAAGTTAGAACTGAATTTTTCAGGAATATAATAATTAATTCGAAGTTCTAAGAGCATTTACTTGAAAAAGTATGTTAATATATAATTATTAGAGGGATGATTTTATGGCTTTGGTTGAAAAAAAGGTTAGTAATTATTCAATTGATAAAAAAATTAATAATTTTACTAAATGGTATTTTAAGAATTTTATTGAGGGAGAACATACAAATAGTGGGGAATTTTATTTTCCTAGGATGATGATTAATTCAATAGAAAAGATGGCAGTTTGGTATGAATTTAGATATCCTGATTGTGAAGTTAGTAAAAGATATCCTGGTTCATCTTATGAGGAACTTGATGTAGATAATAAATTAATAAAAAAAATCCAGCTATTAATGAAATTGAGGAAGTTTTAGATGATGATGAGAAAATAGTTTTTAGAGAAGCTATTGATATGTTAACATGGGAAAAGTTTTTAGCTCCAGAAACTTACCTTTCATCTTTACAGAATAGTGAAAAATGGTTTTTAAGAAATCCGGAAGTTAATAGAGTTGTTTATCTGGATAATGATAAACATAGTCATTTACATATAAATGAAAAGGGAATAGTAATTGAAAGTGAATCTGTGGAAAATAATTATAATTTTGAAGGATGGCATATTTCAGAAGTAATCGATCATCTAAAAAAAGTTAAATATCCTGTTAAAGGGAGTGAGATATTAGAGTATTTTGAAAATTATAAAAAACTATGTGATTTGAAAGAAAATTTTTTAGATATGGTTATGTACAGAATTATTGAGCGTGGTGAAAATAGAATTGGATCTAGAAGAGCTTTCATGTTTGCTTTAGAATTTGAAAGAAATTTTGATATACCAATGATTTATGGTATTGATTATTCTGATCCTGGATTAAGATTTTTTATTAACGAGTACATAAAAGTTGGTGGAAACACTGATTTAGAATGTTTAATTAATTATGGTTCTAGAAAGAAAGATAATGAGCCATTAAGGACTGTGACTATTGGTGAAATTTTGAAAAATCATAAGGCAAATTCAGCAGATAAATATACTGAGGAGGAAACTGCTTTACATCAAAGATTGGTTGATTGTTTTGTTAATGGTTTACCTATAGAGGAAGAACCAATTGATCAACAACTTAATGGAGGATATCAAAAAAAGATTGGTAGTTAGTATAATTCTAACCCTCCAGAAACAAATAAATTTAACTAACTATATAAATTCTGACTTAAAGGAAGTTGGAATTTTTTAATACATTAATTACTATGATTTAAAGATTAATTTTTTAAAATGGTGTATAATTTAATTAGGAGTTGATGTGTATGAAGGAAATAACTATAAGGGAGCTCCAAAAAGCTCTTATGAAAATAGATCATAAGAATAATGTAAGAGATAAATATTTTTATAAATTAACAGAGGAAGTAGGAGAATTAGCTAAAGCAATTAGAAAAGATAAAAGAATGGCTGATTGTGAAATAATAAAAGGTACTATTGAGGAAGAACTATGTGACATATTGTATTATGTGGTTTGTTTAGCTAATATATATGAAGTAGATTTGGAAGCTTGTATTAGGTTAAAAGAGACACTTAACTCACAAAAATATAATAGAGGAAGTATTTTCGATGACTAAATTAAAAATTATGGTTGATATGGATGATGTAATCACAATTAAAGGTTTTGAGAGATTAGTAAAGGAATATCTTGGTTATGAACTTAATTGGAGTGAAGCCGGAAATAATTATTATTGGCAAGATTTACTTGGAGAACATAAAGATGATTTTTTTAAGTTTTTCTTAACTAAAAATATGTATGATTATGTAGATATAAGAGAAAATTGTTTTGAAGTATTACAAAAGTTGAATGATAAATATGATGTTTATATTTGTACTGATTATATTTGGCGTGAAGTAATAGAAAATGCAAGTTTGAATTTAAAAAATAAATATGATTATTTATATAGTGAATTTCCTTTCTTGGATCCAATGAAATTTATATTTGTTGGTGATAAATCGGTAATAAATTGTGATATAAAAATAGATGATAGAATTTCAAATTTAACAGGAAGTTGTAAATATAAATTGTTATTTACAGAACAACATAATAATTCTATTTCGGATGAGGAATTAAAGAATCAAAATATTATTAGAGTAAATAACTGGAAAGAAATAGAACAGTTATTACTAAAGGAGGAAGTATATGCGAGCTAGTTTTCAGGGATCTACAGCTTGTTATCTATTAAAGGATGATAAAGTTTTGTTTCTGAAATTTCAAAAAAAATGGGGTAGGAAATATGCACCTCCTGGTGGTAAAATGAATCAAAAAGAATCAGCACTAGAATGTATTAAAAGAGAATTTAAAGAAGAAACAGGCATAAATTTATTAAATCCTAAATTAAAAGGTATTGCACATTGGATTGATGATCAAGAAGGAATGATTTATATTTTTATAGCTACTGAGTATGATGGTGATTTAATTGAAGAGGGTATTGAAGGAAGATTAGAATGGATCAATATTTCAGAATTAGATGAATTAGAACAATTTCAAATGAATAAAACATTTACTCCTTATTTGTTTAAAGAAGGAGTATTTATAGGTAAATTTATTTTAGATAATAATACTGATATTATTGAATATTCAATTGATTCTGTATAATAGATTATGGAGGCGGATAGGTATGAAAAATATATATTTCTTGACTTTAAAATAATTCTAATTACGAAATAAGAAATAAAG
>CAYRDW010000002.1:0-32673 GCA_964423215.1 uncultured Muribaculaceae bacterium
GTTACAGATTTTGGGGCAATGTTAGATGCAATTGCGGATAAAGTACTAGTTAATCCAATTTTAATTATTTTTGCAGCTGAAGGACTAATTCATCCGATAGTACCGGTTATTGTGGTTGTTCGTGATATCGTTGTTAATGCAATTAAAATGGAAGCAGCAGCTAAAGGTAAAGTAGTTTCGGCTATCAATTCCGGAAAAATAAAAACAGCAGCGTTGATGATTGGTATGTCATTAGTATTCTTTGCTAATATGCCATTTGAGATGATTGGAATTAGGGTTGATTTATTCTTATTATATTTCGCAACTATTATGTCATTAGTGTCAATGGTTCAGTATTTTGTAATTAATAAGGGAATTGTTTTTGGAAAATAAAACAATATAAAGAATAAAAAAGGGAATTTTTAGTAATAGAATTCTCTTTTTGTCTGCGTAAAATTGGTAGAAAATGTAATAAAACATTTGTTTGATAAAAGTGTTGATTTTTTTAAAATTATAGGGTATGATTATATTGTTGATATAACATAGGAGGAATTATGAGTAAAAATGATAGTAAGGATTTAGCCTTAGAAAAGGTACTTAATGATATTGAAAAACAATTTGGAAAAGGTTCCATTATGAAACTTGGGGATAATAAACATCTTGAACTTGATGTTACACCTAGTGGTAGTTTATCTTTAGATATTGCTTTAGGTGTTGGTGGATATCCAAAGGGGAGAATTGTAGAAATATATGGGCCAGAATCAAGTGGTAAGACAACCTTTGCACTACATGCTATTGCGGAAGTACAAAAGAGTGGCGGAAGAGCAGCTTTTATTGATGCTGAGCATGCCCTTGATCCAGCTTATGCTAAAAACTTAGGAGTTAATATTAATGAGTTATTACTTGCTCAACCTGATACTGGAGAACAGGGATTAGAGATATGTGAAGCTTTAGTTCGTAGTGAAGCGGTTAATATCGTAGTAATCGATAGTGTGGCGGCTTTAGTACCACAAGCTGAAATTGATGGCGATATGGGTGATTCACATATTGGATTACAAGCTAGATTAATGAGTCAGGCACTTCGTAAACTTTCTGGTACAATTAGTAAAACTAAAACAACTGCTATTTTCATTAATCAATTACGTGAAAAGGTGGGAATAATGTTTGGTAATCCTGAAACTACACCAGGAGGAAGAGCTTTGAAGTTTTACTCAACAATTCGCTTAGATGTGCGTCGTAATGAAGCTTTAAAAATGGGCGATGGTATTGTTGGAAATAAAACAACAGTAAAAGTGGTTAAGAATAAAGTGGCTCCACCATTTAAACTTGCGGTAGTTGATATTATGTATGGTGAGGGTGTAAGCCGTGAGGGAGAACTTATTGATTTGGCTAGTGAATGTGGGGTATTAGAAAAAAGTGGTTCTTGGTATGCCTATAATGGTGAAAAATTAGGTCAAGGTAAAGAAAATGTTAAATTATTCTTGAAAGATCATGTTGATATAGCAATAGAATTAGAGAAAAAAGTTCGTGATTATTATGGAATTAAAATCGATAAGAAAGACAAATAGTCTTTCTTTTTTGATTTACTTTATTTATAAAAAAGGTTAAACTTGTTATAGTATAGTATATACTTATCTTGAGGAGTGATCTTGTGAATAATATTTTAGTATTGTCTGTCTTTAACTCGTTTAGTTTTGGTTCATTAATTATCTTTTTATTGGTAATCATATTTACTGAGTTTTGTGTTTTATGTTATTTTGTTTCTAATATTAAGGATTTATTTAGTGGGATAATAAAATTAAGAGAATTTAATGATACTGATATTTCTTATGATAAGAAAGCAAATAAAACTAAAGTTAATTTGTCTTATAATTCTAAGAAGAATATTGATGATAATATTGAAGTAGATAATAATCAGATTTTACTAGATTTTGATCCTGATTTTAAACTTGATTTATTTTATCATCAAATTTATGATATATATACAAAGATAGCAGAACATTATTCTAATGATACTATTAGGGATGTTTCTTCATTAATGACAAATGATTTGTTTAAGAAGAATATTAGGCAATTAGATTCTTTTCGTAAAAGAAATCTTAGACATATTGTTAAAGTAGATGACTATTTAAAGTGTAGTATTATGGATGTTAGAGTAGTTGATGAAGAAGTTTTTGTTAAAGTGGAATTAGAACTTAGTTGTTATGATTATATAATTCGTAATATTAATCAGAAAATTTATCAAGGTGTTAGTGATAAACCTCTTCACTGTATTTATCATTTGGTTTTGAAAAAGAAAGCTAAAAGTAATAGGGTAACTTCTAATCCATTAACTGATCAATTATTAGGACCAACATTTGATAGTCAAAAAGAAAACAATGAGAAATGGGTTTTGGTAGATAATAATATTGCTCATAGACGTAGTTATAAATAATGGTTTATTAAGGCCCCTTTGGGGCTTTTTGATTGATAAAAACCTTGACTTCTTTTAGGAATAAACTTACAATAGAATTAGATGTTATGATTTAATGAATTGTACATATATGAAATGGAGGTGTGGACATGGATCCAATATTATTCTCCGTTTTACTAGTCGTAGTTGGATTGATTTTAGGATATATTTTAAATATGATTGTTAATTCCTTTCGTCAAAAGAATGCTTCTAAAAAAGTGGAGGCGTTATTAGAAAAATCTAGAAAAGATGTTGAAAGAACTAAAAGAGAGTCGATTCTAGAAACTAAGGAAGAAATACATAAATTAAAATTAGAGTATGATAAAGAACTAAAAGAAAAGAAAATGGAACTGAAAGAGTCTGAAGATAGACTTATGCAACGAGAAAGAAACATGGATAAGCGTGATGAACTATATCAAAAAAGGGAAACTACGCTTGATGAGAGAGAAAATAAGTTATTTGAAAAACAGAAGGAAATCCAAGATGACCAAGTAAAGGTGGAAGAAATTAAACAACAACAGTTAGATTTATTACATGAAATATCAGGAATTAGTCGTGATAAAGCTGAAGATATGGTTATGTCTAAAGTAAAAGATGCTATGTCGAAAGAAATTTCTGCTTTCATCAAAGAAAGTGAAAATGAAGCTAAGTTAGAGGTTGATAAAAAGGCTAAGGAACTTATTGTTAGTTCAATGCAGAAGTTTGCAGCAGATATTGCTAACGAACAAACTGTAACGGTAGTTAACTTACCTAATGATGATTTAAAGGGACGAATAATCGGCCGTGAAGGTAGAAATATTCGTACTATAGAAGCTATCACAGGGGTAGATTTAATTATCGATGATACTCCAGAAGCAGTAGTGTTATCTAGTTTTGATCCTCTACGTAGGGAAATAGCTAGAGTTACTCTAGAAACACTGTTAAAGGATGGTAGAATTCATCCAACACGTATCGAAGAGTTATATGATAAAGTTAGTAAAGATATGAAATCTAAGATTATGGAATATGGTAATAATGCTTTATTCGAACTAGGACTTACTAAAGTAGATCCAGAATTAGTTGAAATAATAGGTAAGTTACATTTTAGAACTAGCTATGGTCAAAATGCTCTTCAACATTCAATGGAAGTAGCTCATTTGGCAGGAGTACTTGCGGGTGAGATTGGTGAGAATGTGATGTTAGCTAAACGAGCAGGACTTTTACATGATATTGGGAAAGCAATCGATCATGAAATTGAAGGAAGTCACGTTGAAATCGGAGTTGATTTAGCTAAAAGATATCATGAAAGTGATATAGTAATTAACTCAATAGGATCTCATCATGGTGATACGGAAGCTACAAGTGTTATTTCAGTATTAGTAGCAGTTGCGGATGCATTATCGGCATCAAGACCAGGAGCTAGAAATGATTCTTTAGAGAATTATATTAAGCGTCTTGAACAGTTAGAAGCTATTGGAAATGATATTGATGGTGTTGATAAAACATTTGCAGTTCAGGCAGGTCGTGAACTTCGTGTTATTGTTAAACCAGAACAAGTTGATGATTTAACTTCTCATAAATTAGCACGTGATATTAAAGAGAAAATAGAAAGTACAATGCAATATCCGGGTACAATTAAAGTAACGGTTATTCGTGAAATAAGAGCGCAAGAAGAGGCAAGATAATTGCTTCTTTTTCTTTTACATTTTTTTAGTTATATGGTATATTTATAATAGATTGTGGAGCGTGATTTAATTGTATAGTGAAGAACAGGCTTTAAGAAAAGTTATAAATCGTAGAAAAAAACATATCGTTATTTTAATTATGATTGTTTGTGTATTATTAATTATGGTACTAGGTGTATCTTTATATTTTTATATGGCAAATTTGCCATTAATAAATATTCCTATGGTAAGTCTTTCAACTGAAGACTGGACTAGGGAGAATATAGTACTATATGTTGATAGTGATCAGAATAAAATTAAAACTTATTCTTTTGATGGAGGAAAAACTTGGCAAACTAATCGTTCAATAACAGTAACTGAAAACGGTGAATATACGATTCAAGTAATGGATATTAATGATAAACTTAGTAAGAGTACTTTTGTTTCGATTACTAATATTGATAGAGAACCGCCAGTATTAGTTTTTGAAAATTCTACTACGGTACAAATGGGATCTAATTTCTCAGTTCGTAATGGAGTACAAGCTACTGATAAAGAATCAGGTATTAGTAATAATTATACAGTTGTACCTGATAACATTGATATGAGTGTTGAAGGAGAGTATAATTTAACTTATTCAGTTTTTGATAAAGCTGGTAACTTTGTTGAAAAAACGCGTACTATTATCGTTAAAGATATTAAGGGAAGAACTTATTATCGATCACGAAAGGTAACGACAAGTAATTATAAGTGTGAGCCATATTTATGTAATTGTGTAACTTCTAGTGCGATAGTAGAAGTAGGTAGTTGTCCGACTGGTTATACACTTAATGATGAAAAACAATGTTGCCAAACATGTTATAAAACATGTCAGAGTAAAACTTATAGTGATTGGAGCGATTGGCAACAGAAAAAGATAGTAGCCAATGCTAATACTGAAGTAGAAACAATTATAGTTGAGGATTAGGGGGAATAGTATGTATACAGAAGAAGATCAGTATGATGTTAAGTTTGATTCTCCTAAACAGAAACAGGAGGATAAAAAACTAATTACGATGTTATTGATTGTTTTTGGTTTAATATTTATAGTAATTATTACGATTATTGTTTGTATTAATGTGTTTAGTAATAAAGTCTTTTTACCAGTAGTTTCTTTATCAACAAGTAATTGGACTAATAGTAATGTAGTTTTAACTGTTGATACTAATAATGATAAAAATATTAATTTTTCATTTGATGGTGGTAAAACTTGGACTGATCAAAATAGTTTTACAGTAGAAGAAAATATGGATGTAGTTGTAATGGTTAAAAATAAAAAAGGAAAGACAAGTAAAAAGGCGACAATTACAATTCAAAATATTGATA
Source organism: uncultured Muribaculaceae bacterium (assembly GCA_964423215.1). GTDB lineage: Bacteria > Bacillota_I > Bacilli_A > RF39 > UBA660 > Alloscybalousia. The sequence continues at coordinate 5,440 of CAYRDW010000002.1, forward strand.
AAGAAGGACCAATTGTTAATTTTGTTGATCCACTATACATTCAAAGAGGTGAAGATTTTCAAAGTGATTTGAATAGTATAATGATCGATAGTGGTTCGGGAGTTAAGGATTATACAGTTGAACCACCAACTATTGATACTTCAGTTGATGGTGAATACCAAATTGTATATAAAGTAAATGATCTAGTAGGGAATATAACAGAAAAAAATAGAACGGTTAGAGTAGGCGACTGGACAGGATTAACTTATTATTATCGTTCACGTACGGTTGAATTAGAAAATTATCAGTGTGAACCATATGAATGTAGCTGTGTAAAATGTGATACTACTACGGCTGAAGCAGTAATTAGTTGTCCGACTGGCTATGAATTATCTGGTAATAAGTGTTTATTTGGTGATGATATTGCAGCGGTTCTTGTTTCATGTCCGAGTGGATATACTTTGTATTCTGGTACAACCTGTAAGGCAATTAAAAATACAGGACAGTGCTGTAAAACATGTTATAGAACTTGTCAAAGGGAGAAACATGGTGAATGGAATGACTGGACTACAACGGAATTAAAACCAGGTTCTAAGATACAAGTTGAATCTAAAGTAGAATAAAAAGAATGCAAATTGCATTCTTTTAGTTTTTCTTAATATCAATAATTACTGGCATAATAATTGGTCTTCTTCCGGTTAGTTTCTCAATATGACCAATTAATTCACTGATAATTTTAGATTTAATTTCATTAATTGTATCTTTACTATTTTGTAAACGATCATTTATAATATTTTCACTTATAGATTCAATTTGTCTTATTAATTGTTCGTTTTCATTTACTAAGATAAATCCTCTGGTAGTAATATTTGGTTTAATAAGTAGTTTTCTACTTTCTAAGTTAACATTAGCGATTACTACTAGTATTCCATCATTAGCCATCATCTTACGATCTTTTATAACAACACTTCCAACTTCACCAATACGATTACCATCAACATATATATCATCACCTGATACGCTTTCAGTTGATTTAGTAATTATATGGTTTTCCATTGTAAGAATGTTACCGTTTTCTAAGACAAAAGTATTTTCTTTAGGTAATCCACAATCAATAGCGATATTAGCATGCTTCTTTAACATACGATAATCACCATGAAAGGGCATAAGATACTTTGGTAAAAGCAAACGAATCATCAGTTTTAATTCTTCTTCGTTAGCATGACCTGAAGTATGTATTTCATTTAAAGAAGTATTAGTAAATACTTTTACTCCTTTAAGATATAGTTTATTAATCGTTCTGGCGATACTTAGTGCATTACCTGGAATAGCTGATGATGAGAAGATAACGATATCTTCTGGTCTTAGAGAAATTTGTCTATGAGTTCCCTCAGATATTCTTGATAGAGCTGCTAACGGTTCACCTTGTGAACCAGTACATAGAATAGCTACTTCACTAGGTTTTAAACGATTAGCTTCTTCAGCAGTGATTAGTAATTCTTTGTGATCTATGTAGCCACCTTTAATAGAAATTTGAATATTATTATCCATACTTCTACCGAAAACACAAATCTTACGATTATGTTTATAACAGGTTTCTACGATATGTTTTAAACGATAAATATTAGATGCAAAGGTCGCAATAATAATACGATTATTTGCATATTTGTCAAAAATATTAGTTAAAGCATTATCTACTTTTGATTCACTAATTGACATACCATCATTTAAGGCATTAGTTGAATCACTAATTAGTAAGTCGACACCTTTTTTACCTAACTCTGCCATTTTATGAATGTCAGCCATTGGTCCAATTGGTGTTAAATCGAACTTGAAGTCACCAGTAGTGACAACCGTTCCATTAGGTGTTTTTAGGTAAATCCCATGGGAATCGGGAATCGAATGCGTAGTTCTAAAAAATTCTATTTCGAAATGTTTAAACTTCAAGATAGTTTGATCATTGTAGGCATACAAATTATCATAACGAATATTTCTACCTTCTAATTTTAAAGCTATTAATTCTTTAGCTTGATTAGGAGCATAGATAGCTGGTATATTTACTGTTTGTAGTAAAAAAGGTATACCACCAATATGATCTTCATGACCATGCGTAATGATTAAAGCCTTAATCTTATCTTGATTTTCTTTTAAAAATGTATAGTCTGGAATGACATAATCAATTCCTAAAAGTTCTCCCTCTGGAAAACTAATCCCCGCATCAATAATAATAATTTCATTTTCATGCATTAAACAATACATGTTTTTCCCAACTTCACCTAAACCACCTAAAACAATAACTTTTGTTTTACTTGGTTTATTAATTTTCATTTTAACTCCTTTCATAAGTTAATTTTTGATATAAAGAACTAACCGATAAAATTATACTATTTTTTTAGTCTTTTGTCTATCCTTTAAGATGATTAGAAATAATTACTAAGTGATATGACATAAAAAAAGACCAGGTATGGTCTTCTAACTTTCAGTTGATGAAGCACTATTTTTAGCATTGGTTAAGTATGTTTCATATTGTGTTTTTAAATTCTTATCTTGGATATTTATTTTATAATCTTTTCTTAACTCTTCTAAAGCAGTAATCTGCACAGTAGAATCATCATTAACTTTCTTTTTAGCTATTTCTTCAATGATATCATCTTTTACTAGTTTTAATTCAGGTTTGTCTTTTTGACTAACTTTTAAAATAATATGATATCCATATGATGTTTTAACTGGTTCAGTTGTATATTTACCAGTTTCTAGATTCTTAGCTGCTTTTTCAAATTCTTCAGTCATTGATCCGTGTGTAAAGGGATCTAATAAACCGCCTTTAGAAGCATTTGATTCATCACCAGAATTTTCTTTAGCTAATGTTTCAAAGTTTTCACCATTTTTAAGTTTAGTAATAATTTCTTTAGCTTTCTTTAAAGCTTCTTCTTCAGCAGCAGTCTTTTGACTATCAGTCATGTTAGTATTAGTATTTGGTTTGATTAAAATATGTCTAGCTGTAATGTCTCCAAAAATATCTTCTTCATATAGTTTTTCAATTTCTTTATCGGTAACACTAGCAGTAGCATAATCTTCAACAGCTTTATTTCTTTTATATTGAAGTGTTAAATACTCTTTTAAATCATTAATAGTATTAATTCCCCAAGCTGATGTAGTTTGTTCTAATAATTTAGCTTCACTCCCAAATTGAGTAATCCAAGCTGATATTTGAGCATCTATTTCTTCTTTTTGCTCCTTTGTATCAGTATACTTTTTATTTAAGATTTGAGTATCAATCATATCAAGTAAAATACTTAAAGCATATTTGTCTTTCATCTCACTGTATAGAGAATCGATTGAAATATCGCCACCTTTTAAGGTAACAACAGCCTCTTCTCCATTTTTTAAAGTTGGTATTTTACCACAACCTGTAACACATAGTAATACTATGATCATACTAATAAGTAATTTCTTCATTTTATCCTCCTTGTAAACATTTAATATCATACCAAATTCTAACTTAAAACACAATAATTTAGATAAAATTTGTAAATGTCTAGAACCTTTTTTTAGTAAAACCATAAAATACTATGAGTAATCAAAAAAAGGAGGAATTTAATTATGGGTAATTACGTATCAAGTTCCGCTATCGTATTAGTATTATTTATTTTATTAGTAATTATACTTGGTGCATGGATTTAATGTAAGGAGGTGTATTTATGTCTTGCCAACCAAACCAAACAGTAAGCTGTGAACCAGCAAGATCTAGTGGTAATGGCTTTATTATCGTAATCGTATTATACATCTTATTAGCTATTATTCTAGGCTCATGGGTAGCTTGTTAAGAGAAGAGTTTTATCTCTTCTTTTTTGTGGGATATTATTTTAATATAAAAAGAGAAATGCCTTAAGCATTTCCTTTAGTGAACACAGCGAGTATTCATTATTATATTGGTTATTTCTAGTATTATTTATTCATATTATATTTTTAGTAGTGATTTAAAAAAACTACATTTTTTTCTTTGATGTTTGTGTTATAATAGTTTCACTTTAAAAAAGTGTTAAAAAATGATAAAATATAGTAGGTGATGAAGATGAAATTAATCATTAATAATATAGATGTTACTTCTAATGATGGTAAAAATATCTTAGAGAAATTTAATTTGGAAATTAACGAGGGAGAAATTCACGTTATAATGGGACCTAATGGTACTGGTAAAAGTACTTTATCAAAGGTAATAATGGGAAGTAATGATTATGAAGTTACTAGTGGTGATATTACTGTTAATGATAAATCAATTTTAAATATGGAAGTTGATGAGCGAAGTCGACTAGGTATTTTCTTGTCTTTTCAGTCACCACTTAGTATTGAAGGTGTTACTAATAGTGAATTTTTAAGAACGGCTTTAGGGAGTAAACAAGGTGAACCAGTAGGTATCTATCAATTTATGAAAATGATGGAAAAAGAGATGAAAGAGTTAAAGATGGATCAGGATATGATGCACCGCTCTATTAATAAAGATTTTTCTGGTGGTGAACGTAAGAAAAATGAGATTTTACAGATGAAACTTTTAAAACCGGAACTGGTAATACTTGATGAACTTGATTCTGGTTTAGATGTAGATAGTTTAAAAACAGTTTGTGATAATATAATAGATTATATGAAGGAAAACTCCAAAACATCGTTATTAATAATTACACATTATTCGCGTATATTAGATTATTTAAAACCAGACTTTGTTCATATTATGAAAAACGGATCAGTTATTAAAACCGGAGATTTTAATTTAGCTAAGCAAATAGAAGAAACTGGTTTTGAATGTGTGAATGATATGAGTAAGGTTGAAAGTTATGAATAAAATATTAGTAAATAATGGTATAGAGTTTGAGGATATTTCTAAAAAAGAAGTTATCATTAATAGTGATAAAATAATCGAAGTTGAACTTGATAATTATAATAAAGATATTGATATAAGGATATTATCTGGAATTACTTGTGAATTTATAATAACAGGAGAGGAATTTTCTTCAAATGTTAATATTATAATAGAAGAGGGTAGTTTTATTAATATTAAGTGTTTTATTATTAATGGTAATTGTTCAGTTAATGTTTATTTAAAGGGAAAAGAATCTACTGTAGATTTCTTTTATAGTGATTTATGTACTAAGGATGTTAAAAATGTATTTAATATCTATCATCAAGCATCAAAGAATAGTAGTAATTTAATTTGTCATGGTTTTAGTAAAGATAAAAGTAATATTATTTTTGATGTAAATGGATATGTGGAAAAGACTAGTGAAGATTGTTCTTGCTTACAAGATAGTAAAATTATTGATTTTAATGATAGTTTGTCGCAGATTAATCCTAATTTATTCATTGAAAACTATAATGTAGAGGCTAGTCATGCAGCTTATATTGGTTCTTTTTCAGAGAAAGATATATTTTATATAATGAGTAGAGGACTTACTAGAAGTCAAACCTATACTTTATTAATTAACTCATTTTTAATTGGGAAAATGAATGTTAATGAGGAAATTAAATTAAAGTGGAAGAATATGATTAACCTACATATATAATGTAAGGAGGTATTAAAATGAATCGTGACGATTTTGAAATTTTTAAAACAGGAGTTATTTATTTTGATAATGGGGCTACAACTTTAAAACCTAAATGTATGGTAAATGCAATTACTGATTATTATACAAACTATACAGCTAATGCACATCGAGGGGATTATGATAACAGTTTAAAAGTTGATCTTTTATATGAGGGAGTTAGGGATAAGACAAAAGATTTTATTAATGCTAATAGTAGTAAGGAAATAGTATTCACAAGTGGTTCTACTGATTCTTTAAATAGAGTTGTCTTTGGTTTTATGAAATATAATTTAAGTCCTGGGGATGAAGTGTTAATTACTAAAGCCGAACATGCCTCAAATGTTTTACCTTGGTTAGAATTAGAAAAAGAATTAGGAATTGTAGTAAAATATATACCACTAGAGAATCATTTAGTAACTGCTACGAATGTAGTTAAGACAATTACTGATAAGACTAAAGTTATTTCTTTAGCTCATGTTACTAATGTTTTAGGTGATGAAAGACCGATTAAGGAAATAGGAAAGATATGTAAAGAAAAAGGAATCTATTTGGTGATTGATGGGGCGCAAAGTGTTCCACATATGAAAGTGGATGTTCAGGAACTTAATATTGATTTTTTAGTTTTTTCAGCTCATAAGATGCTTGGTCCAACGGGATTAGGAGTTTTATATGGAAAAGAAGCATTGTTAGAAAAATTAAAACCAACAATAGTTGGGGGTGGAATGAATTCTACATTTAGTAGTGATGGTACTATCAATTATAAAAGCTTGCCATCAAGATTAGAAGCAGGGACACCTCATATTGCGGGAGTAATTGGGTTTGGAGCAGTACTTGATTATTTACAGGAAATTGGACTAGATAAAATTAAAGCTCATGAATGTGAATTAAAAAGATATTGTCTAAAAGAATTAAAAAAGATTTCTAATATTGAAATATATAATGAAGATATTGAAGGAAGTAATATCGCTTTTAATATTAAAGAAATATTTAGTCAGGATACAGCAGTATACTTAAATCATTATCATATTTGTGTTAGAGCTGGTAATCACTGTGCTAAAATATTAAAGGAAGATTTAAATGTAAAGAATACATGTCGTATTAGTTTTTATTTATATAATACTAAAGAGGAAATTGATAAACTTATTGAAGTATTAAAAGATTCAGCGGATATTTTTAAAGTAGTATTATAGTATAGGGGTGTTAATAATGGATCCAGTATTGAGAAGAGAAATTATTTTAGATAATTATCAGAATCCAAAGGGAAAAGGATTAGTAGAAGATAATAGTTATATTAAGATTAATACTAATAATGAGAGTTGTATTGATGATTTAGATATTATGTATAAAATCGAAGATGATATTATTAAAGATGTTTGTTTTGATGGTGATGCTTGTGCGATTAGTACTAGTGCGACTAGTATTATGATTAGTTCTATAATTGGGAAGACAAGAACACAGGCATTAGAGATTTTGGATAACTATGAGAAAATGTTAAATGAAGAAGAATATAATCAAGAATTATTAGGGGAATTAAATGTTTATTATGAAATTTATAAACAGCCTAATCGTAAAAGATGTGCTTTATTACCATTTGAATCATTAAGAAAAGCGTTAAAGATAAGTAGTAGTGAATAGAGGTGATTAGGATGAGATTACAGGGGTTAAACTTAAAAACAGTAAAAACGATCTCAAAGATAAAGAAAGAGGATGAATGGGTTTCTCTTTATAGAAATGATAGTTTTGAATATTTTAATAAGTTATCTCTTCCTGATTTTGGACCTAAGTTTGATATGTCTTTTGATGATATTATTTATTATAAGAGTAGTCATGATGATGAGATTAAAGATAACTGGGATGATATTGATGGAAATGTTCGTGATGAGTTAGATGAATTAGGTGTTTTAGAAAGTGAACAACATTTAGATGGAATTGGAGTTCAATATGAAAGTGAAGTAATATATCATAATATGATAGGGGAACTTCGTAAGAAAAATATTATTTTTACTTCAATCGAAGATGGTCTTAAGAACTATCCAGATTTAGCTAAGAAGTATTTTGGGAAGATTGTTAAGAACAGTGAAAATAAATTTGCGGCTTTAAATGGAGCTGTTTTTAGTGGAGGTAGTTTTATTTATATTCCACCACATACAAAACTTGATCGACCATTACAGAGTTATTTTCGAATTAATAGTCGTAATATGGGACAATTTGAAAGAACTTTAATCATTGTTGATCATGATAGTGAACTTCATTATATAGAGGGGTGTACGGCTCCTAATTATAGTGAATCAAGTTTACATGCAGCAGTAGTTGAGATTTATGTTGGGGAAAGAAGTAAGTGCCGTTATAGTACAATTCAAAACTGGGCTCAGAATGTAAATAATTTAGTTACTAAAAGAGCTGTAGTTGATACAAAAGGATTAATGGAATGGATTGATGGTAATATTGGGAGTAATGTTACAATGAAATATCCTTGTTGTGTATTAAAAGGTAATGAATCAACGGGGACATGTATTACGATTAGTGTTGCGACTAATAATCAACAACAGGATACTGGAGCGAGAATGATTCATTTAGGAAACAATACGAAGAGTAATATTATTTCTAAGAGTATAGCTAAAAATGGTGGTAATGCTACTTATCATGGTAAAGTTTTTATTTCTAAAGAGGCTTATAATAGTGAAGCAATAGTTAAATGTGATACATTAATTTTGGATTCTATTTCTAAAAGTGATACGGTTCCTATCAATATTTGTAGTAATAGTAGCAGTAGAATTGAACATGAAGCGACAGTGTCTAAGATAAGTGAAGAAAAGCTGTTTTATCTTATGAGTCGTGGTATTGATAAGGAAAGAGCTACGGAATTAATTATTCTAGGATTTTTAGAAAAGTTTAGGGAAGAGTTACCGATGGAGTATGCAGTTGAATTAAATCAATTATTAAGAAGAAACTTGTAAAGTTAAGAATTGAGTATTTTTATATTTAAGAAAATAAGGAAAGCTAGTAGACTTTCTTTTTTTTATGATTTTTTTTATGACTATTTTTCATTAACACTGATTTGTTTAATGGTTATTGATTTAGTATTGTATAGCACGAAAGGAGGATTTTAATGTTGAATCAAGTTGTTTTAGTGGGAAGACTAGTTCGTACACCAGAGTTAAGGGAAAGTGAAAATGGTAAGAAGTTATCGTTTATTACGTTAGCTGTTCCTCGTAGTTTTAAAAATATGAATGGTGAATATGATACTGATTTTATCGATTGTATTTTATGGGACAGTGTAGCTTCTTCTACAGTTGATTACTGTAAAAAGGGCGACATCATCGGTGTCAAAGGAAGAGCTCAAAGTCGTGTTATTGAAAAGGAAACAGGTAAGGTTTCTCAGTTAGAAATAGTAGCTGAAAAAGTTACTTTTTTGTCAACTAAGCCTAAAGGCGAATAGTTTCTTTCTAGTTAACTTAAGCCAAAATGTGACAACTTTTATCTATAATGAGACCTATATTAGTGATGGGAGTGGTAATTGTGTTTTTATTCGGAAAAAGATTACGTGAAACAAGAAAATCAAATCACTTAACTCAAGAACAATTAGCTAAACGTATAGGAGTTACTAAAACTAGTATTTCCTGTTATGAAAGTGGTTCAAGAACACCAACTTTAGAAACTTTAATTGATTTAGCGAATGAATTAAATGTTGAACTTACTTATTTCTTGGGTGTAGATGAGTATAGGGTAGCTAGTGATGATATTAGTTTTGGGATTAATTTGGCTAAGGATGAGATTGTTTTAATTAAGGAACTCAGAAATCATATTTCGTTATATGAGAAATTACTTGATGATCCTAAACGAATGATTGAATTAATTGAAAAGAAACTTAGATAAGTACATATTTTATGTACTTTTTTTAATTAGTAAATAAAATTTTATAATTAGTTATTAAATGTTATACATATTAGTCGTAAAATTTGTTATAATAGATGAAAGTAGAGGGTGATATTGTGATGATAGTGGATATTATAAATAAAAAGAGATTAGGGAGTGTATTAACTAAAGAAGAATTAGCTAAAGCTTTTTTGGATTATTTTCATGGTAATGTGACCGATTATCAAATGAGTTCTTTATTAATGGCTATTTGTATTAACGGAATGAACGATCAAGAAATACTTGATTTAACAGATATTTTTATTCAAAGTGGTGATGTCCTTGATTTGAGTAGTGTTAATGGTGTAACTGTTGATAAGCATTCGACTGGTGGAGTTGGAGATAAAACGACTTTAATAATTGGTTCAATTGTTGCTTCACTTGGTGTAAAAGTACCTAAGATGAGTGGTAGAGGTCTTGGTCATACTGGTGGAACCATTGATAAACTGGAAAGTATTCCAGGTTTTAGAACTGATTTAAGTGAAGAAGAGTTTGTTAATCAACTTAATAAGGTTGGATTTTCTATTATTAGTCAAACTGCTAATCTAGCACCTCTAGATAAAAAGGTTTATGCTTTAAGAGATGTAACTGGTACAGTTGAATCTATTCCTTTGATTGCCTCTAGTATTATGAGTAAAAAGATAGCATCTGGTGCAGATAAGATAGTTATCGATGTTAAAGTTGGTGACGGGGCATTATTAAAGAATAAGGAAGAAGCCTTAGAGATATCAAGAATTATGAAGATGATTGGTGAAAAATACAATAAAGAAGTAGAAACAATGATAACATATATGGATATTCCACTTGGGACAAGTATAGGAAATGCGATTGAAATATTAGAAGTAATGAGAATATTATCTAATGAGGATAATAATTATTTAGTAGCTTTATCGAAAGCATTAGCTGCTAAAATGGTAGAAATAGGGCTTGGTGTAACGATAGGTGATGCAACGAGGATGGTTGATGATAATTTAAAAAATGGTAAAGCTTATGAAAAGTTTTTAGAAATGGTAGAAGCACAAGGGGGGAGAATTGGGGAACTCCGTGTAAGTACTCGTACCCAAGAGATTCATTCTACTAAGAGTGGTCATGTTATTAACATGGATGCTTATAAGTTTGGTAAACTATCTTTAAAATTAGGTGGTGGAAGAGTTACCAAGGAAGATAAATTAGATCCAAAAGTAGGTATTATTTTAAGAAAAAAAATTGGGGATGACGTTCAAATAGGTGATGTTTTATGTACTCTATATTTGAGAGAAGAAGATGCTCTAATAACAGAAGATATTACCGATTATTATACTTTTAGAGAAATAAAAAAGCCTAATCCTAAACCAGAACCACAACAAGTGGAAATTTCAGAACCACAGCCGGCACCACAACCAATAGAAAAAAAAGAAGAAGAAGCTGATGTTTTATAAACAAAGTTTCTTCTTTTTCTTTAATTATCTAGATATCTAGCATAGTATTCGTCAAAAGTTATATTTTGTTGTTTGATGATATTAGCTATTTCTTCCCCAACATAACGGTAATGCCATGATTCATATTGGTAACCTGTTATGTTTTCTTTACCTTCGGGATACCTTAAGATGAAACCAAACTTATAAGCATTTTCTTTCATCCAATTAAATTCTTTAGTTGATTCGAAATTAGTAAAGGAAGTATTGATATTATCAACATCGACAACTAATCCAGTTTGATGTTCGGAAAAGCCAGCTCGGGCTGAATAGGTATCAGCTTTTTCTATACCATCTTGATCGACATATTTATTATATAAAACTGATTGGTATTGATAAGAACGATAGGCAGAGATAGCCCTTATATTATAACCTTCACTTTTTGCTTGTTTAGCTAAGTTTTCAAAGGCTAATTTAGCTTCTTGGACTAATAGTCTAGTTCCATTTGCGAAACTAAAATCTATTTTTTCTAAGTTTTCTGGAGTGTAGTCTTTAGGCATATAAAGATATTTATTTGATAAGATATGGATCTTATTTAAATACGGTGTTTCTTTTGTATTAGTATAAAAAGGATTATCCAAACCAATATTAACTCGCGTTATTATATCTTCATTTGATAGATCAGGATTAATCTTTTTATAACTAAGATATCTTTCTTCATAGTCCTTTTTAAAGTACTTTGGGTTATTATCATCAGAAACACTATCTTTATTATTTGATTTGCCGGTATTACTACATCCTATAATTAGGATAGAGCTAATTAACAGAATAAATATTTTTTTAATCATCTTACTCACCACTTTAATAATAGTTTTTTTATAGTTATTTATGCATAATTTATAATATCTTATTTTCTGAAGCATATTTTTTAATGAGGTGTATATATGAAAAAGATATTATTGTTTCTTTGTATAGGATTATTATTTGTTCCTGGAATGGTTCGTGCAGAGGAAACACTAGCTACTGGTGCTAAGAGTGCTATTTTGGTAGAGGCCAATACAGGAACTGTTATTTTTGAAAAAAACATGAATGAAAGGGTAGCGGTTGCTTCTTTAACTAAGATGGTAGCTCAATTAATTATACTAGAAAATATAGAAAATGGAAGTCTAAAATGGGATGAACAGGTAAAAGCCAGTAGTAATGCCGCAGGTTATGGAGGAACTCAGATTTACTTACAACCGGGAGAATTGATGACAGTTAAGGATTTAATGAAAGGTGTAAGTATGGCTAGTGCTAATGATGCGACAGTTGCACTTGCGGAGAGAATTGCGGGAACTGAGGAAAATTTTGTTAAACTTATGATGGCTAAAGTCAAAGAATTAGGTTTAAAGGATACTAACTTTGTTAATCCAACAGGACTTGATGAAGATAATCATTATTCTACAGCTCATGACTTAAGTGTTATAGCTAGAGAATTAGTTAAACATGAACAGATATTTGAATTTTCTTCTTTATATGAGGATTATTTAAGAGTTGATACTCCAAATAAGTTTTGGCTAGTTAATACTAATAAGCTAGTACGCTTCTATGAAGGCTCTGATGGCCTGAAAACAGGTTTTACAGATGCAGCTAAGTATTGCATGGCAGTAACTGCTAAACGTGATGGTATGAGGTTATTAGCAATAGTTTTAGGTGAAGATGTTAGTAAAGTTAGAAATGCTGAAACAACGGCTTTACTTGATTATGGATTTAATCTTTATAAAGTTAATGTTCTAAAACCAAAGGGAGCAGTTATTGATAAAATAAAAGTAAGTAAAGGTAATGTCGGAGAAGTAGAAATAATTACGGCTGATGAAATAAGCGTTCTTAGTAAAAAGACGGATACTGATAAAAAATATACAGAAAAAATAAAACTAGATGAAATTAAACTTCCTATTAAAAAGAATGCAGTAGTTGGTAAATTAACTGTTAGTGATGGTGCTAATGTAGTTGGTGAATATGATTTAATAGTTAATAATGATGTGAAAAAGAAAAATATAATTAATTTATATTTTGATAATCTTAAAGATATGATTATAGGACGTATTGACTTTTAATTTAGATGAAAAAGAAAAGATAGTCCTATTAGCTTTAGAACTCGCACATAAGATTGAAGAACTTAACTAATTAATGGTTAAGTTTTTTAATTGTTACTATATAACTTAATTAATTCTAAGTTAGTAAATATATGTAAAATTTTATTTATCGAAACTTGTCTTTTTATGTATTTAATGTTATTTTAGTATTATAGGATAGGAGTAAATATATGGAGGTTGTTTTTAGAAAAGCACAAAGGGAAGACGTAAAGGGAATTATTGAATTATGTAATAATTGTTTTGATGAATCTACAAGTGTTAAATACGCTTTAGAAGTATTTGATAAAACAGCTAATGATCCTAATCAAATTTATCTAGTTGGTTTGGATAAAGACGAAATCATTGCTCATATGAAGATTACTATAATTCAAACAATGTATAAACCAATGGCTACTTATGCAATACTTAATCACGTTTGTGTTAAACTAGAATATCGTAGACATAATATAGCTACTAAAATGTTAGACGAGGGGACTATTATTTGTTCGGATATGGGATGTAATAAAATAGAATTATGGTCTAATAATTCAAGACAACCTGCTCATGCATGTTATAAGAACTATGGTTTTGTAGTTAACGATGCTGGGTTCTTTTCAAAAGATATTTAAGGAAGGGGTATAGTTATGAAGATTGAAAAGGTATCAGTTGGTGGTTGGTTTCAAAGAACTACTTTACATCTAAGTGAAATATATGATTTTTTAAGGGAAGGCGTTTCTAGATTAGATTTGGATAATAAAAAACTATTCAAATATCATAAAAAATTAGAACTTAAAGATGTTACTTATGAAATTGATGGTTTAGAATATTTAAATGTTACGACAAATGAAGATGTTTATATAAAAATTTTTGAAGATGGTTTAATTGTATTAAGTTATCATAACAGTGATGAAAATACGCTATTTGATGATATAGATCATATAGCTAAATATTATGAAGATAAGCTATCTCCAGCATTAAGTTATTTATTTAGCTTAGGGGCACCAGTTCCTAAAGAATTAGCGAATATTCAAACTGTTTATCCATACTTTATTGTTTTAGATAATGAAGCTAAAGATAAGATCCATGAGTTATTAGCTAGAATAGAAAAAGAAAAGTACTTTGAATTTAATAATAATAGTTATGATGTTTTAAGAGGAGATAAATATTATTTTATTAATAATAAGAATCAAACTCCACATGAAGTAGATAGATATATTGAAGAACAGATTTTTATTCGTGAATTTAAAGGACAATTACATAGATATTTGAATCTTCATCGTATTATTTGGGAAAAGATAGATGCAGTTAAGGAAAATGTAAAAGTTAAAGGTAAAGATATTATTAATTTTACTTCTAAAATAGAGGGTTATGCTAAAACTGTTAACTTAATTGATGCTAGAATATTTCAAATGTCATCGTATTTAAAAACAAGAGAAAAAATAGCTAAGGCAGATGAGAAATTAAAGGAAGCTTTGGATTTAATTGGATATAGATATGAAAATTTATCTAATACGCTTTCTTATATACAACAGTTATGGAAGATGACTCAGAATTATGTTAAATCAGCACAAAACTTATTTAGTGGTCTACAAGCAGAAATTACTTCTAAATCAGTTAACAACTTAACGATTGTTACATCGATGGGAGTAGGTGCTTCACTAATTGGACTATTTACTGATTCTGCTCCGACGTTTACGGCTTTTGGAGTAACATATTTCTTTGCTTTAGCAGTAGTTGGTTATACTGTTAATAAACTAATGAAAATAATATCAGAGAATAGAAAATATCAAATATCTGATATTGAATATGATAAGAACATAAATTAATAAATATTTATATTAAGAAAAGGATTTCCTTTTCTTTTTTTATGGGAAGTTTTGATATGTTTTGTCGAAAGTGTATAAAGTATAAGAAAAATGGACTATATTTAATATACGAAAATAAGAGGTGAAATATGTTTCAAATTAATATGGAGTTTATTAGAGGAATGTTGTTTGTTCGCTTAGAGGGAATTCTTAGTAAAAGAACTTCTAAAGAGCTTAATCTAGTATTAGATAAGATGATTCATGAACAAGGAGTACGTTATTTTGTAATCAATTTAGAGAATTTGAAGTATATTGATGAGGTCGGAATACAAAGTATTATTAATCACTATTTTGATGTAGTGATGCATGAGGGTAAATTAGTGGTTTGTGGATATGATTCGCATATTAAAAAACAAGTTAAGAAAGATTTGGATATAGCTTTTCAGAATATTGAAAATAGTAGTAATGAATTAGGTGCTTTTAGGTTAATAAATATATAAAGGGTGAAAACATGGCAGATGAAATCTTGAAGTATGAAAACTTGGTGTTATCTTATGCTAGTAAATTTCGTTATTATTATGATATGGAAGATTTAAAACAAGTAGGAATGATAGGTTTAAAGAAAGCTTATGAAAAATATATTCCTAACAGTCAAACTACTTTTTCAACATATGCTTTTTTATGGATAAAGGGTGAGATACTTAAATATATTCAGGAAGATAAAACAATTAAAGTTAGTCGGGACTTAGTTAAACTTAGTCAATCGATAGAGGAAATGCGTAATGTATTAAGACATAAGTTAATGAGGGAACCATCATTAGAAGAAATTGCTTTATTTTCGGAAATAGATATTTCTTTAATTGAAGAAGCAGAGTTATCTAAGGAATTTGTAAGAAGTTTAGATTATACTTTAAATGAAGATGATGAAGGTAAAGAACTTAATATGTATGATATGGTTTCTTACCAAGAAAAAGGATACGATAGTGAAGTATTAGATTTAAGAGATGCTATTGAGAGATTAGATGAGAATGAACAGAAGATAGTTCAGTTTCGTTATTTTGATGATATGACTCAAAGTGAGACAGCTAGAAGACTAGGAGTTAATCAAGTTAAAATCTCTAGAGCGGAGCCCAAAATACTTCAAAAATTAAAAAAAGATTTAGTTGCTTAAAAAGATATTATTGAAATATCTTTTTTTGTATTAAATTAGGAAGAAGTTTCCATAATAGTAATGGGTGAAGAGGATGGAAAAGAATAAATATAAAGAATTAGTAAACAAACATAAGCCAGCTGAGACGAGAGCGCAGAATGCTTTTATAGCTTTTGTAACTGGTGGTTTAATAGGAGTAATTGGACAGCTGTTAACAGAGTTTTATGCAAACTTTTTTGAGATTTCAAGTAAAGATGCATCTAGCTTTATGTTAGTAACACTTATTTTTTTAGCTAGTTTATTTACGGCTTTAGGCTTCTTTGATAAGTGGGTTAACTTCTGTAAATGTGGTTTAATTATTCCTATTACAGGATTTGCTCATTCAATGACTAGTGCGGGAATTGAGTATCGAAGGGAAGGACCTATCTTTGGTTTAGGAAGTAATATCTTTAAGTTAGCAGGATCAGTTATATTATATGGGATTGTATCAGCTTGGTTTTTTGGATTATTAAGACTGATAATTATGGGAGGTTAAAAGATGACATTTCGTTATAATAATGTGTTTGTAGAAGATGCATCTACGGTTGCGGGTCCATATGAAGCTAAAGGGCCTTTGAAAAAATACTTTGATAAAACATTTGAAAATTTATATAATGGTGAGAAAACTTGGGAGACAGCAGAAGCTAAAAGTTTAGAAGAAAGTATCAAGATATTACTAGATAAAACTAAAAAGAAAAAAGAAGATATTGACGTTATTATTTCTGGTGATTTACTTAATCAAATTACTTCTTCGTGTTATTCATCAGAAAAGTTTGGTTTTCCTTTCTTAGGTATTTATAGTGCTTGTGCAACTAGTGCTGAAGGTATTATTTTAGGTAGTACATTGATCGATTCAGGTAAAATTGATAATGCAATAGCAGCTACATCATCACATAATATGAGTAGTGAAAAACAATTTCGTAATCCAACTGAGTATGGAGCATCGAAACCTAAAACAGCTACCTTTACAGCTACCGGTGGAGCTAGTATTTTATTAAGTAATAGAAATACTGGTATTAAAGTGGAAAGTTCAACGATTGGGAAAATTCTTGATTATGAACAAAATGATCCTTATCATATGGGAGCAGCAATGGCTCCGGCGGCGGCGGATACTATTCATAAACATCTAACGGATATGAATCGTAAACCTGATTATTATGATTTAATACTAACTGGTGATTTAGGTCTTTATGGAAAAGAAATCTTAATTGATTTTATGAAAACTGAATATGGAATAGATATAAGTAAGAATTATAATGACTGTGGTGTTATGTTATATGATTTAGAAAAACAAAAAGATGTTAATGCTGGTGGAAGTGGAACAGTATGTAGTGCTTTAGTTAGTTATAGTGTAATTTTAGATTTATTAAAAAAGAAGAAATTAAAAAAAGTATTATTAGTTGCGACAGGTGCTTTATTTTCTCCAACAATGGTATATCAACATGAAAATATTTTAAGTATCGCTCATGCTGTTAGTTTGGAGGTAATAAAATGATATATGTTAGTTCATTTCTATTTTGTGGATTTATTTGTTTATTAGGACAACTTATTTTAGATAATACAAAATTAACGCCAGGGCATGTAACTAGTATTTTTGTAGTAGTTGGTGCTTTTCTAGATACATTTAGTATTTATGATCAGATTATCAACTATGTAGGAGCCGGTGCTTTAGTACCAATTACTAGTTTCGGACATTCACTTATTCATGGAGCTTTAACAAAGGCGGCTGATATGGGAATCATGGGTTTACTAATGGGAATGTTTGATTTGACAGCTTCTGGTATTACAGCGGCTATAGTATTCACATTTATATTTTCTTTATTTTTTAAAGCAAAAGACTAGAATACAACTTCTAGTTTTTTTTTGTTTCTATAATAATTTAGTTTAGTTTAGTTTAGTTAGTTCAATAATAAGATCCATATTATCGTCTCTAGCGATAATGTTTTTATGATTTTGGTGGCATTTTTCACAGCGATAGATAATTTTGAAAGAATCTTTGAATTTTTCAATACCTATTGGTTTTAGTAAACCATGACAGTTATTATCTCTATCTCCAGGAAAAATATCAACATGCTTAGAATATAAACAATGGGGACAGTGATCACGAGCGGTGTAATTTAATTTAAAAACGCTTTCATTACAATTTTCACAGATAAAATTTTCATCTTTCATAGTAAACTTTTTCATAATCTTCTTCCTTTTGAGTAATAATTTTCTATAACTGATTATATCATGGTCTTTATTTTATTAAAAGTCAGGTAACAGGTTTTGAAAAAACTATCCGTAAGAGCTGAAAATATGTTATAATTAGTCTATAAAATGGAGGAGTACATGGAATACGAAGTTAAAATAGATATTTTTGAAGGACCACTTGATTTACTCCTTCATCTGATAAAAGAGTCTAGGGTTGATATCTGGGATATTAAGATTGTAGATATTACTAGTCAATATCTTAATTATATTCAAGCTATGGAAACTCTTAACTTAAATGTCGCTAGTGAATATTTAGTAATGGCTAGTGAACTTATAGAAATGAAATCTAAGATGTTACTTCCTAGATATCAAGATGAGAATGAAACGGAAGAAGAAGATCCACGTGAAGTGTTAATTCAAAGACTAATAGAATATCAAAAATATAAAGATATGACTAAGGATTTTAAGGAATTGGAGTCGTTAAGACAGGAATTTTATACAAAAGCACCTGAGAGTTTAAAAGAATATGTTGAGCCTGGGGCTATCATTAGCAATGATGTTTCTTTAGATGATTTGATGAAGGCTTTTCAAAAATTTTTAGAGAGGAAAAAAGCTTCTGAACCTTTATCAACAACTGTGACTAAAAAGGAAATTACTGTTGAAGAAAGAAGAAAGAGTATTAGAAGTATACTAAAACAAAAGGGAAAAGTAGACTTTTTTGAATTATTTGAAGAAGTAACAAATGAATATATTGTGGTTACATTTTTAGCGATATTAGAAATGGCTCGTAAAAATGAATTATCGATTTGTCAGGAACGTGATTTTGATAAAATAACAATTGAGGTGGTATCATGAAATTAGAAGCAGTAGCCGAAGGGTTATTATTTGTGGTTGGTGAAGAAGGATTAACACTTAATCAATTAATGGATATTTTAGGTGTTAGTATGGAAGAAGTAAAGACTGTTTTAGGAAATTTAAAAGAGAAATATGAATCTGAAGATAGTGGAATTCGTATTAATTTTCTAGGAAATACTTTTAAACTTACTACTAAGAAGGAACATAAGGAGTATTTTCAAAGATTACTTGAAAATCCTGAAAGCAATGTATTGACACAAGCAGCATTAGAAACATTAGCTATAATTGCTTATAATGAATCTATTACTAGAGTTGAAGTTGATGAAATACGTGGGGTTAGTAGTAGTCAAATGATTCGTAAATTAGTGGCTAAAGGGTTTGTAAAAGAAATTGGGAGAAGTGAGGCAGTTGGCAGACCTATTTTATATAAAGTAACTAGTGAGTTTTTAGATTATTTTGGACTTTCAACAATCGATGATCTGCCTAAATTTGAAGAATTTGTTGGTAATGATGAGGAAGACAAGGAAACAGATTTATATCATTCTAAGTATGTAGAAGTGGCAGAAGAAGATATTGAAGAACTTTAATTTACTTTTTTATAATAATGTGATATATTTTGATTAGAATAATAGGAGGTTATTATGAGAAAAAATAAAAAGAAACAGAAACCACTAGAAGTAAAAACAGTATATTACTTGGCAATGATTTTAGTTTATTTATATTTGTTTGGAGCATGTATTTATAAATATGTTACTTCTCATCAATTATCATCTTGTATTTTGGAAATAGGCTTTATTTTAATTTTATCACTTGTAATTCAATATACTCATTGTACAGTGATAGATGATAATAAAAAAGGTAAGAAAGCCAATGTTAGGAGTAAGATTTATAAAGAGAAGAAAGTTAAAAATAGAATGAAATATTATATGAGGGAATCGATAGTAGTAGCTTTAGCTTTTACAACATTACTTGTCTTGATGATATCACTGAATGAAATGTTTGTTGATTTTTATTCAATTATACCTGCAAGTTTGGTTTTATCCGTTATATTGGTTGTATTTTTAATCTTTACTGGTTTCTTTATTCTATCCTTTTTAACAGATTATTTCTTAAGTGAAAAGTTAATAAAGAAGGGTAATAGTTTAGTAAAATAAACTTTACTTTCTTTTTTTTTCTTGCTATAATTTATTTACTTGCCCGAGTGGTGGAATGGTAGACACGATGGACTCAAAATCCATTGGTAGTAATACTGTGTCGGTTCAAGTCCGACCTCGGGCACCAGATTGATAGATACTCGAACTTTTAAGTTTTGAGTTTTTTTATATAATTCAAAGTAATCTATTGACTACCAAAGGTGAAATTGATATATTTGATATAGGTGATGAAAATGAAAAATGAACAAAGACAATTTGAACTTGAATATAATCTTATATGTGATTTTATAAAACTTAGAAATGAACTAGGATTATCACAAAGAAAAATGGCAGATGAATCAGGCGTAATCAGAGAAATGATTGCTGTAATTGAAAATCAAAAGAAACATCCACAGATAAATACATTGATAAAAATATTAGAGCCATTAGGATATACATTATCAATAACTAAAATAAAGGAGGATTAGATATGGATAATAAATTAGCACTTTTTGAAGAAAAAGAAATAAGAAAGATTTGGAAAGAAAACAATTGGTATTTTAGTGTAGTTGATGTAATATTTGCATTAACTGATAGCAAAAATGCAAGAAGATACTGGAGTGATTTGAAAACTAAGTTAAAAAATGAAGGATATGATATTGAGCTGTACGAAATAATCGTACAACTGAAATTAGAATCATCTGATGGTAAAAAATATAATACCGATTGTGCCGATACAGAAGGTATTTTAAGAATAATTCAATCTATTCCATCTCCTAAAGCAGAACCATTTAAAAGATGGCTTGCTAAAGTTGGAAGTGAAAGAATTGAGGAAATAAATAATCCAGAGCTTGCGATGGATAGAATGAAGCAGATTTATGAAAGAAAAGGTTATTCTAAATCTTGGATCGAGCAAAGGGAAAGAGGAATAACTGCAAGACATAATTTGACTGATGAGTGGAAAGAACGAGGAGCAAAAGTTGGAGTTGATTATGCAATCCTTACAAATGAAATATATAAATCTGGTTTTGGATTTAGCGCAAAAGAATATAAAGATATTAAGGGGTTACACGATAGCCAAAATTTAAGGGATTCGATGAGCAATATAGAACTTGCACTTACAAATCTTGGAGAAGCAACAGCTGTAGAGCTTCATCAAAAAAATGATAGTCGTGGTATGAAACAGTTAAAAGACGATATGAAAGATGCTGGACAAGTAATTAATACTGCAAAAAAAGAAATAGAGAATAAACTTGAAAGACCAATAGTTACTACAAATAATTATATTGAATTAACTAAAGATAATGATTTAACTGAAATAAAATAAAAAAATATGATATATTATTCATAGAAATTAATCTTTTAAAAATTTCCAAACGTCATTAACTGGTGCACCATTGACGAATCTGTTCGAACTATTCGAACATTTAGATAGATATCAATCAGAAATGATTGATTTTTTCGTTTTATAAGAAAAAATCATAGAAAGGTTGGTGTCTATGATAAAAATAATTAAAGAATAAATTGAGATTGATGAATCATTAGTTTCTAGATTAAATGTTATAAGTGATTTTTGTAATACCATATCTATCATAGAAAATGGTAGTATTAGGAAGATAGAACATACTAATTTAACTTATATTGAACCACATAGAATTATTATTAATAATAAAATATATCTAGCATTTAATTATTCAAGAGAAAATTAGAAAAGATGTTAAACAATTACTTGATTATAAAAGACAAAAGGTGTCGCTTGATGAAATTAGAAAAGAAAAAGCGAAGATGTTAGAGGCTAATTATAGTATTTTCTCTAAATTACTAGGTGAGCCACCTATGAAGTTTGATTTGGAGTATTATGATAAAGATAAAAAATATATTTCGATTGCTAATCTTACTCCACTTGACTTTGTGAATAAGTACTTATCAATTGATTTAGATGACTATGTTACTTTATACAATTTTCCTAAATATAATCGTGAACTATATAAAACTTATATTAGAAAATATGATGGTTGTATTTATGGTTCAACTAAAACTAAATATTTAGATTTGCCGATTGATGACTTAGTTATGGTTACTTTAAAACAATTAAAAGATGGATTTCCAGTTCCTTTTGTTTGTCCGACTTCTAAAATGTGGGATCGTAAGAATTGGATATTAGATACACGTATTTTTAATTATAAAGATGTCTTAGGTGTAGAGGCAATAGGTAAAGAGGATGAGATTAATTTTGAGGATATAAACTTCAACCATGTTATGAATATTGTTGGTGCACATGTTGTTGATGATAAAGTAGTAAGATGGAGAGTTGAAAATAGCTGGGGTACTGAAGATAATAAACAACAGTATTTAGTCATGAATAATAATTTCTTTAAAGAGTGTATAATTGAGATATCTGTTTTAAAGAAATATCTAACACCAGAAATGATTGAAACATTAAAACAGGAACCAATAGAAATTGATGCTAAATCATGGTAGGTTATTAATTATATTTCTGTAGATTAGATGTAAAATTTATAATATTAATCTAGTTAAATTTAATAATTATAGTATAATGTAAATAGAGGTGGCTTTTATGAAGAATGATTGTATCAAAAGAGACGATAAGTATGTTTTGAAAGAGTTCTCTGATGGTAAAAAAGTAATGGTTAGGGATCTACAATTAGAGATTTTAACTGTTATGGATGAGATTCATCGTGTCTGTGAAAAGAATAAAGTACCATATTTTTTAATAGCTGGTAGTGCACTTGGTATCTGTAATTATAAAGGATTTATTCCTTGGGATGATGATATCGATATTGCAGTTCCTAGAAAGTATTGGATGAAATTCATTGAAGCTTTAGAAAAAGATTTATCTGATGACTTTTACTTTGATTGTTATGAAAGGGATAAGAGATATAATGTTATTTCTGGCCCATCAATGAAAATACGTAAAAAAGGTACCTATGTTGAAGAAGTTAATTTTTTACTTAAAAATCGTTGTAAAAGAGGCGATGGAATCTTTGTAGATGTTATTATTTATGATACAGTGTCAGAAAATAAATTTATAGATCAGGTTAATCGTACAGTAATTAAATTAGTAATGCCATTTATTGTTTTACTTGATAATTTACATATTAATCCTATTCCTTTAAAGAGTTTTGTGGTATGGTTTTCTAACCGTTATTTTGATAAGAATAAAAATAGTAATATAGTATCACAACCAATATCAGTTCCTTGGGAAAAATTTATGAAAGAACCAGTTTTTCATAAGGATGATGTTTATCCTGTTAAAAAGTATGAATTTGAAGGTAGACAGTATTATTCTTATAATAATATCGAGGCTGTAATGACTAAATGGTATACGCCAAGGTGTTTAAAAAGATGGAATGGTAAAGAATGGGAAGAAACATGGCCAGTTGAAAAAAGGGCGCCTAAACATGTTAAAAACATTAATTTAGATGGTGATACTCCTTATAAACCAGAAGAGAAGTAGCCATCTTTTTTTCTGTCTAATTTTGTGATTTTAGAAATATCCATTCTAAAAACAACTCATTTATGATAGAATGTATAGAAGAACATAAAGAGGTGTATTATGGAAGATAATAAAGAAATAAAAAAGAAGAAAGTAAAAGAGTCGGTAGATAAAGAAGCTAAAGATGATATAAAACAAGAACCAAAAGAAATTATTAAGGAAGTAATTGTTGAGAAGAAAATTGGTTTTAATTACTTAGAAGTAATATTAATTATGATTATTACTTTAATAATCGGTGGTTTTTTAGGTAGTGTTATTAATCAATTTAAAGATAAAAGTAAACCTGAAGATAAACAGGTCGAAGTCTCATCTAAATTCCAGGAGTTTATTGATACTTATAATGATATTAAGTATAACTATTATGAAAATTTGGATGATCAAGAGTTATTAGATGCTGGTATAAAAGGAATGTTAGATTTCTTAGGTGATAAGTATTCTTTATATATGAGTCCTAGTGAGAGTGAGGATTTTGATGTTCAAGTTGAAGGTAAGTATAGTGGTATAGGTACAGAGATTCAACAAACTAAAGACAAGGGAGTGGTTATTACACGTATTTTTGATAATAGTCCAGCGTCTAAGGCAGGATTGGAAGTTGGAGATATCTTTATTAAAATAGATGATAATGATGTGAATTCTAAAACATCAGCGGAAGTAGCGAGTATGATTAAGGATTCTGATAATAGTAAAGTAAAGGTTATAGTTCTTCGTGGTGAGGAAGAGAAGGAATTTACGATTGAAAAATCAGTAGTGGAAATTGAGTCGGTTTCTAGTGAAATTATAGAATATAATGATAAGAAAATAGGTTATATTTATATTAATGTTTTTGCGGCTAATACATATAAACAGTTCTCTAGTGTACTTAATGATTTGGAACTTAGTGAAATTGATCGTTTAGTAATTGATGTTCGTGGTAATTCAGGTGGATATTTGAATTCTGTTACTGATATTGTTTCGATGTTTTTAGACAAGGGAAAAGTTATTTATCAACTTGATACTAAAGGAGTGGTTCAGAAGATATATGATACTACTAAAACTAATAGGAACTATCCAGTAGCCGTTCTTGTTAATAAAGGTAGTGCTTCTGCTTCAGAAATTCTAGCTGGTGCTTTAAAAGAGTCATATGGAGCTAGTATTATCGGAACTAATTCTTATGGTAAGGGAACAGTCCAAAGAGCTTATAAACTAGATAGTGGAGCTACGGTTAAATATACTATTCAAAAATGGTTAACACCTGATGGTAATTGGTTAAATGAAGTAGGATTAGAACCAACTGATAGTGTTGAACTAAGTGAAGACTATTTTGTTAATCCTAGTAATGAAACAGACAATCAACTTCAGAAAGCTTTAGAAGTTATTAGTAATAAATAGGATTAAAACTTTTTTAGGACAGTGTAGTGATAATTATACTGCCCTTTTTATGTGGAATTAAGTTTGTTAAAAAAATTTGAAACTTTTTAGGATAAACTAAACGCTTTATTAGTGAAAGGCGGTGGGTTAATGGTCGACCAAAATACCACTAATCTTTTCAATAACATATATGATTCAACCAATAAGAAGGTCCTTGCTTATATTACAGCTAAATGTGGTAACACTTCTGATATCAGTGATATTTTTCAGGAAACTTACATGGAACTATATGCGGTCCTTGTTAAAAAGGGAACTAATTATGTGAAAAATAGCGAAGCTTTTGTAATTAAAATAGCTAAACAGAAGATATTTCGCTATTATTCACTTAGCCAGCGCTTAAAATCCATGGTGCCAATGATTAATATTAATGAAGAGGGAGAAGAATTTAATATTGCTGATTTAGAAATTGATTCATTTTCAGTAGATAAAATTGTTTCGGAGAAAATGTTAATTGCGCAGGTTAATCAATTTCTTTCTACAAAGCCGGTAGATATTAGAAAGATATTTTATCTTTTCTATTATATGAATATGCCTATTTCGGAAATAGCTTTATTACTTTCAATGAGCGAATCTAATGTTAAAAACAAATTGTATCGTACCATTAAGGAGTTACGAAAAATTTATTAATAAAAGGAGGTTTATTATGAAAGAGAAGAAAATAATTTCAAAAGCAATCGATGTCAATATGCCAAATATTGAAGAAGTACGTAAAAATTGTATAACTCAAAATATTCAACCAAAAAAAATAAAATTTATTTGGATTAAACGGTTGGTTCCTATTGCGGCTTGTATTATTCTGGTTTTAACAATTGGGATAAATTGGGGACCCAAAAATATTTTTTCAGCTAATAAAGTAGAGAGTGGAAGAGACATAATAAAAACAGAAGTATTTATCAATGAACTTTCTACAGGACTATCAGAAGATAGAGCTATTTATAATTTATCGTGGGATGATTTTGTTTCGATGGAAAAAGAGGAACTTATCAAGTTTTATGGAGTAAATATTTTTCCTACAGTTATTCCTAATGATATCTTTGAAGTTCCTGAGGAAGTAAAACCTGGAGTTTTTAAAAGAGACAAAGGTAAAGGGGAAGTATATCATAGTCAAAATCTTGTAAATTATTATTCTAATGATTTTACAAGAAGTATCAATATTGAAGTAGCTAAGGGAGAGATACCATTTACATGTGTTTCCTTTAATGTAGATAACAATGATGTAAAGGAATCAATTATTAATAATAATCCAGTAACTATTGGTCATTATATAGCTAACGCTGACAGTTATTATTATGCACTTTTTATTTATAAAGATGTTGGTTTTATAGTTAGTGCAACCAATTTAACCCAAACAGAATTCATTGATATGTTAAGTTCTATTTTAAAATAAATAGTTTATGCTTAAGTAGTTTATCATTCTTAGTGGTAAACTACTTTTTGTATGAAGTAATGATAAATTTTTATTAAAAATAGCACTCTATATTGACAAGTGCCAAAAGTTGAGTATAATATATTATATGAGGTGATAATATGTATCCAAATATGGAACAAGATAATGTAAATGTTCTAGAGAAGTATGGTCGTAATATCATAGATGATGTAAAAAAGGGAAAAATAGATCCGGTTATAGGTCGTGATGAAGAAATACGTGGTATTACGAGAGTTTTATCTAGAAAAACAAAAAATAATCCCGTTTTAATTGGGGAACCCGGAGTAGGTAAAACAGCTATCGTTGAGGGTTTAGCTCTCAGAATAGTCAAGGGTGATGTTCCTAGTAGTTTAAAAAACAAAGCAATATGGGAACTTGATATGGCTAGTTTGATAGCTGGTGCTAAATTTCGTGGTGAATTTGAAGAGCGTTTAAAAAATGTTCTTAATGAGGTAAAGAAGAGTGAAGGGGAAATCATCATGTTTATTGATGAAATTCATACAATAGTTGGAACTGGAAATACTGAAGGAGCTATGGATGTTTCTAATATTTTAAAGCCAATGCTTGCTAGAGGAGAAATTCATGTTATTGGTGCTACTACTTTAAATGAGTATCGTAAATATATTGAAAAAGATGGAGCTTTAGAAAGAAGATTTCAAAAGATTAAAGTAAAAGAACCAACTGTAGAAGATACTATAACAATACTACGTGGATTAAAAGAAAGATTT
>CAYRDW010000003.1:0-17658 GCA_964423215.1 uncultured Muribaculaceae bacterium
TGCCTCGGCTAGATTCGAACTAGCGCATGTCAGAGTCAAAGTCTGATGCCTTACCGCTTGGCTACGAGGCAATTTAGTGGTGGAGAGAGATGGATTCGAACCATCGAACCCGAAGGAACAGATTTACAGTCTGTCGCGTTTAGCCACTTCGCTATCTCTCCAAATAAATGGTGCCGAAACCAGGACTTGAACCCGGAACCTACTGATTACAAATCAGTTGCTCTACCAATTGAGCTATTTCGGCAAAATATATGGTGGACGATATAGGACTCGAACCTATGACCCCCTGCTTGTAAGGCAGGTGCTCTAACCAACTGAGCTAATCGCCCGAATATAAATTTTTATGACTTGACGATATCAAATATACCATCTTAAAAAATGTTTGTCAATACAATTGAGATTATTTTTACTTTTTTTCCTCATTTTTTTCAATTTGTTCTAAAATCCATTCATCAAGCTTATCCTTTAAAGGTTCAAAGCCTCTTCCAACCTCAACAACATTCTGTTTTTTTCGCTTATTCATACGATAATCAATATCTTTAATACTCAGTTTTACATGATAATTTTCTTCATCTGATTCAACTACTTTAACTTTTATTGTTTCACCTATATTAACATAATCATTAATGTTTCTAACAAATCCATTTGATATCTCCGATATATGAATGAGTCCACTATAGAATTCATCTAATCCTACAAAAACACCATATTTTTCTATCCCCGTAACACAACCCGTTACGATTTTTCCTTGTTCATATTTTAGCATTTGATACACCCTCTTGGTGTTATTGTAGCAAATTTTTCATAACCTGACAAACCTATTTAACTAACTTTACATAATATTATTCCCATATAAGAAAAAATTATCAATTATAATAAAATATAAATTGCCTAATCATTTAAAATAGCTTATAATGTTTATGGTGATATATATGAAAGAAATAGAAACAAAAATTATCTCTGTCCTTGATAAGATTAGACCTTTTCTAATCAATGATGGTGGTGACATTGAATTTATTAAATTCGAAGATGGAATTGCTTATGTAAAGATGATAGGCCAATGTAGTGGCTGTCCTATGATGCAAGTAACTTTAAAAGAAAATATTGAAGTTGCAATTACAAGTGAGATTCCTGAAGTAGTTGAAGTTAAAAATGTGGACGATTAGTTCACATTTTTTTTAATATCCAATTGATCTCTTGAATTTGATATTTCTCTTTTAATATCATAAAAATATCTATTAAAAATAATTGATATTCTTCTAACCTAGTTTCTAATTTATGAATATTACTGTATTCATTTCTAGTTAAAACAAGCTCTAATTGATCGAAATAGAAACTAGGAAATAAAAGTCTCCCAAATAACAAATGTGCCCCTAATCTAGATAATTCAAACTTTTCAAGATAATCTTTAATAACGCTAATATCATAATCCTTTATTAAAAATGAATATTTCATATATTCAGCAGCATCACGAGCCTTATGATCAATTATTAAGTTGGTTGGATCATAGAAATCTATTAAAGTGAACCCCTTATAAAATCGCTTATGAGAAGCTACTAATTGATCTGTATATTCCTTCTTTTCATTATTTATTGCTTCTTTAACATATAAAATAGCATTCTCTCCTAAGCCAATAAAATAATGGAAACTAGGTAATAGTGAAAAATATTCATTTTTTTTAGTTAAAATCTGTTCCTCAAAATAATCTATTTTATTTTCCCATAAATAAGTCCAATTAAATAGTACTAAATTATTAAGCTTTTTATTTAACTGAATGTAATTTTTACCTTTAATATCAAATAAACTAACCGGTAACGAAGCAACTTTACTTAATTTTAACATTACATAGGGTTTCCCATCAATATATGTAATTATAGAATTATCTTTATTATAAATAATCTCATGATAAAAAACATCTTGGTAATAAAGCTGTTTACTTAGTTCATCAATTTCTTCTATTAAATGAGCATTCTCAAAACATAACTTAAACATATATTGATCATTACCATAAGTAAAAAAATACCTACCATCTAAAAGGTGAATATTACTAACATAAAAGTGATAATAATAATTAATAAAATTCTTCACTAGCTTAATCACCCTATTAAATCATATGAAAAAAGCACCAACTTTATTAGTGCTTTTATTTTATTTCTATTATGCAGCTTTAGCCTTAGAATTTTCGTCCTCTTTTAAATTAGGAAAAGGTATCACTTCACCAAGTGTTGTCATTTTTCCTGATGCCATAGCATTAACAATAGCTTCTATTGCTGCTGCTTCTTGAGCAATACGTCCAGTTTCACTTAAAACATTTTCTGTTTCACTATTTATATTTTCTGCTTTACTTTGATTAGCAATTATTACTTCCTCAGATTTTTGTTGTGTTTCTTCAATAATTCTTCTATTGTTTTCTATTTCTTTTAGATAGTTTTCTTTATCTAGTTCTAATTCCTTTTGTTGTTTTTCAGCAGTTTCTTTTAGCATTTCTGCAGCTTTTTCTTTCTCTAATTTTGCTGCTTCTTTAGCTGCTAATGCTTCTGATAGTTTAGCACTAGCATCTTGAACTAGTTCCTCAGAATTAGCAACCTTTTCCGTTGTACTATTAAGAATAGCTTCTAATTCCTTTTCAGTAGTTTTAACCTTTTCATTAAGATTTTCTACTTCACTAGTTAAAGTAACAATTTCTTCATATAATTTAGAAGCTTCTTCTGTAATTACCGGTTCATTAGTTTCTCTAGTTTCACTAACTGGAAAAATATCAATATTATCAGATAATTCTTTTTCTTCGCTAGTAACAACTGGTGTAACTTCTTCAACATTAGTTTCTTCACCTGTAAAACTAATAGTATTATCAGATATCTCTTTATCTTCGTTAGTAACAACTGCTGTGATTTCTTCTTCAATTAAATCTTTTTCTTCATTAATAACAGTCTGTGTATCATCTTTTTCAACACTACTTTTATTACCTGGAAATTGAATAAGGTTTTTTAATGGTTTTTTCAATTTTATAGGTTTACTTACCCTATTGATAGCATTTTCTATCCTCTCACGTTCAGTTATAACATAACCACTATTATTTCTTTTATCTTCAACTACACTAAAATTATCATAATCATAAATATTTGCTTTAGTTTCAATCTTAGTTTCCTCATTAACATCTTTAGTAATATCTAAGGTAACTGTTGGAATATTATAAGAATTCAAATTAGTATTTGCATAGCTTCTAGGTTTAAGTTTAATTTTACTATACTTCAAAAATAAAGATTCACCATTTTCTCTTTTCGGACTAGTATTATAAAGTTCTTCTGTTATATTTGCCATTTAAAACACCCCTCTTACTCTTTATCTTTAGAAAGTTCTCTCAATACATCTTTAATTCTTGACCATTCTTCATCGCTCTCTATACCTTCAAGTTTAACCTTACCGTCCTCATCTTCATTGATTAATGAGACATAAATTGTAATGTTACCATTTTCATCAGTTTCATTTCTTGTGTATACTGCGTATTCCTTATTATTATCTTTAAATTTAAATGAAATTAGTAATTCCACTTCTTCTTTACTACCATCTTCTAAAATTATTGACATAACTTTTTTATCTTTATCCATGTTATCCTCCCTTATTATTATCTTATACTATTCATTTTACCATATTTTACATTTATTTCAACCATTTTATTGACTTTTCCTAACTTTTTTCAATAAAAAGTACCTACAATCAAAAGCACAATACTCTTTTATATATTTATCCATAAATTTAATATCATTTATTGGTTTAGAATTTTTATTATTTGATTCATAAAAACCTTTTAAACGCAATTTATCATAAGCATAATCACCAAATATATAATCAAAATCATCAAAATAATCAGTACATTTTTCCTTAAAATTTTCATTATTAAAACCATCACGATAATCTTTAACTAATTCATAACTAATATTTTGATTTGAAGTTATCATTACCATATCTAACACCTCTATTCTATTTAATTATATATTATTTGTGTAATTAAATCAATTATCTATAGATTGTGAATATAGTGATGAATCTCTAATTATTCCACTTCCATAATAATTAGGAACTGTTCCTTGAATCATCTTTACCGCTAATGGAATATTATAATCTAAAACTTTTTTTTCAGTCACAAAAGGAAGAATGATTTGTGCCGTCATTTCTAGATGTATTCCTACTTCCACCATTGCATTATTTATACCATACTGTGTTATCTTAGTTATTATATTACTATTAACATCTCCCACATAATTTAATCTAATTGGAATCTCTGGTCCCAAATTAGATAGAATTGAATTATTAGTTAACACGCCAATAGGTATTCGTTCTATAATACCTTTCTCTAAGTCTTTTATTCTATCACTTGGTAAATCTAAGTCATAAATACCAATTGCTTCTAAATCACCCTTTTCTAGAAGTTTTAAATTACTCTGAACGACTGAAACAGCTACATTTAAAATTTGATTAACAGCCATTGGACTAAAATCAATTGTTTGAATCGAACCATCTTCACTTTTAACCATTTCAAATAATTCATCTGCATTTATCTTATCTTCCAAAACCTGTGATAAACCTTTATTAACAATAATTGTAGAAAACTTTTTAATTTCAACTTCAGCTTTTTCTAATAAAATAGGTGTTATAGCTTTACTTATATATGATAAAAAAAAGAAGACACTAATTATTACTAAAATAATCGTAATAAAAAGTAAGTTACCTTTATGAAACTTCTTCTTTTTCTTCAAATGAATTCTCTTTTTCATGCTATCACCTAGTTAAATATATGATTTCAAACAAAAAAAAGAAAGAAGTATTAACTTCTCTCCTAGAAATATATAAAATAAAAACTTATCGCAACAGCTACTAATTCTAATAACGTTATTATAATCAAAGGTATCTGACCCGTTAATCCTTTTTCATTACTAAATAAGCCTCCACTATTATCTAAATAGTTATTAACATTAATGAGTTTTGAAGCTAATTCATCTTCATCACTTACTTGTAATTTAACTTGATAAATACCATTATTTTCATCTAGTACAATCATATTTCTACTAAAAGCATCAACTAATGACACTTGCTGTGTTTGAACTGCTATCGAACTAGTATTATCACGTTTCTTTATTCCTAATCTAATAACACCTTTATTTTGATAAGTTTTGTCAAAAATCAAGAATAATTGTTTTAATAAAGAACTAATACCCAATCCATTTTTATAATCATAATCTCTATCAAAACTACCAATAATCTTATTTACTTTATTTTCTAAATCACTAGCATTCTTAATTTGAATAAAAAACTGATTTAGTTGTGGATCATTATAAAGTAATATATCAGAAGAAATAAATTCTATTATAACCATAGCTGTAAGATTAATCGCATCTTTACTATAACCACAAGAAAACTTTACTCCTGTTACATCTTTATCAGTAATTTGAACTTCTTCTGGTAATCCAAGTACTTTATTACTTTCTAGTCTTATAGAATTATCATCTGGTAATAAACTATTATCTACTTTATTATCACTTCCAAACATAGGATTATCAAAAATCCTATTAATTTCGTTAGATATACCTTCCATATTACTATAATTCTTTTCCATATTTCCACCTCTAAACTGGTCTTAAACATTCAAACCCTGTTATATTTCGCAAAACTCCATAACCCAAGGCTATAATCAATAACACTAAAATAATTTTTCTTGGATAAAACTCCGTTAATTTTAACATCTCACCCGTTTTTATATACCTATAGGAAAAAACAATTAAATAGTAAATTCCTAATACTAATAATATCGGTAATAATATATTAAATTGAGTACTTCTAATAATATCACCATTAATCAAAGAAACTACCGCTCTTGTAATACCACAACCAGGACAGTACCATCCTGTTATTTGATGAAATAAACAAGGAATATAGATATATTTATTTATAACTAAATAAACAAGTACTAATAATATTCCTAAACCAATTGATCCCGTAATTAATAGTTTAATTATTCGTCTTTTTTTATTATGCATTCTTTGGTTGATCAAACTCCGCTAAACGATTTAAATCAGCTTGAATTAAAATATTAGTAACAAATCCAAGACTAAGTAACGATAATACTAAATAAAGAACTGAATTGTCACTAACCGGTAGATTTCTTTTTTCTTGTGCCATCGCAATTCTTTTACCCATTTGATAACTCCAATAAAAATAATAAATACCACATGTCACAATCGTTAGAAGCAAACTAGTTGCCCCTTTCATTGAATTGTCACCACTAGCTCTACTACAATCATCAGTTAACATTATAAACCACACTATTCCATAAATACCACATGTAACAACCGATAATAATATCGTTACAACAATATCCCTTTTTTCAACTCTTGATATCATACTATTTTCCTCCTATAACACTGTATAATATATATCCAATAACCGCTATTAAAATAATAACAATAATAGTTATTATCACTTTAGCAGCTGGATTCCTTTTTTCAGATAAATCTTCAAAAGAATTATCATATCTAGCAGAAATTAAATCATGATCAGATAAATCCATCGATTTAGTAAAAAACGATTTATCTAGTTTCATAACTTCTCCTGTAACATCAATTCTTTCACTATTATTTATCTCTTCTTTAATATCTTGATTTAAACTATCTGATATTACCGTTTCATCCAAAGTATTTGGCATTAGATCACCAAGTAAATTTTGATCTAGTTCTTGGCGCATTGTTTTTGAAGTAATTGTATTAATTAACTCTTCTAATTCATCTTCTTCATCAGGAGTTAATACTTCATTTTTTCGCTCACGATGCTCTTTTATTTTTTCTTGACTTAAATCTGCTAATATATTATATTCTGTTGTACGTAATTTTCTCTTACGTTCTAATTCATCAGGCTCCGCTCGATTCTTTTTTGCATCAGCTAAGATAGAATTAATATCATATGTTTTAGGCTCTCCATCAAACATAGTACTTTTGAATATATCATATTCTCTAGTCTTTATCGAAGGTGTTGATAAAACATTAGAAAAACCCCTTGTTTTCTGATATTGTTCTCTTCTTGAAACAGTAGTTTTTTCCTCGTTTAAATCAACTACATTACTAGAATCTAAATCAGTAAATTCAGTATAGCTAGTATTTGTATATAAATCTTCATATATCTTTTTATTTTTAGACAAACGACTACTTTGAACAGCACTTTTTTCGGTATTATAACGATCCATTCTACTAGTCATACAATTCACCTCGTACCTTGTTAGCATAATCATATCATAAATAAAAATATTTTACAAAGAATTAATCTTTAGAATTGTTATTTTTTTTGTTTTCTATTATAATCAATATATAGGAGGATATTAGTATGAAAACATATGTTAAAAAAGATATTTGTATTGGTTGTGGTGCTTGCACTGTAATAGCTGATGAAATATTTGAAATAGGTGATGATGGGTTAGCTGAAACTAAACCAGAGTTACGTAATAAAGATGAACGAAATGATCATATTGAAGTTAAAAAAGAATTACAAGATGGTGTAAGGGATGCTGCTGAAAGTTGTCCTGTAGATGCTATCGAAGTAGAAGAATAGAAAAAAGGATTTTATTATAATCCTTTTTATTTATTTTTAGAAGCAAGTGCATATAACTGATGTACTTCTTTTTTATTTAGTTCACGATATTCACCCGAATTTAAGTTATTAACAGTTAAAAAAGCTACTCTTTCCCTTTTTAATTTATCAACTAATATTCCAACCGCTTCAAACATCTTTTTAACTTGGTGATTTTTCCCTTCATGAATTGTTATTTCTACCATACTAGAATTATTTTTATGATCTACTTTACGTAGTTTTATTCTATTAGCCTTAACTAATACATCATCAACTAGAACCCCTGCTTTTAATTGTTTAATAGCATCTCCACTTATTATTGAATTAAGTTTCGCAATATAAACTTTTTCAATTTCACTACTTGGATGCATCATTAAGTTAGAAAATTCACCATCATTGGTTAATATTAAGACACCCGTAGTATCATAATCGAGTCTACCAACCGGATAAATTCTCTTATCAGTTTCAATTAGATCGATTACTGTTTTACGATTTTTATCATCTTGCGTAGTAGTCACAACTCCACGTGGTTTATTTAATAAATAATATACTTTGTCTTCTCTTTGAATTTTAACATCATTTACCTCAACCACATTTCTTTCTGTTACTGTAGTTCCTAATTCCCTAACTACTTTACCATCTACTTTTACTTTTCCTTGAACGATTAATTCTTCTGCTTTTCTTCGTGAACATATCCCACTATTAGCTATTACTTTCTGTAATCTTTCCATTATATATTACTCCTTATTTATTTTACTAACAACAAATTTCTTTATATCATTTATAACTACCTCAAAAGATAAATTTTTATTAAATCCATATCAAGTATACCTCATATTTTATTATAAAAGAAGAAACAATTACAATTTAATATAAAAAGCATACATCAAGTATGCTTATAATTCTTATTTTTAACCTAATCCAAATACTAAAGTAACCAAAAGAACACTCATTATTAGCGTAACTAAATCCGCAAACAATCCTGCTTTTAAAGCATACCTTATATTCTTTATCCCAATACTCCCAAAATATAGTGATAAAACATAAATCGTAGTATCTGTTGCCCCTTGCATAACCGATACAATTCTTCCTAAATAAGAATCAACCCCATAGGTTTTTAACATCTCAATCATAACCGCAAATGACGCATTACCAGAAATCGGTCTAATAATAGCCATCGGTAATACCTCAACTGGTATTTTTATAAAATCAAATACTGGTTTAAAGAAAATGAAAATATAATTTAAAATATCACTCTTTAACAGAATATTGATCCCAAAAATCATCGCAATTAGAGCCGGAAAAATACTAATACCTAGTTGCATTCCTTCTTTAGCACCATCAACGAACTCATCAAAAATCTGGACTTTTTTAAACCAAGCATAAACAATGATAGCTAAAACTATTAAAGGAATAAACAAATTACTAAGTTCTGTGAATATCATGTTTCTTACTCACCTTCCATAAAAAGCGATCCATTAATAAAGCTAATGTTGTATTAACTATTGTCGCTATGATTGTAATCATTACTAAATCAGTTGGATTACCACTACCTAATGAAGACCTAACTCCAATAATATCAGTTGCGATTAATGTTACACCACTAGTATTTAAAACTAAAAAAGTAATCATACTCCTCGTCGCTGTCTTTTTATCAGGATTCTTTTCCTGTAAACACTTCATAGCCTTTAAGCCAAATGGCGTTGAAGCATTATGAATACCAAGCATATTGATTGTTAAATTACTCGCAATATAACCTAAAGCTGGTTCATCCTTTTTTAAATCTGGAAATATTATTTTAAATAACGGTTGCATCATCCTCGCTAACATATCTAAAATACCAGCCTTTTTAGCTATATTCATGATTCCACTCCATAAAACCATTAATGGAAACATTCCAAAGAAAAGTTCTAACGTCGAACTACAGGAAGTAATTATCTCCTTATTAATAACATCTACTCTGCCAGTTAATAAAGAAAAAACAATTCCAATGATGATAAAACTACCCCATATTTTATTAATCACTAAACCACGACCAAATTCTCTGGAAAATATTCTTTTTACTATTATCAACTCTTACATATACCTTCTGACTATGTATTTCTTTACCATTTAACTTAACTAATACAAGTCCTACTTGATCACCATCACTATATTTATTTAATTTAGTAATTTTAACTTCAACTTTAACATTTTCAGTTTCTATATCTGTTAATGGATAACGAAATGTATTATTTATATAAACCTTATTAGGATAATATGCCTGATTAATTGTAAATTTTTTTGAATCCAAGATAATATATTGTTTATAATTTTCAAAAGCATATTCATATAGTTGTTCATGAGTTTGATATTCATTACCATCATTTAATGTAACTGCCGTTAAATTTAATTTATTACGACTAGCATTAGTAACTAAAGTTCTACCTGCTCTAGGTGTATATCCCGTTTTTCCACCAGTAGCCCATTCATAACTATTAAGTAATTTATTACGATTATTCCATAAATAACTTTTCTTATCAGACTGCACAGTATATTTTTTAGTACCAACTATCTCCATATACTTATCGTTATGAGAAGCATAACTAGATAAAAGAGCCATATCAAAAGCTGTTGATTTATTTTCATTTTCTTCATCCAAACCATGAGGATTCATAAAAATAGTATTAGTCATTCCAATCTCGCTAGCTTTTTGATTCATCATTTTCACAAAATTTTCTTGACTACCACCAACAAACTGAGCTATTACTACTGAAGCATCATTACCACTTCTAAGCATCAAGCCATAAACTAAATCAAGTAGCGACATTTTCTCATCTAATTCAATATAAATATTAGAACCATACATTTTTAATACTTCTTCGCCTACTGTTACTTCCTCATTTAATTTACCAGATTCAATAGCTAGTATCGCTGTCATAATCTTCGTAATTGATGCAATCAATCTTGGTGTATCTTCATCCTTCTCAAACAAAACTCGTCCACTATCACTATCCATTAAGCAGGCACTCCTACTACTAACTGTTAAAGCCCTAACTGATAATGGAAAACATAAAACTAACATTAAAAAAACTACTAATATTTTTCTCATAAGCCCACCTATATCATTCTATGAAAAAAAGCTAATAGTTAGTCCTAAAAAAACTACTTGCCTATAATAGGTAAGTAGTTTTAAGAATATAAACCATGTAATTTTTGACGATCTATTTCTGTAATATCATCTAGTTCCCAGTTGTTATCCTTTTTAGTTAATGTAAAATTGATAGTATATTTAACTTTGTTTTTTATCTTTTCTAGTTGATCTAATTTATAACCCATGAATTTCTCATCATCTACTTCTTTTGTTTTCTCATCGATGAAATCCTTTTTATTAGTAGTTAAATGAGTTTCTGATTCCGTAATTGATGTAGCATAGTCATAAACTTCAACTTCTACCTCAACAGTAGCATTATTTCCATCTACAGTTTCTTCTTTTATCTTATAAGCAAGATTCTGATACTGTTTTTTCATTAGACTACGATACTTATCTTTATGTTCTTTTACCATTGTTCCAGCACTATCGATTACTTCATCTAACTGATCCAGTACCTTCTTATCCATCGTTTGATATTTACTTAAAAACTGTTCTACTTTCTTAGTAGGTGTATCCATCATATTACCACAACCAACAACTAAAAATACCATCATAATAGCTATTACTAATTTCTTCATATATTTCCCTCCTTACTACTAGTGTTAACTATAATTATAGAGCTTATACCATCTTTTTAATAAAAAATACTCAAACTATGACATTATTTTTATTTTTTATGATAGAATAGTTACAGGTGATATATATGAAAAAAACAATTTTAACAGGAATTCGTCCAACAGGAAACTTACATTTTGGTCATTTATTTGGAGCTGTTGGAAACTGGGTAAAACTACAAGATGATTATACTGTTTTTGTAGAGATAGCTGATGTTCAAGCTTTGACTGATAATTTTAGTAATCCTGCTAAAGTAAAAACTAGTATTTATGAATTAACTTTAGACTTATTAGCTCTAGGAATTGATCCTAAAAAGTCTAGTCTCTTTATTCAGTCTAAAATACCAGAAATAGCAGAACTAACAATTTTCTTTTCTAACTTAGTAACGATGGCAAGACTTTATCGTAATCCTACTGTTAAAACCGAAATAAAACAAAAGAAAGCTGTTTTCGGTAATGATGGTGAAGGTGTTACTTATGGCTTTGTTGGTTATCCTGTTAGTCAAGCTGCTGATATTGTAGCTTTTAAAGGCGAAGTAATTCCTGTTGGCGAAGATCAATTACCTTTAATTGAACAATGCCGTGAAATAGTAAGAAAGTTCAACAAAGTATATAATGGTAACTTAATTGAACCTGAAGCATTACTTTCTCCTACACCGCGCATCAAAGGTTTAGATGGTGATGAAAAAATGGGTAAAAGTCTAGGCAATGCTCTTTATCTTATTGATGATGATGAAACAATTACTAAAAAGATTATGAATGCTAAAACAGATACTAATAAAATTAAGAAAGATGATAAAGCCAATCCTAACGTTTGTATGGTTTACTACTATCACAAATTAATTGACAGTAAAAATTTAAAAGAAATTTGTAAAGAGTGTAAAGCAGGAACTCGTGGTTGTGTCGGATGTAAAAAAGAATTAATAAATGAACTACAAACTTTTTTAACACCATTTAGAGAAAAAAGAAAATATTTTGAAAAGCATCCTGAAAAAGTAAAAGAAATTCTAGATACGGGAACCAAAAAAGCTCAACAAGTAGCTAAACAAACAATGGTCGAAGTAAAAGCAAGTATGATGATAGATTATTAATCTTATACTTGCTTTTTTTTATGTGATAAACGAAGAAAATCATATAGCTTAATATGGGTAGTATCTAAACCATCATCCATACTACTAATTAAAGAATTATACATTTTCTGATAATCTGTTTCCTCATCATCAAAGTATTCATCATATAAGAATTTAAGCTTACTGTAATTCTTACTACGATAACAGTCTTTTACTTCATTATATAAATACTTACGTACTTTAATTTCTTTTCTAGTCAAGAAACGATTTTTATTTTCCTCTCTTATTATTTCATAAGGTATCTCTGTAAAATCAAGATTACTAGCTAGTACCGCAATTTCTTCTTCTTCATCTAATAATAATTTACTCTTACACTCACTGATTCCTTGAGAATTAAATTCAATAGCTATTACTCTTGTACCATCCGAAAACAAACAACAATAATCTACTACTTCCATTCCCTTATTTAAATACACTTCACAAGTTTTAAATATCTTAATTAAAAAATCAGAATCTAATTTTAGTCTATTATTCAAAAACACATCGAAATCTTTCTTACTAATCTTAACTAACTTAATCTTTTTCATATTTTCAATACCATCTCCAGCATTCCATTCATAAAATTCATAAAGAATACCATCGTTAAAATTAAGTAAAATATCATATATATAAATCATTATTATGCCTCCCACCAATAAAAATTACCAAACTAATAATTATCAAGCCTATAACTGAAAAAAAGCACTCCACTCTACCCAAAATAAAACTCAAATAGGCCTGAAAACTATAACCCATTGTTAAAAGATTTAAATAAGTAATAATATACGTAAATCCGATTACCATTAATCCAAATCCAAGTAAAAAGAAAAATACACGGTACATTAGCTTCACCTATTCTATCTTATTAACGATAGTCCATTTATAGTATTAATATTTTTCTTCAAACTATTCAAAAAAACATCAATTACTGATGTTTTTCTTAAAATAATACTATTTATTATCGAAATAAAAGTTTTTTAATATTTTGGTCTTCTGTTATTATTACGATTTCCACTGCTTCGATTATTTCCATTACTTTTACTGTATCCACCACTACGGTTATTTCTACTACTTCTATTATTATAACTACGTTTATTTTTTTCTC
Source organism: uncultured Muribaculaceae bacterium (assembly GCA_964423215.1). Taxonomy (GTDB): domain Bacteria; phylum Bacillota_I; class Bacilli_A; order RF39; family UBA660; genus Alloscybalousia. The sequence continues at coordinate 13,576 of CAYRDW010000003.1, forward strand.
TTACCATTACTGGCGGTTCACCAGTTAATGAAATTTCACTAATATCTGTTTTATTAGACAAAAGTTCAATTAAAATAGATACTAACTTTTCTGAACCAAAATTATCAATTAATTCAGTCGCAAAGTTTTTAGTATTTGTAACATCAATTTCTCCTAGTTTCTTCTCAATCAAAGATGCAATATGTTTATTTCTTATTTCCCATACTTCATTAGAAGTTGGCATCGTTTTTTCATTTATCTTTACGTTAGTTTCTTTTTCAATTCTTCTAATATGATTCATTTCTGTATCTTTTATAAAAGAATAAGATATTCCTTGTTTTCTAGCTCTTCCGGTTCTACCAACTCTATGAATATAAAATTCTACTTCTTGTGGTAAATCAAAATTATAAACATGTGTTATATCACTGATATCTATTCCTCTAGCCGCAACATCTGTAGCTACTAAGATACTTACTTGATTTTCTCTAAACTTTTTCATTACTGCATTTCTTTGTTGTTGTGATAAATCACCATGAATACCAACTGATTTATATCCACACTTATTAAGAGCTTCATTTAATTCATCAACTCTTCTTTTCGTTCTCCCAAATATAATAGCTGATTTAGGATTATCAATATCTAATAGTTTAGTTAATGTTGAAAACTTTTGTTTTTCTTTCATTATAATATAAAACTGTTCAATATTAATAGAAGTATTATTAACATCTTTAACACTGATGAATTTATAATCATCCATTATATTTTTACTTAAACTTAAAATTTGTTTAGATATCGTCGCACTAAACAATAAAGTTTGTTTATCTTTAGGTATTTTATTATTAATCGAAGTAATATCTTCTTTGAATCCTTCTTTTAACATTTCATCAGCTTCATCTAAAACAAAATACTTAACATTACTTAAATTAAGCTTATTATTTCTTAAATGATCGTTAATTCTTCCTAATGTCCCAACTACTATCGATGGATTACTATTAAGTAATCTAACTTGATCACGTATTGATTCACCACCAACTAAAGTAACAAACGATGGTTTAAGATATTTACCAAATTTTTTAACTTCATTTACTATTTGAATAGCTAATTCCCTAGTCGGAGTAACAATCAAACATTCTGTTTTTCCACTTTTATAATCAATATTATTAAGTAGTGGTATTAAAAAAGCTCCTGTCTTTCCAGTTCCTGTTTCCGCTTCACCAATAATATTTTCACCATTTAATATTACAGGTATTGTTGCTTCTTGAATAGGCATCATATCGATAAAATCCATATCCTCAAGCGCTTTCTTTATTTTTTCATTAATTTTTAATTCTTTAAATTCCATATATCCTCTTTTCACAAAAAAAGAGATTCCTTCAAATTAAAGGAACCCCTCAATTAAACTAGAATTTAGTATATTGCATAATTACCATTTTGTCAAACATTTATTTTAAAATATCATTTACGAATATGATTCTCATAAAAATCTTTGATCTTACTACTACCAGATGAAGCTAACTCTTTTATTAAACTAAACGTAAAACCAAAACTTTTTTTCATATTCTGAAAATCATTTTTAAAAGTATTACATGTATCTGCACCAACTGATTCACATAAAGAAGCTGTAAAGTTTAAATACTGATAAGCTAACTTACCTTTAATATCAGTATACTTATCTTTAATATTATCTTTATAATTAGGAAAATACTGATCTATTTTATTATCTAATGTTAAAGCTACTTTGATAACTTTTAATTTAGCTGTATTTGTTAACTGATTGAAAGTATAACCTTTTATTTCTTTACCATAAAAGATAAAATCTATTACTGTCACAAAACCAGTTCTAATCTTCTCTCTAAAGGGAACATCATTTTCATTACTAAAAGTAGAAAAAGAATCAACATTACTTTGAAAATACTGAACTACTTCATCTTCATTTTTAAACGATGTATTACCAGTATCAGTATTTATATTACTATTATTATTTATATTATTATCTGGATTATTATTAGTACTCTGACCTGAATTATTATTAGTTGAATTATTATTAGTTTGAGAACTACTATCTAGATTGTTTTTTTCTGCTTCATTATTTTTATTATCATTAATTTCTTCAGAGTTATTTTTATTCTTATCCTTACTTTCATTATCTTTAATAGTACTATCCTCTTGTTGATTATTACGATCCATATTACTAGATAAAGAAAAGTCAGGTTTTAAATTAATAACTAAAAAAAAACTGTTATAATTAAAATAATTACTAACGCTACTAACCCATAAATTATATAATTCCTATTTACTTTTTTCATTAGGATCACCTCTGATACAACGTATTATATCACAAAAACGTCTTTTTGTTTAGACCCCTGTCGCTATTTGTTTCTTTTTGAGATAAATTTTTCTAATCCAGTCCACCGGAATAACAGTTGCAGCTAGCATCAACATAATAGTTAATTCACTAAACGTTAAACCAAACGTTCTAAACAGTTCTCCTCCAAAGTAAATAAGAAGTAACTGGACTACTACTATAAATCCAATAATTACTAAAAAAGCACGATTATGGAAAATATTGGCTAATAAATTTAATCTGTTTGTTCTAGCATTAAAACAGTTAAAGATTCCCATAAAAATAAATAATCCAAAAAATGCAGTCATAACATATTTGTTACTAATATCTGCTCTAAAAAAGCCTTGAATCCATGGTGACTTTAAAAAGAAAACACACAATAAAGAAGAATAAGCTCCTGTAAAAATTATTTCATCTAACATGTAACGATTTATAATATTTTCTTCTCTTGTTTTAGGTTTTTCTTTCATATATTCCTTTAATGGTGGTTCATAAGCAAAAGCTATTCCCGCTAAAGTATCCATAATCATATTTATCCACAGCATTTGAATAACTGTTACTGGTGTCTCTACCCCAATGAAAGGACCAATTATCGATAAAGATATCGCGCATACATTGATCGTTAACTGAAATATTATAAACTTACGAATACTTTTAAAGATTGTTCTCCCAAATAAAACTGCTTTCGAAATTGATAAAAAATTATCATCTAAAATAACTATTTCGCTAGCTTCTTTAGCTACCTCAGTTCCACTACCCATCGCAAAGCCAACATCAGCCTTTTTTAAAGCCGGGGCATCATTTACCCCATCCCCTGTCATACCTACTACTAATCCCATTTCTTGCGATAATCTAACTAATCGGCTTTTATCTTGGGGAAGACTGCGCGCTACAATTTTTAAGCGTGGTAAAAGCTTTTTTAATTCATCATCAGAGTAAGTTTCTAAATCACTACTAGTTAGTATTAAATCATTAGAATTAGTAATTAATCCTACTTCTTTACCAATAGCTACTGCCGTATCTTTATTATCACCTGTAATCATTACCGTTTGAATACTAGCATCCCTTACCATCTTTATTCCTTCAATTGCTTCTTCCCTAATTTCATCTTTTATTAAAATAAAACCAAGAAGTGTTAATTTATCATTACTTCTATAATCATATCTGTCATTATAAGCAACTGCTAATACTCTAATACCACGACTAGTCATCTCTGCTATTTTTCTAGTAACTTCTTCCGGATAAAGAGTTATTTTAGTACCATTTTCATTTAAATAGCTATAACACTGTTTTATTATTACTTCTGGAGCCCCTTTAAATAATTGTATTTTTTTATCATAATCAACAACTGCTGATGAATATTTCATCTTACTATTAAAAGGAACTCTACTAATTACCTTAGCTTCAGGTACTTTAGACTGAATAAATTTAAGTACTGCTCTATCAGTAATATTACCACCAATTATTTGCTTATTAGATAAAACACTCTCATTATTATAAGCTAACGATACTTTTAATAAATTATGAAACTTAGGATATAAAGATAATTCAACTTCGGAATTATATTTCTTTAAACTCCCGGATATAAAACCAATAGCTTCTAATTTACCTTTAGTTAATGTTCCTGTTTTATCCGTAAACAAAATATTAATACTTCCAGCAGTCTCTATTCCTACTAACTTTCTAACTAAAACATTATTTTTTAACATTCTTTTCATATTAGAAGATAATACTAAAGTTATCATCATCGGTAAACCTTC
>CAYRDW010000003.1:17668-27754 GCA_964423215.1 uncultured Muribaculaceae bacterium
TTACGCACCGCAACAAAAAGAAAGAACAGTGGTGAATAATTTGCCGGAATTTTATTATTTACACTCACTTTAAGGATTTTTATGATATAAAAACACCACTATATTAGTGGTGTTGATAAAGAAATACGTTGTTTTGCCCTTATAAATTTCGTTATCATATCTGCCTACAATCTTCAGGAACCGCCACCACAATGATAGTAACCGCTAAAGTTAACGCGTATAAAATATGACCTGATAACACTCTAAAATCAGTAATTGTAGCCATAATTTTAGTAAGATCAAATCCATTTTCAATTACTATTCCTGAAAACAAATAAGAAAAGGACACCAGTACTGCCCCAACATAACCAATTCTACTAATAATCTTAGCTAATTTTCTTAACCGAATCTTTAACGGACTATCAGGATTACTCTCCTGTAACTCTAAGGCTAGTTTTCCATAATAAGTATTATTACCAACCTTTTCAACTTTCATAAGAGCACTTTTTGAATAAACCACTGTCCCACGATAAACTAAATTCTTATCATTAACTGTACCATTTATTTTCTCTTTATAAGCCTCTTTAGTTTCGCCATTTAAACTTGATTCATCAACACTTATTTCACCATCAATAATGACGCCATCAGCTGGTATCTTATCTCCCGTTTCTAACTTTATAATATCACCAACGACAATTTCATCGATAGAAATTTCCATAATATTGCCATTTCTTTTAACTTTACATTTTATTTTACTAGATTCCTCTTGTAGTTTCTCAAAAGCCTTTTCACTACCATACTCTGAAATAGTAGATATAAAACTAGCTAAAAATATCGCAATTACGATTCCTAACGTTTCAAACCAATCAAAGTCCCTAAATAAAAATACTGTTTTTATCGCTAAGGCAATTAACAGAATCTTTATAATAGGATCACCTAGTGTTTCTATAAACTGAACTAGGAAGTTTTTTTGTTTCTTATGACTAAGTTCATTCGTTCCATATTTCTTTCTAGATTCTTCTACTTCTTTTTTACTGAGACCATTAGTATTGATCATAATCTTGTCCTCCTATTAAAATATATTTAATAAGAAGATTTTTAGAAGAAGTTAATTTGTCGAAAAAAGAAACCCCAATTTTCTTGTCCTATAATAATAACTATACTAATAAATATAATTTAAAAAGATTTAAACTCAAATAAATCTGCTTTATCTAAAAGAATAAATTAGACAACAAAATCTATAAAATTGTCTTACTTCTCCACAATCACTTCCTCATTCAATTTATATTTTCTACCTTTGTTTTCACCTTCAGCTATTAAAATATTTAACTTAACAAATTTATTAAAATATTTTCTAACATTAGCACTACTCTTATTTAATAAGTTAACGGCATTCTCATTATCAATATAATCATTGTCTTCAAAATAACCAATTAAAGCATTTAACACTTCTTTTTCTGTTTTTGTTAAGGCCTTTACATATTCTAATTTAATATTTTTCAAGTAGTCAATGTTATCTATTCCTTCAATAGTTTTTAAAATCATATCAAGCATAAATTCAATAAAAACAGTAGCTTCAGCTTCTTTTTCAGCTTTACTTAAAGCATCATAGTATTTCTGCTGATGTTCATAAATTAACGTCTCAATAGGTAGGTATTCAAATATTTCGTTATATTTATATAATACTAAGGATTGCCAAAGTCTCCCTATTCTACCGTTCCCATCACTAAAAGGATGTATAAATTCTATTTCAAAATGAATTATTGAAGATTTTATCAAAGGATTAAGTTCACTATCCTTAGCCCAAGTAAATAATGATTCTATTTGTTCATAAACAAATTCTGGTCTTGCTCCCATGTGAATAACACTAGTTCCATCATATACTCCGATATCACCTTTTCTAAACACACCTGACTCTTCTATCAAATCAGTAGTAAGAATTTTATGAGCCTTTAAAAATGATTTAATATCATATGGATTATAATTACTAATATCCTCATAAGCAGCATAAGCATTTTTAACTTCTTTAATCTCCCTTTGAGGTGCTAAAACAATTTTACCATTAATTACACTAGTAACTTCTTCTTCACTTAAAGAATTTGCTTCTATTGCACATGAAGAATTAACCGATTTAATTTTACTTGATTTTCTTAAATACAAATCCTTTTTTCGATCAATACTAATTTCTAAACGTGTTAATTTCTCAGTTATTGAAGTTACTAAATTTAAAATTTTTTCATTTATTTCAAATGGAGGTTTATTCATAATCATCTAATCCTTTCAACTGTAATTAGTATAACATCAATTCAAATAAGTAGCAATATAAGTAGCGATATAAGTTGCGATATAAGTTTCAAAAAAAGTTGCGCTATTTCAATCTAAATAACAAAATTTTATAGATCAACTTTATCTCTTACAAATCTATCATAAACCCATTCCGGTGCATCCTCTAATACTTCAATAAGTGCCTCTTGTAATTCTTTTTTTGACATTGAATAAATATATCTTATTGTTTTTTATATAACTCTTCTTCATACTCTTCATACTCTTGTTGAGCTTTTTCTACTTCTTTTAAAAAGTTATCAACTGCGTCTGGAAAAGCAGTAAAATAGAGAGCTACTTTATGTTTACAAATAATTCGTTTATCCTTTGCATGCGGACAGTCACAGACTGACTTTTTAGGATGTTCTACATCAATAGATACATTATATATCTATTGGTTACTTCCAGTAACATCACCACGATACAAAAATTCATTTATCTTTTGGTAATTAACTACTTTATTTTCTTTATAATAATCTAATCCTCTCCAAACTGAACTACCACTTGCTATGTCTAATAAACCCATATTACCACTCCTTATACATATAATATCATATTTATCTTATTTTTCTATTAGGTTATTAAGCAAATAAAAACACTACCCTTTTAGTAGTGAATAATATCGCCAACGTCAATTTCATCGATGGATATTTTATAATACTACAATTTCTTTTAACTTTACATTTTATCTTACTAGATTCCTCTTGTAATTTCTCAAAACCTTTTTCTATATCTAGAATAATAACTATCCTAATAAATATAATTTAAAAAGAGGTGAATTATATTAAAAAATATATAGTTATCGGAATAGGTTCATTGATAATACTGATATTAATATCACTAATCATACTCCACCTCACTAACAGAAATATCTGTAACTGCATCAAAACAATTAATGATTTTTATCAACTAAACAGTTTTTATATATAATTTATACAGTAAAAAAGTAATCACCAAGATTACTTTTATTTTCTAATTATCACTATCTTTATAATCAAAGTTAAGTGGTCTTAATTCATCTAATACAAATATCCCATCTTTACGAATTAAAACATCATCAAAGTAGATTTCTCCACCACCATAATCTTTTCTTTGAATTAATACCATATCCCAGTGAATACCTGAAACATTACCATTAAAAGCATCATTATAAGCTCTGCCTGGAGTAAAGTGAATACTACCTAGAATCTTTTCATCATAGAGAATATCACCCATTGGATGAAGAATCTTTGGATTAAAACCTAACGCAAATTCCCCAACATATCTAGCACCTTCATCAGTATCAAATATTTCATTTAATTTAGTATTATCTTCATCACAACTAGCATTAATAATCTTTCCATCTTTAAATTCTAATGATACATGATTATATACTCTACCTTGATATGGACTGGGTGTATTATAAGTTATTATTCCATTAACACTATTTTTTACTGGAGCTGTATAAATCTCTCCATCAGGAATATTCATATTACCAATACAAGGAATACTATCAATTCCCTTAATACTAAAAGATATATCTGTCTTTGGTCCTACGATACGAACCTTATCTGTTTTATCCATTAACTTTTTCAATGGTTTTATTAATTCCGTCATTTTAGAATAATCAACTGTCATTACATCTAAAGCATATTTACTAAATTCTCTAGTTGTCATAGCTGCTTTATAACTATCAAGTACTGATGGGAAATTAAGTAATACCCATTTTCTTTTATTAATTCTAATATCAGAAGATTTTAATAACGCTTTATTTAATTTTTTAAGCATCTCCGGTGGTACATTCTTTGATTCAAAATCATTAATACCATAACGAATACTAATAAAACAATCATACATATCAACTTCTTGTTCCTGTATTTTTTGAATCATTTTAATTCTTTCATCAGTATTACCTTCAGCCAGTTGCGCTCCTATAATAGAATCATTAATTTTTACTGATGGTATTCCCCCAACTTTATATATTTCATCTATTAAATAAGATACAAATTCTTTAGTTTCTAGTGATTGGGTCGTTATTAATACTTTTTCATTTTTCTGTATACTTATTGAATAGTTTACTATCATATTAGCTAAACTTCTTAGTTTATTACTCATTTTCACACTTTCCTTTCTCAAACATAAAATATTCTAGAGGTGAATATCAATGTATCCATACAATTATAATATGCGCGGAATGAATAGAAATATGTACTCGATTAATAGAAACGATAATCGTTTAATAGGAGGTGGATTTGTAGCACCACTTTTATTAGGTGGCGTGGCAGGTTACGCTCTTGGTGTTAACAGACCTAACTACTATTACTATCCACAGCCTTATTACTATCCACAACCTAATTATTACTATAATAATTACTATTATCCATATGGTTATTAAAACAACAGACAACTGTTGTTTTAATTTTGTTCTAACTTAACACTAACTAATTTACTAACACCTGATTCCTGCATTGTTATTCCATATAACGTATTAGCATATTCCATTGTTTTCTTTTTATGAGTTATCAGCAGAAACTGTGTCTTTTTCTTATAATGATCTAAGTATTTACCAAAGTTATCAACATTAGCTTCATCTAATGCCGCTTCTACTTCATCAAATAGACAAAATGGTACCGTTCTTACATTTAATATCGCAAATAACAAACTAATTGCTGTTAAGGTTTTTTCTCCACCCGATAATAATGTAATCGTTGTTAATTTTTTACCCGGAGGAGAAGCAATAATCTCAACTCCTGTTTCAAGTAAATCATCAGGATCAGTTAACTTAAGTTCCGCCTTACCACCATTAAATAATTGTTTAAAAACTAAACTAAACTCTTTTTGAACTAACTTAAAAGTATTAAGAAACTCTTCTTTCATAACAGTATCCATCTCTTCAATTATCTCTAGTAAAGTATCTTTAGCATTTAATAGATCATCTCTTTGACCGGTTAAGAAATTATATCTTTCATTTACTTTTTCATATTCATCAATCGAATCGATATTAACCATACCGATTCTTTTAATATTGTTTTTATATATTGATACCTTTTCTCTTGCCTCTTCAACTTCAATTTCTAAGTGATAATCCTCTCTTGCCTTTTCATATGTTAATTCATATTCTTCACATAAAGTATTTAAATAATAATCAAGTTTTACATCCATTTTACTAACGCTTATTTCTAAATCTTTTAACTCATTTTGTCTCTTATTTAACGAAGTATGATTTAGTTTATTCTTAGCTTCCAATTCTTCAATATCAGTATTCTTTTTATCTTTATCTGCCTTGTATCTTTGAACTAAAGCTAAAGTTTCTTGCTTTTTCTTTTGCGCCTCATAATAAGCATTCATCAGTCGCTCTTCTTCTTTTGATAAAGATGAATCAACTACATGTTCTAAACTATTATATTCACTATTTATCTTTGCCAGATTTTCTTGATAAGAATCTAATGTTAATTTCTTATTACGAATCATCTCCTGCATCGTTACTAATTTAGCTTGTTCTCCATATAGTCCTGTATTCTTTTCATTTAAGGATTTTTCTAAGTCTTGAATCGTTACTTCTAATTCTCTAATTACTATTATTTGATCATTTTTATTACGAATTAATCTTTCTAATTCATATTTATCAGTTATCATACTACGACTATTATTAATATTACCACCAGTAATACTTCCACCTACATGAATAATTTCCCCCTCAAGAGTAACAATACGATAACGATTATTAATTCGTTTACTTATTCTATTGGCACTATCAATATCTAATACTACTAAAACATTTCCTAATTGATTATAAATAATATTACGATACTTTTCATCATAAGAAACTAAAGAAGCTAAAGTATCAATATAACCCATTTCTTGTTTAAGTACTTTTTCAGTATCTAAATCAATTCCTTTAGGTTTAATAACATTAAGTGGAAAGAATGTCGCTCTACCTAATCTATTTTCCTTTAAGTAATCGATTGCATTTTTAGCTACTATCTCATTATCAACAACTATAAATTGTTTACTACCACCTAGCGCTATATCTAAAGCTTTTGAAAACTTTATATCACAGTCTACTAATTGTCCGATACAGTCATGGACCCCATTAAGTCTTGGATTATTTAAAACTGCCTTGACACTTGAATTAAGACCTCCACCTTGTTCGATAAAGTTCTGTAAAACACTTATCTTATTATCAGTTTCCATCTGTTTTTTATTTAAGAATCCTAGTTCTCTAGTTTGTCTATCAATAGCATCTTGATTTTGCCTAATACTAACTTGTAGATTTCTAACTTTATCATTAGCTTCATCTAATCCTTGATTATCAAACTTTAATTCATTTTCCAATAAATAAATATCATTTTCAAGTTTCAGTTTACTCTCTTTCAAACTAGATATAGTTTCATGAACTTTACTATCATTAGCCTTATATTTACTTCTTTCCTGAAGAATATTTTTCTCACCATGAATTTTTTCTTCTTCTTTAGTAAGTTCTAGAAGTTTTTGATTAGCATTATTAAGTTCTCTCTCAATACGAAGTAAATTGGCTTTCTCTTGATCTATCGCTGCATCACTACCACTATGATTAGCAGAGATAGTAACAATCTCATTATTAATATCATCAATTTTCTTTTTAGCATTCTGATATTCATAATTTAAGTTTTCTATTTCATAAGCTAGTAAAGCAACTTCTATGCTTTCTAAAGCTGTTTTGTTTTCTAAATATTCTTTAGCTTTTTTACTTTGAGTTTCAAGTGGTTCTAATTGGATTTCAATTTCACCAATAATATCTTGTACGCGATCTAAATTATTATGAGTACGTTCTAACTTACGAATAGCTTCACTTTTTCTTTTCTTATATTTTAAAACTCCCGCAGCTTCTTCAAAGATTACTCTTCTATCATATGGAGAGTTACTAAGTATTTTCTGAACTTCTCCCTGTGAGATAATATTAAATGATTCTTTCCCAATACCACTATCGATAAACAAATCAACAATATCTTTTAATCTACATTTTTCACCATTTAAAAAATATTCATTTTCACCAGTACGATAAACTCTTCTTTTAATTGATACTTCTGTATAAGGTATTTTCAAATAATTATCACTATTATCGAACACTAAAGAAACAGATGCTACATTTAGAGAATTACGACTCTTACTCCCTGAAAAAATAACATCTGTCATCGTTCCATCACCACGAAGACTTTTAACTGATTGTTCTCCTAATACCCAGCGAACAGCATCAACAACATTACTTTTACCACTACCATTAGGTCCAACAATACAAGTAATATTATCATCTAAATGGATACTAATCTTGTCTGCGAAGGATTTAAAACCCGATGCTTGAATTTCTTTTAAGTACATATTATCACCTTACCACTATTTAGAATTATACTATAATTACCCATTATAAACAAGAAAAACGGTTAAAAACCGCTAGCTAACAGAAGACATTTCTCTTTTTGGAGGACTTTTTAATTTTACTTTACTTCGTTCTATATTACCTAACTGCTCCGAAAGATAGCTTCTTAACCACAAATGATTTTTCTTCATTTGTTTGCCAATAAACGTTTGAGATATTTTAATTTCGGATGATAATTTAAATTCTTCTTCTATAGTATAGTGGAATCTAGCTATTTCAGTATACTCATAATAACCTAATTCACAAATTCCAAACATTTGAGAATTTGCGGGATAATGGAATTGCTGTCCTGATAACGATCCTTTTACTTCATCCAGTAAACTACATAATACCGATATATCTGAATATAATCTATTTCTTCTAGTAACTTCATTACTATTTAAAAATATATCTGGATGAATTCCCGTTTTTCTATCCATTTCTACATCATATTCTTTATCATAATAAGTATTAACATACAAATCCATTTGTAAATTATCAGTTTGTTGATTATGAGAATATATATTAACTGTCTCAACAAAATAATAAACTTCCTCATCCTGATATAATTCAAACAAATTTTGAGTTATACCATCCTTCTCTATTAAAATAACTTTAGCTGGAGGAAATAATCTTTTACCATCTGGAGATAATGCTACATCACATCCATTATATTCATTATAAATTAAATTAATTTCAAATAGATTAATATCTCCATCAAAATTAGTAACAGTGAAATCAGTAATCCTGCACTCTTCATCAAAATAATTTAAAAGAGCTACACTTCCTTCAACATTTTGAATCATAGAATAAAGAGTCTCCTTATTTACAGCACTATCAGCCATATAAAAAGAATACTCTCCTAAATTTCTTAACTTACTTATTTCTTCTAATATAATACTACTAATAAAGTTTCTCATTTCCATACTACACACTACCTACTACTATATATCATATCTTACTAATAGTATATCACACTTTTTACTTTTCGTTAATTATATTTTCACTAATTAATTCACTTAATGATACAATTTCATATCCCTTTTGAGATACATAACTAATAATAGAAGGAAGTTCCTTAATGGTCTTGTCACTTAAATCAAAACTAATGATACTACCACTCTCTAAATTTTTCTTAACTGTTAGAAAAGGATAATTACCAGCATTGATAGTTGGTTTAATTGTATACATCTTATTATTACTACATAAATCTAATATATTACTATCCTTGTATTCCGTATAACAGTAATTAGCATTATTCTTAGAAAGAGATTCAATCATATTATTAGTCCAGTTCAATTTCTCACCAGAATAAGCTCCATCATAACCTAAATTCTCTATTTCATATCCGTCATCTACTAGTTCTAAGACTTTATTCATATTACCCTGAACGACATAACCATCAATAAAGAAAGTAGCTGTAATATTCTTTTCATTTAAAATACTACTTACTCTATCTAAATTAACAGTATCATCAACTTTAAAAACCAAAGCAACTTGATTTTTAGCTTCATTACCTTTAATTACATATTTATCATAACTAATATTAACTTCAGGAACAACTTCGTCAAAAACTAACATTGACTCCTGATAGCGATTTATTTTTTTCATATTACTATAACTTTTATTAATATTTACTTTCTTACCACTTAAACCCGCTATAATCTCATTATCAGAAATAATAGCGCTTACTGGATCAACATACAAATTATCACTATTTTCTAAAATCGTTTGCATAATTGGATCATTTCTTTTTACGATATCAACTGCTCTATCAGTATAAAAGAAACTAAAAGAAACTAAAACAAAAACTCCAAAATAGGAAATACTTTTTTTTAACATTAGATCACCTAATAAAATATATTAAGATTTGCCCTTAGTTATGCTTCAAATAAAAAAAGAATAGTATTTACTATTCCTTTACTGAATCTTCTTTAACTGGTTCCATCGCTTGTTTTCTTGAAAAGTTTAATCTTCCTTTTTTATCACAACCGATAGCTTTTACTAGAATTTCATCTCCTACTTTAACTATATCTTCGGTTTTATTAACTCTTTCTCTAGCTAGTTCTGAGATATGAACGAGTCCTTCACAACCAGGCCAAACTTGAACGAAACATCCAAAGTCTTCTACTTTAACAACCTTAGCTGGATAGATTTCTCCTTCTTCTACTTCTTTAATTGTATCTAATATCATATCACGAGTTTTTTCAATAATTTCTTTATTAGAATGATAAATAGTTACTCTACCATCATCGTCTAAATCAACTTTAACAGCATTGATATCAGTAACTGATGTAACATTAGAACAGTCACAAATTATCTTAGTAATCATTTCTCCACCACGACCGATAACATCTTTGATCTTTTCTGGTTTAATCGTAAATATTAAAGTCTTAGGAGCATACTGACTA
>CAYRDW010000004.1:0-16984 GCA_964423215.1 uncultured Muribaculaceae bacterium
CTTATTTCTTCTTTCAGCACCTAACTCTGCTTCTTGTTTTTGAATTTGTTGTTCATAAAGACGAGCTTTTAATACTTTCATCGCTTGTTCTTTATTTTGAATCTGACTACGTTCATTTTGACATGTTACTACTGTATTAGTGGGAATATGAGTGATTCTTACAGCTGAGTCGGTAGTATTAACACTCTGACCTCCACAACCACTAGAACGATAAATATCAATTCTTAAATCACTGGGGTTTATTTCCAGATTTACATCTTCTGCTTCAGGCATCACTAGTACTGTTGCGGTTGAAGTTTGAATTCGACCTTGTGATTCTGTTTCTGGTACACGTTGAACACGGTGAGAACCACTTTCATATTTTAATAGAGAATAAACATTATCACCTTTAACCATGAATTCTATTTGCGAGAAACCACCAGCTTCACCTTCTTCAGCATCAATTAATTCAGTTTTAAAGCCTAATTTTTCGGCATATCTTGAGTACATACGATATAAATCACCGGCAAAGATATTAGCTTCGGCACCTCCTGCTGCTCCTCTGATTTCAACGATAACGTTCTTACCATCATTAGGATCTCTAGGTATTAATAAAATTTCTATCTTCTGTTCTAATTGTATTTTCTCTGTTTCTAAAGAATCTAATTCTTCACGGGCCATTTCAGCCATATCAGGATCTTTTAGTAATTCTCTATCTTCTTCAATAGATTCTAATACTTTTTTATACTTATGATAACAAGCTACTGTTTCCTCTAAATCTGAAGCTTCTTTAGATAAGGTACGCATTTGATTCATGTCACCTAATACTTCTGGTTTAATTAACTCTAGATTTATTTCATTATATCTTGCTTCTATGGCTTCTAAACGTTCTATCATTTTAATCATCCTTTCAAGTTTTATTAATTAGTGGTTTTACTGTTCTCCTAGTTTTTTTACCATGTTTTTATTATTTTCATTAATGGTATTTTGAGTTTGATTTATTAACTCAAGTAGTGATAATTCTGGGTTTTCTCTTCCTAAAGTAGAAAATGTTAAAAACACTTCATTATATTTAACACTGATTTCTTCATTTTCTCTACTTTGATTATCATTTTCTCCAAGAGCATTTATTATATGACTTTGTGGAATTAATCTTAAATCTTTTGGAAATAATCTTTTACTACATAATAAACAGATGTTTATTGAGTCTTTTTCTGAATTGTTTCCTAAGTGTAATCCTATGTGTTGACAGTCATGAGCTGTTTTTTTATAAATCGGTCTATTGGTTTGTAAAAATCTCTCTGCTTCTTCAATATCTTTGAATAATTTATGTGTATTAATAGAGTTATCTATTAATTCTTTTGATAAGTCATTTGTTTTACCTAAAGAAACTAAGGCAAAAAATATTTCTTTATATCTTTCATTTATCTCTTCTTTTGTTTCAGTTGGAGTATCATTATATTTAAAGGCTTTTATTATAGGATGTGGTGGTTCATTCTTTTTATCAAATAGAGTTTGACAACATAATAAACATCTTTTTATTAGATGACCTTTATATAATCCTAAATCTACTCCTATGTGACTACATTTTTTGGTCATTTCTTTATATTCCTTCATAGATTTATCTAATTGTTTTTCTTTTTCATTAATTGTAGCAAGTGTTTCGTGTGTTTCAATAGCTTTATCAATTAATTCTATAGTATTCATATACAATCTCCACTTCTTATTATATTATTTATAATCACAGATTTGCGCTTGTACACATGTAATAGCTATAACCCCTACTATATCTTCTATTGAACATCCTCTCGATAAATCATTTACTGGTGCCTTCATACCTTGAGTTAGAGGCCCATAAGCTTCCGCTTTAGCTAGTCTTTGAACTAATTTATAACCAATGTTTCCAGCATCTAAATCAGGGAATACTAGAACATTCGCCTTTCCTGCAACTTCACTATCTGGTGCTTTAAACGCAGCTATTTCAGGTATAATAGCAGCATCTAGTTGTAGTTCGCCATCAATTTTGTATTGGGGATTTACTTGTTTAGCAATCTTAGTAGCTTCAATTACTTTATCAACATCTTCATGTTTAGCACTTCCTTTAGTAGAATGGGAAAGCATAGCTACTAATGGTTCATCTTCTACTAACAATTCAAAACTAACAGCACTAGTAGCAGCAATAGCCGCTAACTTTTCAGCATCGGGATTCTGTTCAAGTCCACAATCGGCAAATAAGAAAGTACCATTACTTCCAAACTCACAGTTAGGAACTGTCATTATAAAAAATCCTGATACTAATCTTGTTCCTGGTTTTGTTTTAACAATCTGTAGTGCAGGTCTTAAGGTACTCGCTGTCGAGTGACAAGCACCCGATACTACACCATCAGCTTTTCGATCATATAAAAGCATACAAGCATAATACATATAATCTTCTGCTAACAATTTTTCAGCTTGATCTTTAGTCATTCCTTTTTCTTGTCTAAGTTCGACTAACATTTCTACATAACGATTATAATTTGAATCATTTGTAGGTTCAATAATAACTGCCTTATCTAAATTATAGCCTTTATTTATTATCTCGTTTTCTTTGCCAATTAAAATAACATCAGCGATATTTTCACTTAATACTATTTCCGCTGCTGCCAGAACACGATCATCCATCGATTCTGGTAAAACGATTGTCTGTTTATCTTGAGTTGCTTTTAATTTTATTTTTTCTATAAACTTCATACTAATCACCATTAATATTATAACATAACATCTAGATTTGAAAAGAAAAGAACTAAAATTATTGCTCTAATTCTAGTTCATCCTCATCTAATACTACTAAATCTTTTAAATCATCTTCTTTATCGTCGATATCATCTTCATCATTATCAATTGAATCATATAATTCTTCTGACTCTTCTTCAGTATCTTTGATATCTTCAATGTCTTCATCATCATCGTCTTCTTCCGAAACTTTTACGATTTTATCAGAAGTATGACGACTTCTTAAATCCCACTTGCCATCTTCTAAAATGATAAATCTTTTATCTGTTGTTAGGGCAGTATAATAATCCCCTATTTTGTTATCAAAAATAGATTCCGGTAACTCTAATAATTTAATAATTCTCTTAAATAAATCAGCAGTGTTTTGACCACCTTTTTCTTCTAAGATTAAATGTGTAATATCTTTATTGGATAATAATTCAAGTTCCTCTTTTTTCATAGTTTTTAGACTCATTGTTCTTCCTCCTATATATTCAACAAACAGCCCGTTGTTTTTTTAAATTTATCATTTAAACTTATATCATTCTTTTTATATAAAAGCAATACTTTTTACATCTTTTCTGGTATATCTATTCCTAAGGTATTCAAAAGCATTTTATTTGTGTCATAAACTATCTTAGTTAAAACTAGCCAAGATTCTTTTAAATTTGTATCTTCACTGCTTAATATATGATTTTCAGAATAAAATTTATTATACGTACTAGTTAATTTATATAGGTATTCAGCAATTTCATTTAATGATTTAGAGTTAAAGGAATTATTTAATACTACTGGTAATCTTAGTAATTGAAGAACTACTTCACGGTCACTATTATTATTTAGTTTTTTGGCTTGTAAAGAAGATATATCTTGATTTGATTTTTCTAATAATGATTTCATACGAATTGTTGAATAAAGCAGATATGGGCCTGTTTTTCCTTCTAAATCGGCGAATTTATTAACATCAAAAATAAAATCTTTATTTGGAACTGGTAGAAGATCAGCATATTTTAAGGCAGCGATTGCGATTTTTTCAGCTATGTCTTCTTTTTCTGATTCTAAGATAATATTAGGATTAATTCTTTTTAGAGTTTCTTCCTTGACCATTTCAATTAGATCTAATAGATTCATAACTCCACCCGCTCTGGTTTTAAATGGTTTGCCATCTGGTCCATTCATAGTTCCAAAACCAAAGAAGAATAATTTTGTATCTGGTTTAGCTATTCCAGCTTTTTTAGCGGCTCTAAAAACTTGTTTAAAATATAATTCTTGACGATTATCAGTTAAATACCATATTTCATCAGGTGAAAATCTTTCTTCACGTGAAAGTAATGTTGCGAGTTCACGGGTTTGATAAACAGTTCCACCATTTCCTTTTAATACTACTAATGGAGGCATTGGCTCTTTGTCATCTTCTTCAATTACATCGACAACTAAAGCTCCTTCACTTTCATATAATAGGTTTTTATCTTTCATAATTTCGATTATTTTAGGAATATATGGGTAACAATCTGTTTCTCCTTCCCATAAATCGAAATCAGTATTTAGACGTTTATAGATACCTTTTATATCTTGAATTGATAATTCTTTTACTTTATCCCATAAAGCGGTATAACCACGATGATTATTTTCTATTTCCATTGTAATTTCACGTGCTTGTTCCATTATAGATTCATCTTCTTTAGCTTTATTAGAAGCAAGAGGATATATCTGTTGAAGATCTTCTACAGTGATAGGAAGGTCTTCATATTCACCAGTATAGGATTCATCAAAATAATTTAAATTGGGATATCTCTCTCTAATTTCATAAATTACCATTCCCGATTGACGACCAATATCACCAAAATGAACATCAGCTATCACTTCATTGCCTAGTAATTTAGCTAATCTTTTTAAAGATTCTCCGATATTAGCACTTCTTAAATGACCAACATGTAAAGTCTTCGCAATATTAGCTCCACCATAATCAATAATAATCTTCTTTGTTTCTACTTTATCAATATTATTATCAATGTTTTCTAATACTTTATTTAAAAAATCAATATAGAAATCCTTATTTAAAGTAACATTAATAAAACCAGGTCCTGCTATATTAAGATTACTAAAACGTGAATCTTTTTTTAGTTCTTTGGTAATCTCTTCAGCTATTTCACGAGGATTACGTCCTAGTTTTTTACCTAAACTCATCGAATTATTTATTTGATATTCACCAAACTCTGGACGACTACTTGGAACTAAAGTAACTTCTTCAATATCAAAACCTATCTTTTTAATAATTTTACTTATATCTGTTTGTAAATCTTTAATTATACTCATATTCTCACCCCTAATATTTTAATATATATTTAACTGTTTCATCACTATCTAAAATCTTATAAATAATTTCTACTGTATTTAATATAACACTGAATTTGATAGTTTTTATCTTGATATTTATTATTTGATTTAACTCTTTTACTGTTACTTTATTAACTGTTTCTTTAGTTAAATCAAACTCGTAAGAAAGATGATAGGTATTACTATCTCTTACTAATTGTTTGTTTTTTAAATCTAATCTTGTTTTTATTATATCGTTACCTTTATCAATATATTCAATAACTTGATGTTCTTCATCATATTTTCCTACTAATCTATATTCATCTTTTTTATCATTAGTTATTAAAGTTATTTGTAAATTTATTTTTTTCATATAATACCTACATAAACTTTCTATATTTTATTATGATATATGTCAGTATATCTTTTACATAATTCTTCACCATGAGTCTGTGGGTTTCCATTAACAATCTCTGTAATTTGTCTAACTACATCATTATAACCTAATTGTTCTAGTTCTATTATAACTGATGGAATAGAAGAAACTAACGATGATCTCGATAAATTTTTTATTACTCTTGAATCTATCTGAAAATTTTGTGCAGATTCTAATAGGTTATTATACTTTTCTATATATAAGTTGTTTTCAGCAGGCTCATTTGATTGGTAATCACAAGGATTGTCATAATCTATTAATATTTTTATACTTCCAAGGATATCAAAAGCACTATTAGACATATCATCAAATTTATTTCTTAGCGATTGTCCAAGAATAGATTCTGTATAATAATTTTTATCATTATCATAAAATTGAGTTTCTAAGGCTTGGTTTAAATACCAGATTATTCTTGCAACATTATCTTTTGGAGGATATAAGTAAGGTTCTTCTGTATATTGTAGAAGATCTTTAACCACGCGTTCTTTTTGTTTTAAATTCTGTAAATAGCATAATCTTGATTGTTGTTCTTCTAGTGATAATTTCATTACTAATCGCTCCTTTTGTGGCCATATTATAACACAATTATAATTTTTTGAATATATTTTTAACAAATTTCATTTAGATAATTAATACTAACTTATAATTATTTTTTAAATTTTTTTATACTCATTAATATTATCCTTTTATATTAATTTTGTCAAAGATATTATCATGTTAGTACATATTTATTAATTTTTTCTTCATACTAAAATTAGAGTCTGGAGGATAATTATGAAAAGATTTAAAAAACTATTAAAAATCTTTGCCATTTTACTTGTTTTAGGTGGTTTAATAATTGGTGGCGTTTACTTATATATTAGAATGTCACCAAAATTGGAAATTAAAAGTGCTAATGCTTTTTTAATGTATGATGAGGAACAGGAATTATTTTTCCAAGGTAGTGGTTCTCAAGAATGGATTGGGCTTAACCAAATATCAGACGAGTTAATTAAGTCTACTATTTATACCGAGGATAAACATTTTTATGATCATCATGGATTTGATTTCTTACGTATTATGAAAGCAATGTATGTTAATATAACTTCTAAAACAAAGAGTCAAGGAGCATCTACTATCTCCCAGCAGTATGCAAAGAATTTGTTTTTGGACTTTGATAAAACTTGGGAAAGAAAACTTAATGAAATGTGGTTAACAATGCAATTAGAAGTACATTATAGTAAAGAAGAAATCCTAGAAGGATATTTAAATACAATTAACTACGGACATGGTATGTATGGTATTGAAAATGCTTCTAAGTTTTATTTTGATAAAAGCGCAACTGATTTAAATCTAGCTGAATCTGCCATGTTAACAGGTATTCCTAAGTCTCCAGCCAATTATTCTCCGCTTGTTAATTATGAATTAGCTAAAAAAAGACAAGTTAATATTTTATATAATATGCTTAAAAACAAAGTTATAACTGAAGAACAATATAAGCAGGCAGTTAATGAAGAATTAACTATTATAGGTGAAAAAAATTCACAAGATTTAGTTAGCGCAATGTACTATCAAGATGCAGTTATGAGAGAATTAAAAGGTATTAAGGAAATTCCTGCTTCTTATCTAGAAACGGGAGGTATTAAAATTTATACTAATTTAGATTTAAATGCACAGAAAATATTAGAAGATAGTATTAAAAATAATCTTAATACTGAGAAAGATTTACAAGTTTCTAGTGTTATGATGGAGCCTAATACAGGAAAAATTATAGCGCTAGTCGGAGGAAAAGATTTTAATAAGAGTCAGTATAACCGTGCCTATCAATCAACTAGACAAGTTGGATCTACTATGAAACCGTTTCTTTATTATGCTGCTTTAGAAAATGGTTTTACTTCAAGTACTACTTTTACTAGTGAAGCAACGACTTTTAATTTTGCGAATAATCAGACGTATTCACCACAAAACTATGGAAATCAATATGGTAATAAACCTATTTCACTAGCGACAGCTATCTCTTATTCTGATAATATATATGCTGTTAAGACTCATATGTTTTTAGGGGAAGATGCTTTAGTAAATATTTCTAAAAGATTAGGTATTACAGCCAATTTAGAAGAAATACCTTCCCTTCCTTTAGGTACTGCCAGTATTAATATAATGGAAATGGCTGCTGCTTATTCAGCTTTTGCGAATGAGGGTTATAAAGTAAATGGTTATTTAATATCTAGAGTAGAAGATTTAAAGGGAAATATTATATATAAAAGAAATGATAGTAAAGAAAATATTTTAAATAAAAGTTTAGTATATATTCTTAATGATTTATTAACAACGACTTATGATTCTATGTTTATAGATTATAATTATCCAACTGCTATCGGGGTAGCACCTAAAATAAAACATAAATTAGCGTTAAAAAGTGGAACTACTGATTCAGATCACTGGTCGATTGGTTATAACCAAGATGTTGTAACAGCTGTTTGGGTAGGATATGACGATAATAGTGCTATTTCAACTGGTGATTATAAATACTCCCGTAATATTTGGGTAGATGCAACTGAAGGCTATTTAAAAGATAAAGAAAACACATGGTATAAACAACCTAGTAATGTCGTTGGAGTCTTAGTAAATCCTATTACTGGTAAGCCCGCAACTGATCATGATGAAAAGAAAAAAATTATGTATTATATTAAAGGAAGTGAACCATCAGCTACTGATATGGTTTTTGATGAATTATTAGATAATAATTAATATTCTATTATCTCTTAACATATTATTTATTGTATGAAAGGAGATTTTTATGAATCAAAACAATCCAAATATGATGTTTGGTGATAATACTATGATTCCAAATCAAAGTACATATCCTCCATATATAGATATTCCAGGTTATCAAAATATTAATAGTGTTACTAATAGTGCTCTTAACACTAATCTTGAACGAGTAGATGCTGAATATGCTGATGAGGTTTTTTCAAGAAATCATGGAAAGATGATTACAGTTTATCTTTCTTATCCTGATTCTATTGAATGGCGTGATCGGATGTTTAAAGGGAAAATAATAGCTAATGGTAAAGATTATCTATTATTAGAACAGGAAGACGGTAAAAATGTACTTCTATGGTTAACATATATTAATTATGCTGAATTTAATGAAGCAGCTTCTTATTAAAAAGAAGTTGTTTTTCTTTCGATTAAATGATAAAATGCATATGTAAGATAGGTGAGGTAAATGGTTTATATTATTGGGGGAACTATTAGTATTATTCTGATTTTTATATTAATTGAAGTAATTTACTATAATAGATTTCAATTAATTAGAATTAGAATTAGTGAAGCTGAGAATAATATTGAAATATTATTACAGAAGAAGTTCCAACTACTGGAAAGAACTATTAAGATTTTTGTAGATTATAATTCAAAATATGATAAAGATGGTTATTTAGATAATTTGATTAAGATTAAAAATAAGAAAATTAATAATTTCGAATTAAATAAAGAACTTGAAAAAGCGATTGCGGAATATAAGGGATTAATGGATTTAGATAGTGGGCTTAGAGAGATTGAATCACTACGTAAGATTAATTTTGAACTTATAGAAATTGATAATGATTTAAATGCAGCTAAAAAGTTCTATAATGATAATATTATTTCTTATAATAAACTTATTAGATGTTTTCCATCTAATATTGTATCTAAAGTATATAATTATCAGATGAAAGATTTTTATTCTGATGAGAAAGTGGAAATTTTCGAAATACTAAAAGAAAAATAGAAGATTGATGTCTTCTATTTTATTTGCCAATTTATTGGTTTTATGTTTTTTGAGATTAAGTAATTATTAGTTTTAGAGAATGGTTTACTACCAAAGAAACCATTATATGCTGAAAAGGGGGATGGATGAGGAGACTCTATAATATAGTGATTAGGATTAGTAATGAGTACTTTTTTGTTTCTAGCAAAACTTCCCCAGAGAATGAAAACAATTGGGGTTTCTTTGTCATTTAGTTTTTTAATTACAGCATCAGTAAAGGTTTCCCAGCCTAGATCTTTGTGAGATGCTGCTTTATTAGCTTCAACTGTTAAAACAGTGTTTAAGAGTAATACTCCTTCGTTAGTCCATGGAACTAAACTACCATTTTCTGGAATATCATAACCTAAGTCAGCTTGTAGTTCTTTAAAGATGTTTAAAAGCGATGGTGGTTTTCTAATTCCTATTTTTACAGAAAATGATAAACCTTCAGCTTGATTTATACCATGATATGGGTCTTGTCCTAATATAACGACTTTAGTATCTTGATATGATGTATTTCTAAAGGCTTTAAATATTTCACTTTGTTTTGGATAAATTGTTTTTAGCTGGTATTCTTGTTTTATTAATTCAATTAATTCCTTAAAATAATCTTTATTTAGTTCTTCTTTTAAAATTAAATCCCAATCATTACCTATCATAATTTCACCTAACTTCTGGTTTTATTATATCATTTCTTATAGTTAAAGTCATCGACTATTTCTTTGCGCATTGAGATTATACTATACATATTTATAATAGCTAAACAGGCTACTAGTATATCAACTATTTTCCATAAAAGAGTTGGGGAGGTTATACTACCTATTATTAGAAGAATAACAGTGAATAGTTTTAAAAGATTAATATGGGTTTTCTTTATGTCTTTAATTAGAAATTTTAAATTACTTTCTCCATAATAATAACCGGCGATGATTGTTGAGAAAGCAAAGGAGAGAATAGAAAAGATTAGAAAGATATTACCAAAGCTACCTAAGTGGTACTTTAAGGCATATTGAGTTAATTCTATGCCATTGATATCGGTAAAGCTTAAAGCTGTGTAATCGGATGTTAAAATGATAAAGGCAGTGGCAGTACAAATAATAAAACTAGTAAAATAGATACCTAAGATTTGAATTAGTCCTAAACCTATTTTATTTTTAACTCCGGATGTCGAAGAAGCTATTGAACCACTACCTAGACCGGCTTCAGTTGAAAAGATTCCTCTTTGAATCCCAATAATAAAAGTGGATAGTAACCCGATACTAGCTGATTTAAAGTTAAAGGCTGATTTGATAATAGTAGATAAGATAGCTGGAATATGATTTATATTCATAAAAACAATGAAAAGACTTACTACTAGGTAAGATAATC
Source organism: uncultured Muribaculaceae bacterium (assembly GCA_964423215.1). Taxonomy (GTDB): domain Bacteria; phylum Bacillota_I; class Bacilli_A; order RF39; family UBA660; genus Alloscybalousia. The sequence goes on from CAYRDW010000004.1 coordinate 10,623, forward strand.
CCATTACTGGTACCATTTTACTAGTAGCTGAGATAATACCTTTTAAACCTTTCCAAATTATATAACCTGATAATAAAGCTAATATTATTCCAATCATTAATGGTGAGATATTAAGATATGGTTCTAGTGATTTAGTTATAGTATTAGCTTGAATTGTCATAAAACCTACGACATAAGCAATTATTATTAAAATAGCATAACTAATAGCTAATCTTTTGTTTTTTAAACCATTTCTAATATAAAATGAAGGACCACCTTTATATGCTTTTCCATCTTTTTCCTGGTATTTAGCTCCTAGATAACTCTCACAAAAGGCATTGATTGAGGTTATTATAGCAGTTAACCATATCCAAAAGACTGTTCCCGGTCCACCAATATAAATAGCTAAAGCAATACCAGCTAATGAGCCTACTCCTATTCGAGCTGCTAATGACATAGTTAGACTTTTATAAGGAGATATTTCTTGATTATTATCGTTTTTAAAACCTGAGAACATTTTTTTAAAACGTAATTGGGGAAATTTTAGTTTAATACTAAAATAAATTCCGCCACCTAATAATAAGACTATGGCTACACTCCATAAAACATCTGTAATTATTTTAATCATATTTTCACCTATTACTAGTTTATCCAGTTAGGAGAAAGAATTATGTCTAAAAAACAATATATGACTTTTTTAGATAATAAAAGAAACTAATTTGATTAGTCTCTTTTTCAATTGAAATTTAACTTATAAGATCATATCTTTTTATTTTTTCTTTTCCTCGGCAAAATTGTTCTCGTTCTTCAAGTGGAAAATATTTACATATAGTTTCTAATTCTTCTTTTAAACGTCGTTCTTTATCGGAAATCATCCATTCTGGTTGAATATAATCTACATATTTTTGTTTTTCTTTACTATAAACCTTTTTAGGAATTATAAAAATTCTAAAGCCATGTAAAATATAATCATAAAAGGTTTCATGAATATTGAATTTTGAAGTTGTTATTCCTCTATAAATTTGACTTTCTATTGAATCAAAATTACAACCTTGTACTAGAATATCCTTTAAACGTCGATCTCTACCATATAAATTTTCTGTTCCCTTGGGGATACCTGTTACTTCCGAAAAATCAGCATAACCGGCACTTGAATCCCAAATTGCTAATTTACTTTTATAGACATTTTTTAAATATCTGACTAAATATAGTCGCATTTGTTGTTCCTTAGGATTGACATCTAATTTTTTTGAAATTAATTGTTTTTCATGATATTTCAAGATTTTTTTCATTTCTTTTTTAGTATGATTCTTTATTGTTTCCTCGCTAGGATCTATAAACTTCATGAAAAAAGGTATTACAAATCCACCCGCATGGGAAGTTATAGCTCTACCGTCAACATCACAAAGTAGTCCATTAGGAGTAATATAAGTTCCTTGAGGGTTAGTTTTACCTTCTATCATTCCATAAGTTTCTGCTACATAGTTATCATAAAAGTATGTCATCGCTATTACCTCTTCTCGTAAATATTGATTTTAATATTGTAGTGTAATTTCTATGTGGTTTTCTTTTTAACTCTTTGACAAAAAGATGCAACGAACTTTGCATACTATACTGAAGGGTTAAATTCACTCTTTATAATGCTATATATCAATGAGTCAGAATATGTGCCGTCATAACGTAAATAATGTTCACGCAACCTACCTTCATATATCATATTACATTTTGTCATAATTTTACCAGATGCAGGGTTTTCAATATCGTGTTTCGCATAAATACGATTATATCCAACTTCAAGAAAAAGGAATTTAATTACGGCAGACACGGCTTCTGTCATTAGTCCCATATTCCAAAACTTAAAACCTAAACAATAACCAATCTCACAAGATTCGTTTTTTTCATCAGTATTTATAACCGAAACACTTCCAATAACCTGACCAGAATATTCTATAACCCAATTATAAATGTTATTAGTATAATTTAATACTTGGCTAGAAACAAAATCTTTTAAACTATCTATATTTTTATATGGTTGCCAAGAAAGAAATTTTGTCACTTTTTTATCGGTTGCATAATTAGCAAATATATCTTCTACGTCATTTATATTATATTTCCTTAAAATTAATCTTTCAGTTTTTATAATCTGTGTCCCTTTATGCACAATCACCATTAACACCCTCCAATATAAAAATTTCTACTCATAATAGTAAAAGCTTTTGTTTGTTTTAAAAAATTATGGTGCGAGAAAGGAGACTTGAACTCCCATAGCCTTTCAGCCACTACCACCTCAAGGTAGCGCGTCTACCATTCCGCCATTCTCACGAGTTATTTTATTATAACAGAAAAAAATAGGAAAGCAACATACACTTCCTATTTATGATATTTTTCATTATTTAGTATTTTATAACTACGAAATAATTGTTCCAGCAGTAATACTCTAAATAATTGATGAGGATAGGTTAACTTTGAAAAAGATAATTTATAATTAGCTTTATTTTTTATATCATCATGAATTCCATAGGAACCACCAATTATAAATGTTATATTACTGTTTTCTATTAAAGTTTTATCTATTTTATTAGCTAATTCTGGTGATGTTAGTTCTTTGCCTTCAATTTCAAGAGTAATTATATAATCTTTAGGGTTTATGTTTTTTTCAATGCGTTCTTTTTCTTTTTCTAAAGCTATTTTTTTATCATCGATCTTTTCATCTAACACTTCAATAATTTCGATATTTGTATATTTGGTTAGTCTTTTTTGATATTCTAAACAGGCATCTAACCAATATTTTTCTTTTAATTTACCTACACATATTATTTTTAACATGTTATACCTCTACTACTTCCAATGATTCATTTTGTTTAGCTATTAATATTTCTTTATCAATATTATTTTTATCTAAGGCATCTTTAGTAGTTTGATAAGCTAAATCATAAGTATTATTATTTTCACTAATATGAGCTAATATTATTTTTTTAGTGTTATTTCCTACAAATTCAGTTAATAACTTAGCCGTTGTATTATTAGATAAATGACCCTTATCACCAATTACTCGGTGTTTTAGAATATAGGGATAAGGACCCTCCATTAACATCTTTTCATCGTGATTACTTTCAATAATATATAAGCTATGATTTTTTAGTTTTTCAAAATACTTACGATTGATATATCCTGTATCAGTTACATAAACTATTGATTTCTCTTCACTTTTTAATATATAACCTACTGATTCGGTATCATGAGATGTATGAATTAAATTTATTTCTAAATCTGATAGAATTGTTTCATCCTCTAATACTTTTATATTATCTAAAGGGATTTTTTCTTTAAGATTTTTTATCATTTTTTCAGTTACATATACTGGTATTTTAGTTTTTCTTACTAGACTTTGTAGTCCTTTTATATGATCGCAATGAGTATGAGTAATAAGTAGTCCATCTAAATCGTGGGGGTCGATTTTCAACTTATCTAATTCACTAGCTAAATACTGATATGATACACCAATATCGATTAGTATTTTTAACTTATTTGTTTGTAGATATGTTGAATTTCCTTTTGAGCCACTAGCTAATACTTTTACTATCATTATTTAAATATACTGAATGGGTCTATAGGTCTTCCACCACGGTATGGCATTCCGTTATAAATTGCGAAATGTAGATGCACTCCAGATGCTTTACCTGTTTTTCCCATTGTTCCTATCTGATCATTTGCGTAGACTACATCCCCTACTTGTCTTAATCTAGTCGCAAGATGAGCATACATTGTATAATAACCGTTTTTGTGAGCGATAACAATAAAGTTACCGTTTATTTTTGTATAACCTGATTGGACAACTACACCGTTATTAGCAGCTTTAATTGGTGAACCATAACCACCAGCTACAATATCAATTCCTTCATGAAGTTTTTCCCAGCGATAACCAAATCTACTTGAAATTGTATATGGTACTTGAGTAGGCCAAACCCAGCTACCGACACCTACTGGAATCTCTCCACTCCATGTACCACTGTTTGAATATTGTTTAGTACCTCTGACTACAACTTTATTAACAACTGGCTTTAGTACTTTTTCTTCTTCTTTTACCACAACTACTGATACAATTTCACCATTAACATACTGAATTTTTTCAGTTACTAAACTCAAACCATCTTCACCATCTTCTTTAATACTCTCATAACCGGTGTACTGGTTAGCATCATCTTCATAAGTTGTTTCTTTTTGAACTGTTTTTTTAGTAACAATATGAGCTTCTTCTACTGTATCAAATTGTGGTCTAATAATTCCTAAAACGACTTCTTTGCCTGGATATAATAAGTCATTAGCTGTTTTATAATCAGGGTTAGCTATTAAGAACTCTTCGGTTGATAGTTTATTATTAAATGATATATCTTCAATGGTATCACCATCTTGAACGATATAAGTAGCTTGACTTTTAGTTGTACCAAATAAAAGTAATTTACTTAGTGACTCCTCTGTTTGGTAAATATCAACACCTGTAGGAATACGAGCCTTTTTTATAGTAATATTATTTTTTATATATAAATCCTCTACTAATTTTCCTTCTTCTTTGATTGGTTGCTGCTTTTCATTAAGAAAATTGTTGTATTCATCAGAATTTACAAATAATTGAATTGTTTTTTCCACAGATTTTGTGAATATCTCTTTATCTAAAACATAAATTGTTTGATCAGGAGTTTTCTCGTTTGTGCCATCTTCATTAACTTTTTCAACTCCTTGAATAATAATCTTATAACCATCAATAGTAAAGGATTCTTCTCCTTTAATACTTTGAATTTTATTATAGATATCTTCAATAGTAGATATTTTTTCATTATAAGTTATTTCTTGAATTATATCTAGATCATTAGGTATATATACTTTATTAACAGCATATTTTGTCTTTAATTCTGATTGTTTATTATCAATAAATGTCTCTAAGGCTTCTTTTGATTCAATTATTCCAATTGATTTACCACCTAAATATACTCGATATAATTGTCTAGGAGTTGATTCTATTTTATTAAATCCTAAAGCTTGTGCATAGGCACTTGTAGGGTTAGAACCAATATAAACAATTAAGGCAGTAAAAAGAAGGACTATTATGCTAGTTAATATTGTTTTTTTATCCATTATTTTCACCCTGTTTCTCTTTTATAAAATTAAGAAAACTACTGGTCTTCTTACGGAATAATAAATCTATTTTTCCAGTAGGACCATTACGATGTTTTCCTATAATTAGTTCACTTAAACTAGGATCAGGAGCTTCTTGAGAATCTTTAGGAGTTTGGTAATAATCATCACGATATAGTAATGCAACAATATCAGCATCCTGTTCTATTGAACCTGATTCTCTTAAATCACTCATTTTAGGACGCTTATCTTCTCTACTTTCAACGCCACGTGATAATTGAGCTAGAGCTATTACAGGAATATTTAATTCCATGGCCATTGTTTTTAAACTACGGGAGATATCAGTTATTTCTGCTTGACGATTATTTCCATAGTTACCACCCATAGTTAATAATTGAAGGTGGTCGATAATAACTAAATCTAACCCTTCCTCACTAGTTGCGAGACGACGACATTTGGTTTTTATATCGCCTACAGTTACACCAGCATCATCAGATATATATAATTTAGCTCCAGATAATTGACTTTTAGCTTCGGTTATTCTTTTCCAATCATTGTTTAATAGATTACCATTAGTTAATTTACTACCATCTATTTGACCTAATGAAGAAATAATACGATTAGCTAACTGCTCGGCACCCATTTCTAAAGAGAAAATAGCTACTGTTTTATCAGTATTAATAGCTACATTAGTAGCTAAATTTAGGGCTAAAGCTGTTTTACCCATAGCTGGACGAGCCGCTATAATTACTAATTGATTTTCATGAAGACCTGATGTCAAGCGATCTAATTCATACCATCCAGTCGCAATTCCAGTTATATCGCCTTTAGATTTTGATAATTTTTCTAAATTAGCTTGTACTGAGTTTAATATTTCTTGAATTGATCTAAATTCACTACTACGACGATTCTTAATAATTCCAACTATTTTCTGTTCTACTTTATCTAAAACATCTGCTACTTCACCTTCATTTTCATAGGCTAAGGTAGCTATATCGGTAGAAGTATCGATTACTGTACGTAACATCGCATTGTCTTCCACTGATTTAACATACGATTCAACATTGGCAGCAGTAGGCACAGTATTAATTATTTCTGTTAAATATTCTACGCCACCTACTTCATTAAGTTTTTTTATTTGATTTAATTCTGATGTTACAGTAGTTAAATCTATTGGGGTTTTCTTCTCAAAAAGATCAACTATAGCTTGATAAATAAACTCACGGGCATCGTCCATACTATTATACTCA
>CAYRDW010000004.1:16994-21289 GCA_964423215.1 uncultured Muribaculaceae bacterium
CTATAGCTTGATAAATAATACCATTTTTTTCATCAAAAAAACTATTTTTGTTTAAACGATCAGTTGCTTTTTCAATTGCATATTTTGATAAGAACATTGCTCCTAATACTGATTGTTCTGCATTTAAGTCTTTAGGAATTGTTTTAATAGCCATAGTTACACCTCTTTTTTTATTTTACTAATTGAACTCTTATAGTGGCGTCAATATCTTTAAATAGATTTATTTTTACATTGTGATATCCTAGTGATGTTAAATTATAGGGTAATTCAATTTGTCTTTTATCTAATTTATAACCCTTTTTATTAAGTTCATCTTTGATTTGTTTTTGACTAATACTACCAAAAACACGATCTTGTTCTCCAGTCTTAACTTTGAATAGTAATGACTGTTTTTCTAATTTTTCTTTTATATTAATAGCTTCTTGACGCTTTTGACTTAATTGTTCTGTTTCTATTTTTCGTTCTTCTTCTAAGGTTTCCAAACTTTTTTCTGTTACTTGAACGGCATATCCTCTTTTTATTAAAAAGTTTTGTGCATATCCGTCTTTTACCTCTTTTACTTCACCTTTTTTAGCTTGTTTTTTCAAGTCTTTGATAAAAATTACTTTCATTTTAATTCCTCCTTGAAATGTCACAGTATTATTATACAATAAAATTGTGATTCTGTCATGATTTCTTACTTAGTATTACGATATTATAAAACAAAAAGATAAACTTTCGTTTATCTCTTATTTTGTAAATGGAAGTAATGCAATTGCACGTGCTCTTTTGATTTGTTCTGCGATATGTCTTTGATGTTTTGCACATGCTCCTGTTATTCTTCTTGGTAAAATTTTACCTTTATCATTTATATATCTTTTTAGATTCTCTGAATCTTTATAATTGATATCTTTTCCAGTACACATGTAGCATACTTTTTTCTTCTTTTTATAGAATTCTGCCATGATTTTTTCCTCCTTCTTTAGAATGGTAATTCATCATCACTAATCTCAATTGATGAACCAAAATCTGCGAAAGGATCTGAAGCTATATTGGTAGTTGTTGGTTCTTGATCATTACCAAAGTCATATGGACTTGCTGATTGTGTAGACTGAGTAGATTGTGTATTCGATGCACTACTTCCTCTTGAATCTAGGAATTGTACATTATCAGCAACTACTTCGGTTACATATTTTTTTTGTCCGTCTTGACCATCGTATGTTCTAGTTTGTATTCTACCATCAATTGCTACTTGGCTACCCTTACCTAAATATGTTTTAACATTTTCAGCTTGCTTACGCCAAACAACAATATTAATAAAATCTGCTTCTCTTTCTCCATTTTGATTAGTGAAATTTCTGTTTACAGCTATACTAAATGTAGCTGATGCGATATTATTACTTGTGAATCGCAATTCTGGATCTCTTGTTAATCTTCCGATTAGAAATACTTTATTCATAACTTACCTCTCTTAATCTTCTATTTTTACTATTAAGTGACGAATAATATCTTCACTGATTAGGGCAAGACGATCAAATTCATTAATTGCCTCTATATTCTCAGTTTCAATAGTAAATAAGAAATAGTAACCAGTCTTATATTTCTTGATTTCGTAGGCTAATTCTTTTTGACCCATTTCCTTAACATCTAGCATTTTAGCGCCATTTGATTCTAATGTTTTTTTCATGCTATCTGCAACAGTTTTAATGTTTGCCTCTTCTAAATCAGGTTTTACAATAAACATAATTTCGTACTTTCTCATTTTTACACCTCCTTTTGGACTATGGCCAAATTACTTGGCAAGGAGTATTTTCAATACTCGCTAGTAATATACCAAAAAAAACCACTTATGTAAATGGTTTTCGGTAATTTTACTTATTTAATTAGACATTAAATCTAAAATGACAGATATCTCCATCTTCCATTAAATAGTCTTTGCCTTCTAATCTGGCTTTACCAGCTTCTTTAACTTTTAATTCACTTCCATGATCAACTAAATCTTGATAAGAGATAACTTCGGCTCTAATAAATCCTTTTTCAAAGTCACTGTGGATAATACCTGCACATTCTTTAGCGTTCATACCTTGTTTAAAGGTCCATGCTCGTACTTCTTCTACACCAACAGTGAAATAGGTAGCTAGACCTAATAGGTCGTAGGTAGCTCTAATTAACTGGTCTAAACCACTCTCTTTGATTCCTAAGGCTTCTAACATTTCTTGTTTGTCATTTTCTTCTAGTTGACTTAACTCTTCTTCTATTTTAGCACAGACTTTAATTACTCTTGCACCTTCTTCTTTTGCATAGTCTTTTACTGCTGTGACATACTTATTATCTTCTTCAGATACTTCATCTTCATTAATGTTGGCCATATAAATAATTGGTTTTAAAGTTAGGAAACTATAGGTTTTAATAGCTAGTTTTTCTTCTTTAGTAAAATCTACTGTTCTTAAAGATTTATTTTCTCCTAAAGCTTTTTTAGCTTTTTCTAAAGCTTCTAGTTCTAGTAAATCATCTTTATCCTTTGAAGAACGAGCCTTTTTAGCTATTTTGTCAATACGATTACCAATCACTTCTAAATCTGCAAGTATTAATTCTAAATTTATTATTTCTATATCACGAATAGGATCAACTTCTCCTTCAACATGAATAATATCAGTATTTTCAAAACATCTTACTACGTCAACAATCGCATCTGTTTCACGGATATGTGATAAGAATTTATTTCCTAATCCCTCACCTTGACTGGCACCTTTTACTAATCCTGCGATATCAGTAAATTCGAAAGCCGTTGGTAAAAACCTTGCGGGATTATACATATCATATAAAACATTTAATCTTTTATCTGGTACAGTTACTACCCCAATATTAGGATCGATGGTTGCGAAAGGATAGTTAGCTGCTAATATATTTTTCTTTGTTATGGCATTAAATAATGTTGATTTACCTACATTTGGTAAACCTACTATACCTGCTGTTAAACCCATAATATTACCTCTTTTCTAAGAATACATTATACCATATATACTTTTTCTTTCAAGTTTATTCTTTTTTGTCAACTATTGATAATCTGTTTGTTAAGAATAGTCAATAAAATCATATATTTTTGTTTACTTACAATTAACTATAGATTGTAATTAATAGAGAGATACAGACGATTGTTTAGGTGTTCCTCTAGGAATGGAGGTGATGTCGATGTGGAAAGGACAACTTGGAATATTTAGTAATGTTAGCTGTGCTAATTATACTATTAAATCAAAAGCCAAAAAACAAAGGCAAATAAGAAAAACACCTATCAACGGTAATTGATATGGTGTTTTTCTTAACTTTTTAACTATTTAATTTATTACAGAGACACACCTAACAACGAAAATCATTTGTATCTCTTTTTTATTGTATGAAGTTTCCTTCATCTGTATACAGATTAACATAAATCTATGTTTTTTGCTAGTACATCTTTTATAACGTTGGATATACGTTAGGTCCTATTGGGAGTCCTGTTATATACCATAATAATATTATTACTATCCATACTAAACTTATTATTAACCAGTATGGTGTAACTAATTTAAGGGATTTACCAATCGTTATTGGAACTTTTTTATTTGAGTTATACATATTTAGATAACCAATAAAGATTACAAAGAAAGCTAATAATGGTGTAATACCTTTTGTCATTGAATCTCCTGCTCTTAGTAAGAATTGTGAGAATTCTGGTGAAATATTTGCTTGCATTAGTTTAGGTACTACTACTGGAGCTAAAATAGTCCATTTAGCTACTGGTGTTGTTGCGAATAAATTAACAACCGCTATTACTATTAATACTAATAATATTAATGGAATTCCGGTAAAATTAAGACTATTTATTAAGTTAGCACCCCAAGCGGTGATGATAACTGCTAAATTAGTTTTTTTAAAGATAGCTATAAACTGGGCTGCAAAGAAAATTAAGATGACTAAACTACCAATATCAGCTATATATTTACTTGATTCTGTTACTAATTCTCGATCATTTTTAATAGTTTTAGCACCTAATGCATAAGCAATACCTACAACGATAAAGAATAAAGCTATCATAAAGGTAAAACCATCTTGAAAATAAGAGTTGTTTCCAAACACTTGTCCTAGATAAGTTACTTCATCCATATCTAATAACATTCCTGAAAATGGAAGATTAGGTATTAATGCATAGATGAAAAATAAGACAAACATCATATGTAATGTAAAAACGAGAAATTTTAAGGTTTAAGCCTCAATTTCTCGTTTTTTTTTGTTTCTATATTATTTTCTTAATTCATCAATTATAGTTTTATAATCTT
>CAYRDW010000004.1:21299-27334 GCA_964423215.1 uncultured Muribaculaceae bacterium
CTAAATATACGAGTGTTATATTGTAACTAGGGGGGATATTGATGAAGAATAAGACAAAAAGAATCGTAGCAATTAGTGCATTTTTTAAACCTTTTTTCTCACGGATTGCTTCTTCTAATTTTTTCTGTTCGGCTTCTTCTATACTTTCAATTATTTCTATTTCTTCAGTTACTCCACTTGGATCTCTATATCTTCCAAGACGAGGAATAATTATTTTTTCAATAATTAGTGTACCAATAATTGATAGAATGATAGATGTTACTATTATCATTATTAAATTTGATGTTAATGATACATGATATCCGGCATCAATCATTTTAGCTGCCATTTCTGTTGTTGGGATTAGGTTGACCTCCATTGATCCAACAAATAAAGTTACTCCATAACCAAATGATACTCCTGTAAAAGCAGCTACAATTCCCGCTAATGGATTTCGATTGTTTTTGAGGAATATCAAGGCCGATAAAGGTATTAGTATTACATATCCGATTTCATTTACTAAACTGGATATTGTCGCAAGAAAGATTAAAATAAAAGTTAATTTTTTGTTATCTATTTTGCTTAAGAACTTTTTAATAAAAGTATCTAAAAACCCTGTCGCTTGAGCAACACTCAGTCCTATCAATGATATTAGTAATGTACTTAAAGTTGTAAAACTTATAAAGTTTCTAGCTGCATTACTAATTATATATTTCAAACCATCATAATTAAATAAATTTTCTACGGTCACCAAGGTTTTTTCTAATTCAAAAGTTGTGGGATTAAGTTTACTATAAGTTGCTTGAACTTGTAGTAATGAAAAAACACCACTTAAAACGATAGTTAAACCGATTAGAATAATAAATGTAGTAACGGGATGAAAATGAAACTTTTTTAATTTTATTCTTTTCTTTTCTTTCATGTTATACTTCCTCACTAGTTAGAACTTTTTTTAGTTTGCGATTAAATTCAATTCGTGGAATCATAATTGAGCGACCACAGTTACAACACTTTATCTTAATATCTGCACCCAATCTAATAATTTCCCATTCATTGCCACCACAAGGATGGCCTTTTTTCATTATTACATGAGAATTTAGTTGATATTCGTGTTTATTTTCCATTATTCACCTCTACCTAACTCTTTTTATCTAAACAAAGTTTTACAGCTTTTCTAATTGCTCTTTCAACAGAAAGATGTTCCATTGATTGAGTTGGAGCTATAATTCTAAAAGTAACCAATAAAGGAGTTAAATTATCAATACCAAGGACTTCTACTTTTCCTTTTAATTTAGGAATAGTAGTACTTAGTTCTTCTGCTAATTTGATTAATTTTTTTTCAATTTTTTCAATATCTTCTTCAGAGCTGATACTTATATCTACTACTGCTAAAGAGTTTTCCATACTATAGTTTATAACTTCAGTGATATTTCTATTAGATATTATTTTTACTTGGCCTTCCCAGTTTTTTATTCTGGTGGTTTTTAAACCTAAGAAAGTTACTTCACCTTTAAAGGTTCCTACAGAAATAATATCACCTATTGCATATTGGTTCTCTAAAATGATACTTACTCCCGCTATTATATCCTTAGCTAAATCTTGAAGAGCTAGACCAACGATAAGTCCAACAATTCCTAATCCTGCTAAAACAGATGTTACATTGATTCCATAAACAGTTAATATAGCTAAAATAAGAAATAGAATAATTACATATTTAACAATATTATTTACTAATACTTTAAATGTTTCAGTTTTTTTATAGTTATAGCTATTCTTACTTTGAGATTTTTGTCTATTTCTAATTACACGATTTACTATTCTTTTAATAATACCATTTACTAAGATGGCTATACAAAGATAGATAATAGGCAAATAAACTTGTGGAATTAATACCTTTTCTAGCATTTTGATCCTCCTTAGCTTTCAAAACCTATAATTTCTAGGATTCTATTTAAATCATTATTATTAACAAAGGCTATCTCGAGTTTACTATTAGTTAACTTTACTTTTGTTCCTAATTTTTCTGATAACTCTTCTTCAATGGCTTTATATTCATTATTTAGGTTATTTGGTTTTTGAATTTTATTTCTTTTTTCATAAATACTATCAACTGATAAGCTTTCTAACTGACGAACACTTAGGTTTTCAATGATAACTTTTTCAGCTAACTCGGTTATTTTATTTGAATCTGACATTTTACTTAAAACACGAGCATGACTCATAGAAATTTTGTTTTCCATTATCATATCTTTAACTGTTTCAGGTAAACTTAATATCCCTAACATATTAGTTACATGACTTCTACTTTTTCCTAAACGATCAGCTAATGCTTCTTGTGTTAGTGATAATTCTTCAATTAGTTTTTTATAGGCCATAGCTTCTTCTAAAGCATTTAGGTTTTCTCTTTGTAGATTTTCTAAAAGAGCTATTTCCATCATATCTTGATCGCTAAAATCTCTAACGATAGCGGGAATTGTTTCTTTACCAGCCATAGTTGCTGCTTTAACACGACGTTCACCAGCAATTATTTCATAACCTTTAATACTCTTCTTAGCGATGATTGGTTGAAAAACACCATGTTCTTTTATAGAACTAGCTAACTCTTCAAGTGCTTTTTCATCAAAGTTTTTACGCGGTTGGTATGGGTTACTTCTTAATTCTGATAATTTAATTTCTGTTATTTCTTCTTTTGGGGTTGTAGTTATTATCTTTTCTTCTATTTGTTCATAATTAATTGGTTCATTATTAAATAATTCTTCTAAACCTCTACCCAAGGCTTTTCTTCTAGTTGGTTGCATTTCGTTCAATCACTTCCTTTGCTAAATTTATATAGGCAATTGTGCCTCTATGTTTTGGATCGTAAGCGATAATAGGAGTTCCATGTGATGGAGCCTCTGCTATTCTTACTAATCGGGGAATTATTGTGTTATAAACACGTTCTTTAAAGAATCTTCTTATATCTTCAACTACCTCTAAACAAAGTATAGCACGTGAGTCTAACATTGTTAGTAAAACTCCTTCTATATCTAGATTAGGGTTTAAGTTCTTTTGAGCTAACATGATTGTATTTAGTAATTGTGTTATTCCCTCTAGTGCGAAAAATTCACATTGAACGGGAATTATTACTGAGTTAGATGCAGTTAAAGCATTGGTTGTAATTAATCCTAATGATGGTGGACAATCAATTATGATAAAATCAAATGAATCTTTAATCGTATCTAAAGCTTGTTTTAATTGTGTATTTTTTGAATAATTTGGTTCTACTTTACTTCTTTCTAGTAATTCAATATCGACTCCAGCTAAATTGATAGTAGCAGGTAAAAGATATAAACCTTTAAATTTAGTTCTAACGATTGCTTCTACTACTTCACATCTTCCTGTAATTACGTCATGTACGCTTCTTGCGATATCACCTTTATTTACTCCAACACCTGTTGTTGCATTCCCTTGAGGATCTAAATCTATTAATAATACTTTTTTTCCTAAGTATGCTAAAGCTGCAGAAAGATTAATACTAGTTGTTGTCTTTCCTACTCCACCTTTTTGATTTACTAATGATATTATCTTTCCCATCCCATTTTACCACCTTTTCTTTAACTGATACTTATATATTTTAACAGAAATATACTAATTATGAAATCCTTTTTAGTCTTTTGTTAAAAAAAAGTAGATGTATCTACTTTTAATTGTTTTTATCTATTTGGATAATTATTTGATACGTTGATTCAAAATCCATTTCATCCATTTTTACTAAGAAGCCTTTTTTCTTAATACTTTCAATACTATTTTTAATTTCAGTAACAGCATCTTTTAATGAATATAATTCGTCATCATCTAATAATTCTTCAATTGTATATGTTTTCTTCTCTGGTTCTACTGGTGGTGTTATATTAAATGGTTCCACTGGTTTTGATACCGGAGTTTGACTTTTATTTTCAAAAATATCAAATGATGGTAGTGAATCTTTTTCTGTTACAGAGAAATCTATCGTACTAGTGTTATTAGTAGCATTAATAGATGGAATAACAACTGGTTGTGATCCTGATTGCGGTTCTTCAACTACTGGCTGAAATTCAGGAATTGGTGATTGTTGAGTAAATTGATGATTATTATCTATCGGTTTAACTTCTTCTACTTGTGGTTCCTCTACTATACCTTTTAGTACTTTAATTTCATGATCTAATTCCCTTACAGTCATTCTATTATTTATAATCCTATGAAGAGTAGCTATTTGTTCTTCACTATTATCTAAATTTAATAAACTTCTAGCATGTCTTTCTGATATTTGATCTCTTAATAAAGCTTCTTGAACTTCATCAGGTAAAGATAATAATCTCATTTTATTAGCAATTGATGCTTGAGATTTACCCATATTACGTCCTAATTCTTCTTGAGTCATTGAATCTAATTCAAGAATTTTTTGATAAGTTCTTGCTTCTTCAATTGGAGTTAAATCTTTTCTTTGAAGATTTTCTAACAGGGCTACTTTGGAAGTTTCTTTATCATCTAAGTTACGGATAATAGCTGGTATTTTGGTTAACCCTGCCATAGCCGAAGCTTTATATCTTCTTTCACCGGCTATTATTTCATATTTATCCCCTATTTTACGAACTATAATTGGTTGTATAACGCCATGAGATTTAATTGAATCAGAAAGTTCCCTTAAAGCTGGTTCATTAAATACTTCCCTAGGTTGAAAACGATTAGGGATAATATCGTCTAAATATAAATCTATTACTTCTCTTTCCATCTTAAACCCTCTTTTCATTCTTATCTTTTTATTCTATATTATATTATACCATACTTTTTTTTAGAAACAAGATTTTTCTTTAAAGGAAAAGAAGCTAATTACTTGAGCTTCTTTCGAGGATATTGATGAGATGTAGGATTTGTTTTTACTATTTTTATTAAAGTTCTAATACTATTTTCAATAGGTAAATTAAATTCTTCAATTACAGTAATTTTACCATTTAGTTTTTTAATGATATCTTTAGCAGCTGTTATTTCTTCTCTAGCATTAGCTTTCATAGCAATAAAGAATCTGTTTTCTTTTACCATTGGGAGACATAACTCTGATAATAATTTTAAGTTAGCTACAGCTCGAGCAGTTACTAAATCATATTTTTCACGATTATCTCTAGCATAATCTTCAGCTCTAGTGTGAATAGCTTCAATATTACTTAATTCTAAATTTTCTATTATAGAATTTAAATAATTAACTCTTTTTTGAAGAGAATCTATTAGGGTTATTTGTAAGTGGGGATAAATTATTTTTAAAACAATTCCAGGAAAACCAGCACCACTTCCAACATCACATAGACTTTCTATTTGATTTAAATCAACCACTTTAACAATAGTTAAACTATCATAAAAGTGTTTTAGATATACTTCCTCTAATTCGGTTATTCTAGTTAAGTTCATTTTTTGATTCCACTCTATTAATAAAGAATAGAACTTTAATAATTGATCTAACTGGGTTTTGGTAATATTAATACCTAGTTTATTAGTTTCTTCTATAAAATTTTCTAAATTCATATTTTTTGTTCCTTTTTTAAATATACTAATAATATTGAAATATCAGCTGGATTTACGCCACTAATTCTAGATGCTTGAGCGATAGTTGTTGGTTTTATATTATTTAATTTCTGCAAGGCTTCACTAGCTAAATTATGAATTTTAGTATAATCGATATCTGCTGGTATCTTTATTTTTTCTAAATCTAACATTTTATCGGCTTCACGATTAGCTTTTGTGATATAACCTTCATATTTTATTTGGATTTCTACTTGTTCGATTACTTCATTTGAATATTCGTTAGTAAGAAATAATTTAATATCTTTAAAATTAACTTCTGGTCTTTTTAATAAATCATATAAACTTATACTATCATTTATTTTTATTGATACTTGATTCATTAAATAGTCATTTATTTCTTTTTTAGGAGTTATTTTATAGTTTTTCAAGGCATTTACTAATTCTGTTATGGAATTCTTCTTTGCTTTACGGCCAAGCTCAGAAGACGAATTTAGAAGAAAGTAATTTAAAGGGAAAAGTGA
>CAYRDW010000005.1:0-26607 GCA_964423215.1 uncultured Muribaculaceae bacterium
GGCGCCCCTGCTAAGGGTGTAGGTCGGGTAACTGGCGCGAGGGTTCAAATCCCTCTGTCTCCGCCAATTTAAAAGAAATTCCCACCTTTGGGATTATATAAATTTTATGCCGAAAAAGGGGCTATAGTAGGCTGCGAGCAAACCAGTGACCCTGCGGGACATTACGCCCAAGGCAAAGATCTCAACGTAATGATAATGAGATGCTTACTGTTAGGTTCGCAATATTTAATTTTATTTAGAATACTATAGTAAAAAAGATTTTAGAACTCACTTTTTAATCCCTAATATTATAAAAATGAACCTTAGAAAAACGAAGGTTTTTTAATTACTATAATACTAATACTATGTTATAATAGAACACATATAATTAATTAATATATTATAAAAAATTAAAGAGGTGCAGAAATGAGAAGTATCAAACAAGAGCCTATTACTAGTGTTAATAGTTTTATAATAAGTTACGATTTAAGAAATCAAACAGAAAAGATATATGAATATTTAATAGAGTATTTAATATTATATTTAGAAGCTAATCGAGATAATAAGGAAGTTGAAATTAGCAACTTTATAAATATTACAACAGAAGAAAGAAATCAAGCCGCAAATGGTAACCCCAAAATAAAAAAAGAATTTATTAAAACTAACTCTTTAAGTAGTAATAACAAAGAAAGGCACATGGAAAATTTAGTGTTAGAATCTAAAAAAATTGAAGCAAGAATTCAAAATTATCAGACTATAATGTCTAATTTAAATGAAACTGATAAAATTACTAATACATATAAAATACAACAATATAAACAACTAATTAATGAAATTTTATCAGATAGTTCAGATCTTAATCTAAAAGAAACTTTATATAAAATACTAATAGAAAAATTTATGATGGAACATCAAATAGCTGACAAAAAAGCTATCCGACATTTAATGAAAAATACTAAACATGATGATTATATAACAGCAGTTATGCCTCAGGTAAATTTTGGTATATTGACTAGTGTAGAAACCCTTGCTCCATTAATGGTAGATGATAAAAGTTGTTTAAGAAATCTTCAACTCTATATAACAGGAGCGAAATATTATTCTAATATTGAATTCCCATTTATTCTTAAACCGGATGAAAACAAAAAAGTATTACAAGTTTTCTTTGGACAACTTTTTACTAAAGAAAGTACTTTGAACATCACTAATAAAGAACTTGAAGAATTTTATTTAGATTTATATAGAATATCTCCCGAAACCTATAGACCTGCATTTGCTACTTACCATAAATTGAGGGAATTCTGGACGACTAACCCTAATTTATCATTAACAGAATATCAAAAATGGGTAAATAATAATAGTATTAGTTCTAATGATTCACCAAAAAGTCTAATTAAAGGAATTATTAGTAATGGATAAATGGAACCCTATAACTGAAGAACTATTTAGAAAACAAGATCTAACTTATCAAAAGTTTCATTCTAATCTTTGTCCGGGAATAGATAATATTATTGGTGTAAGAGTACCCGAAATAAAAAAGGTGGTTAAACAAATACTTAAAAACTGGGATGAAAGTTATTTAAAAAACATACCTAATCAATATTACGAACAAACAATGATAGAAGGTTTACTCATTTCAGGTTGTCCTCTTGACTTAGAAACTAAATTAAAATACTTAGATATTTTTATTCCTAAGATAGATAATTGGGCTATCTGTGATATTTGCGCTGCTAGTTTCAAAATAAAAAAAGAGAATCAGACACAAGTATGGAATTATTTGTTAAAGTATAAAAGTTCAACTAAAGAATATGAACTTCGTTTTATGATAGTTATGTTGATGGATCATTTTTTAATAGATGAATATATTGATGATGTAATTAAGACAATCGATAATATAAAATCAGACTACTATTATGTAAATATGGCTATTGCTTGGCTTCTATCAGTTATATATATAAAATATAAAGAGAAGACACTTAGCTATTTAATAGATAATAACTTATCTGATTGGACTTATAATAAAGGTATTCAGAAAATGATAGAATCAACACGTATCTCTAAAGAAGAAAAAATCAAGTTACGTGAGATGAAAAGAAAGTAGTCTTGGCAAAACTAAATTAATATTATATAATTAATTTAGTAAGATAGGTGATAACGGTGAAAAAATTAAATCAAAAGGGCTTTGCAGTATCAATAATTCTTTATACTGCTGCTACAATTGTTGTTTTAGTATTATTACTAATATTATCTTTACTTTCTGCTAATAATAGAAATACTAATTCGATTGTTGATTCCGTTAAAGAACATGTAAGTGGTGTTAAATAATTGAATATAAACTCTTCTTTTGTATCTTAATAGATATGAAAGGAGTGTTTTTTTATGGCACGTCACAAAGTAGAAATAAGTGGCGTGAACACAGCGGATATTAAAGTATTAACTAGTGAGGAAATGGATGTTCTTTTTGAAAAGAAAGAAAATGGCGATATGCTTGCTAGAGATGATTTAATTCAAGGTAACTTAAAATTAGTATTAAGTATCTTAAAAAAGTATAATCGAAGTGATGAAAACTTAGATGATTTATTTCAAGTAGGCTGTTTAGGTTTAGTAAAAGCCATTGATAATTTTGATCGTAGTCATGGTGTTAAATTATCAACATATGCAGTACCGATGATATTGGGAGAAATAAAAAGATATCGTCGTGATAATAGTAGTGTTAGAGTTAGCAGATCACTTAAAGATTTAGCTTATAATACACTGAAAACTAAAGAAAGAATGACTTTAGAAAAAGGTAAAGAAGCAACGATTGAAGAAGTAGCTAAAGAATTAGGTGTAACTGATTATGAAATAGTTACAGCCTTAGATTCAATGCGTAGTCCAGTTAGTATCTTTGAACCAATTTATAGTGATGGAGGAGATACTATTTACTTATGTGATCAAATAGAAGATAAAAAGATAGCTAAGAATGATATTGATATTACCTTAGCTGTTGATGGAGCTCTGAATGATTTAAGCGAAAGAGAAAAGTTCATTATTGATCAGCGTTATGTAATTGGTAAAACACAAATGGAAATAGCTGAAGAATTAGGAATAAGCCAGGCCCAAATATCACGTTTAGAAAAGAATGCTATTAGTACTTTAAAGAAAGAATTAAAGTAATATATTGAGAAAACAAATTTATAATTAAACATTATACGTGTTATAATACTTATGAGGTGTTAACATGAAATATCAATATAAAACAGAAGGAACCTGTTCTAAAATAATCACTTTTGATATAGATAATAATATTATAAGTAATGTTGAATTTATTGGTGGTTGTTCTGGTAATTTAAAAATGATATCTAAACTTATTGATGGTTGGTCTGCAGATAAAATAATCGATATGTGTAAAGGAAATGTTTGTGGTATTAGAAAGACTTCTTGTGCAGATCAGTTAGCGAGTGCTCTTGAAAAAGCCAAAGAAGAAGGAAAGTTATTAAACTAAAGCATGATTACATGCTTTTTTTCATATATTTAAATAGGTGAGAAGTATGCGTTTATCAGATCTTCAAAACAAACATATAGTGAATGTAACTGATGGTAGAAATGTTGGGAATATAATTGATGTTAAAATAGATGAGAATACTGGTAATATAGTATCTTTTATTATTGAACCAAATAGAACTTTTTTCTCCCTTTTTAATCGTGGTGCTGATACTGAAATAAATTGGAAGAATATAACGAAAATAGGTGAGGATGTGATCCTAGTTAAATTAGGTCTCTAAGATTGCTTTTTTAGGGCTATTATGCTATAATAACCACCAAGAAGTGAGGGATAATATGCAAAATCTAACGATAGCTACTTTTAATCCTAAAAACAAATTTACAATGGGTTTAAAAAATGCCAAAGAATATGATGAAAAAGCAAAAGCTTATAAAAACGTAAGAATCTATGATGCAAAAGCAGAAACCTATAAAAATGTAAAAATTTATGATAGAGATGCAGAAGTACTAGTAGATTTCATTAACTATTCCGGTATTGATCATATGGGACTACAAGAAGCAACTCCGCTATTAATTAGAAAAATTGGAGAGTTCATAGATGCTAAAGAACGGGATTATGAAATAAGATCATTATCTAAAGGAACAAAAAATCCTTTTACTAATGTTGCAAATGAATATAATGCTATAATTAGTAATCTAAAACCATCGTCTGACATGATAGAAAAACATCTAATGAGTGGAAGCATATTTAGGTTAGGAACAAACTATCGCCAAAGAAAGCTTATTGAACAACACTATGAACTAAAAGATGGAAGTAAAATTATTACTTTAAATACACATTTAACACCTGATAACTTTTCTAAAACAGTAAATAATAATCAACTTAATGAAATAGGATTACACATTAATGGACTGAGAAATACCGAACCAACCTCATCTATAATTCTTACCGGTCTTTTAAATCTTATGCCGGATACAGAAAATTTCAAAAAATTTGAAGAACTATTAGCAGTTTCTAATATGAAGATAGCGATACCAAAAGGAAGAACTTATAATCCACATACTGATAATCTTCCAGTATCATATGTTGCTTACTCTTCTGATTTTACCGTTAATTCTACTGGAATAGCAAATTTAGGAATATCACTACATAAGCCATTTGTAGTAGAACTAGAAAAAAAGTTAAAGTATTAGAGAAGGATAATATTATTATCTTTCTTTTTTTGTTATAATAAGAAAGTGGTGATAAACATGAAAGAACTATTAGCTCCTGTTGGTAACTTTGAATCTTTAAAACAAGCTATTCACAATGGTTGTGATGCTGTTTATTTAGGTGGTAAAAAGTTTGGTGCCCGAAAGTTCGCAAATAATTTTACAGATGAAGAAATAATTGAAGCTATTGAGTATTGTCATTTGTATGGAGTGAAAATATATATAACCGTTAATACTGTTATTTTTGATAATGAATTAACCGAAGTTCTTGATTATATTCTATTTCTTCATAATAATGGTGTTGATGCTGTTATTATGCAGGATATAGGTTTAATAAAGAAAGTTAGAGAGTTATATCCTAATTTAGAAATTCATGTATCTACGCAAGCACACATCCATAATCAGAAACAAATAAAATTATTAGAATCATTAGGTGTAACGAGAATTGTTGTTGCTCGTGAAATGACTCTTGTAGAAATAAATAAACTAGCTACTAATTTAGAAATAGAAGCTTTTATTCATGGTGCTTTATGTGTATGTTATTCAGGACAATGTCTATTCAGTAGTCATTTACTAAATAGAAGTGGTAATCGTGGTGAATGTGCTGGAATTTGTCGTTTACCATATGAATTATTAGAAGAAAATAATAAAGTAGCTATTGAAGGTAAGTATCTTTTAAGTCCTAAAGAATTAAATAGTTTAAATCAAGTTACTAAACTTATGAAATCAAATATTACCAGTTTTAAAATCGAAGGAAGAATGAAAAGTCCAACTACGATCGGTTATATCACAAAATTATATCGAAAATTAATAAACCAGTATCATAATAAGGAAGAATTATATCTTACTAAAGAAGAACAAGATAATTTACTATTACTATTTAATCGCGAATTTACTGAAGGACATCTTTTTTCTAAATCTGGAAAAGATTTAATGAATATAAAAAGTCCTAATCATATTGGCTTAGAAATAGGTGAAGTAATACTCGTAACTCCCAAAAGAATAAAAATTAAACTCTCAAAAGAATTAAATCAAGAAGATGGAATTCGTTTTTTATCTGAAAATAGTGGAATGATTGTTAATTACTTATATAACCAAAATGATTTACTAATATCTCATGGAGAAATAGGACAAGTAGTAGAAGTAGATAATAAAATAAATTTAACTACAACTGGTAAAGTAACTAAAACAACGGATATTAAATTATTAAAATCTTTAGAACAGTATGAAGAAAAGAAAATACCTGTAGAAGTAACAGTAATAGCTAGATTAGAAAATAGCTTTATCTTAAAATTATCTGATACTATAAATGAAATAGTTATAGAAAGGAATATTATTAGTAAAGCAGAAAAGACAGCGACTACGAAAGAAAGAATCGAACATCAAATAAGAAAACTAGGAAATACACCATTTACTATTTCTAAGCTTACAACTACCATTGAAGATGATTTATTTATCCCAATTAGTGATATAAATGAGATAAGACGTGAAGCCGTAGAACAGTTAATAAATATTAGAAAAACAAAAAAGAAACCAGTCTTAATCAATAAAATTAAAGACTCAGAACTAAATATACCTAATCAAGAAAAAACAAATATAAATGTTTTAGTTAGAAATGAAGACCAGCTTAAAGCTTGTTTAGAAACTAATGTTGATAATATCTATGTAACTGATGAAAAACTATATAATAAATATCATAATTACCAAAATATTTATTTGCGTTTAGATAGAGTAAAAAACACTTATAAGAAATATACAAATGAAAGACTACTAATAGGAGAAATAGGTTCGTTAGAAGAATATAAAGAAAAAAATAGTATAATAACTGACTATTATCTTAATGTAACTAACCAAGAATATATTAAGTATTTATTATCTCAGAAAGTAAAAACTATAACTATATCTGTTGAAAGTAATATTGATAATATTAAAAGTTTATCATCAGTCTTTTCTAATCTGTCATTTTTAGAAGTAATAATTTATGGACGTATTGAAATGATGATTATGAAATATTGTCCTTTAAATATGTTAGTAAACAATGATCAAAAACCATGTAATGTTTGCATGAATGATAAACAATATTATTTAAAAGATCGTAATAATGAAAAGTATCCTATTATTAATAATAATGAACTAACTCATATCTTATCTTACAAACCAATAGAAAATAATAACCTCGATGAATTATATGATTTAGGTATTAGAAACTTCCGTTTAGAACTATTTGAAGAAAGTTATGATGAAACATTAAACCAGATTAAAAAGTATCAAAACATACTTATCAAAAACTAATAATTATGGTAAAATGGAATGTATAAGGATAGGTGATAATATGAGTACTAAAAAAACATCCAAAAAAACGGATAAAAACTTAGTTAGTGGCTACTTTAAAATAATGTTAATTTTCGCAGTAACTATCTTTTCAGTATTACTATTTAGAAATTGGTATTTAAATAGAGTTAATTATCAATTAAATATTTCTATTATTAAAGAGACTTTAATTCAAGAAATTAATAGTAATGAAATATATAACTTTATAAGAGAAAATGAAAATAGTGTAATCTACGTAGGAGTAGTAACAGACCAAAAGTGTCGTAATTTTGAAGAAGATTTTAATAGTGTAATTAAAGATAAACATTTAGAAAACACAATAACCTATCTAAATTTAACTAATGAGAATAAACCAAAGACTTTTATAAAAGAGTTTAATAAATTCTATAACACTAAATTAACTGGCTATCCAGCTATTGTTATTTTTGAAAATGGTGAAGTTAAAGATATTTTAAAAGCTGATAATGGAAAAACAATAACGAAAGAAGATGCAGCTAAGTTCTTAGAAAATCATAATATTGCTGCTACTCCATAGATGTTACATGTTGTTTTATTTGAGCCAGAAATACCACAAAATACAGGTAACATAATGCGTACTTGTGTTGCGACTAATACTAAACTTCACTTAATTAAACCATTAGGTTTTTCAATTGATGATGCTCATTTAAAAAGAAGTGGTGTTAACTATATTGATAAATTAGATTATCAAGTATATGAAAATATCTCTGATTTTAAAGACAAAAATAATGGTGAGTTTTATTATTTTACTAGATATGGTCATAAACCTCATACTAGTTTTGATTATTCAGATTCTACTAAAGATATATATTTATTTTTTGGTAAAGAATCAACTGGAATACCCAAAGATATTTTAAAAGAAGATTTAGATCATTGTATGCGTATCCCAATGACTTCTAATGTTAGATCTTTAAACTTATCTAATTGTGTTGCGATATGTGTATATGAAGCATTGAGACAACAAGATTATAATGATTTATTAAGAAATGAACCACATAAAGAAATAGATTTCTTAGAAAAAGAAGATTAAAAAAAAGGACTTTTACTTAAAAAAGTTCTTTTTTATTCTTCTATAAAACCACTAGCTTTAAATTTAGATATTATTTTATCTTTAGAAACATTACCATTAATTCTAGCTGCTGTTGATTCTTCTTTACCATCGATATAAAAAATAACAGTAGGGGTACCACTAATCCCAAAAGATTCTAATTGTTTGGTAGTTAAATCATCAGTATTAATATATTTAATTTCTATTTTATATTCATCTGCTACTTCTTTTAATTTAGGTTTAAAACTCTGACAAGCAGTACAATCATCTTTCATTAATTCTAATATAAACGATTCTTTATTATCAATTAATTTTTCATAATCATCATAAGAAATCTTATTAGTATAACCTTTAGAACATCCAGTAATTACTATAATTAATAGTATAACTAAACCTATTTTTAATTTCTTCATAAACATCCCTTCCATATTTAAAAATTATACCACTACTAACAGTTTTTGGGAAGTTTTTCTTGTTTAAGATACCTATAAATGTTAAACTAAGTACATAATAGAAATAAGAATTGCGATACTAGTAGTATGGAGGTATCAGTATAAATAATAGAAAAGTAATAATGGGAGTCTTAGGAATTATAACTCTTATTTTAATAACAGTAGGAGTAACTTATGCAGTGTTTAATTATACAAAGCTAGGAACTACTGAAAACACGATAACTAGTGGAACTTTAAAGTTTCTTTATACTGAAAATACCGGTGTGGGAAATGGAATAAGCATAACTAATGCCTTACCAGTAAGTGATGAAATAGGTAAGAACTATGCAACTGAAGGTTATGTTTTTGACTTTAAAGTAGAATCTACTAATAGTGGAACCGAAGCTATTAATTATGAAGTAACTTTAAGAAAGAAAAAGACAAGTACTTTAATAGATGATGCAGTTAAGATTTATTTAACTGATATGACTAGTAATACTGATACATCCATAATAGAACCAACTCTTTTTAGTAAATTAACTGATACAACCATTGATGTAGGTGATAACATTGAGAAGACTTTATATAGTGGAAATGTATCTGGAGGAGAATTAACTTATTTAAAGAACTTTAGACTTCGTATGTGGGTAGATGATAAAGCTGACTTTAGTAGTGGTGACTTAAACGATAAGAGTTTTATAGCTACAGTAAACGTGTATGCTAACGCTAATGTCGTAAGTGAACCAAGTATTTATACTGAAGCATTATTAAATGGAACTGATCCTGTCTTAAAAGATAATCTTGTTCCTATCAATATAGCTAATGATGGGACTGTAACTAAGGCTGATATAACTAGTGAGTGGTATAATTATGAAAATAAGATTTGGGCTAATGCCGTTATCTTAAAAGATAAAACTATTAACTATAATAATGGTGGTATAATACCAGAAGAGAATATTGAATCATACTTTGTCTGGATACCTAAGTATAGTTATCAGTTATGGGATTTAGGTAATTATACTAGTTTGACTACTATTCAGAAAAAGGAACATACAATTCCTATAAGTTTTGGTACTACTGATACAAGTGATTCAAATAGTGGCGAATGTACTACTCCTGGAACATCAGGAGAAAGTGGTAATTGTAAAATAGGCGACTATATGACTCATCCTGCCTTTCAAGCCTTCGATTCAACAGGTTTTTGGGTAGGAAAGTTTGAAACTGGTTATGATGGTGCTAGCACTAAAAAGGAAGCCCAAATAAATAGTAATGATGCAAATAAAATAATAGTTAAACCTAATGTTTATTCATGGCGAACTGTAACAATAGGGAATGCTTTTAAAGCAAGTTATGATTATCAAAGAGATTTAGACAGTCATATGATGAAAAATACGGAGTGGGGAGCAGTTGCTTATTTACAACACAGTAAGAATGGTTCATCATCATCAGTGAGAATCAATAATAATATCTCTTATCTAACAGGTTATTCAGCTACAGTAGAACCAACGTGTTTAATAACTTCTAATATTGATGCATGTAATAGATATGGTAATACTAGTGATTTGACTAATCTATATAATACAGAGACAGGATTTTTTGCATCTACTACCGGTAACATAAGTGGGATTTATGATATGAGTGGAGGAGCCGCGGAATATGTTATGGGTTATAATGTTGCTTCTTTACAAATAGGCGGCGGGAGTGGTATTACAACTTTATATAGTGACTTTTTTACTAATAATAATTGGAATAAATATTATGATAAATATACTTCATCAGTTGTAACTAACTATAATAAAAGAATTTTAGGTGATGCGACAGGTGAAATGGGCTCATTTTTTAATGAAAGGATTGATCTTAGTAATTATCATATGAGTTCTTGGTATAGTGATGGTTCCTTTTTTTTATCTACTAACTACTCTTGGTTTGATCGTGGTGGTAACATGAAGTATGGATCAGAATCTGGTATCTTTTATTTTAGTTCCTTCCCTGGTGCAGCTGGTGATTATCATTCTTTCCGTCTAGTCCTAACCCCAAACAATTCATAACTAACTAAATTAAGAGAAAATTGGCTAATAATGAGCTCTTTTCAATATAAGAAGCGACTTTACCCAAAATTCCCTTTATTTTTCACCTTAAATAAGTTATAATAGAAAAAGATAGAATAATAGGGAGGAGTATAGATATGATTCTTAGAAAACCATATGCTTTTTTAATAAAAAATTTCCGTAAAATCAATATTTTATTACTCGCTCTAATCCTTTTTGCCTTCTGGAAAAACTTATCTTTATATAGCTTTGTTAAAGAATATGTTAATACTAGTTTTTATAATAATCTAATTAATTCTATTGATAACTATGTAAATGCTTTCACTATCTTAGCCCAATTATTAATAATTATTATCTCTGGTATTTTAGCTTATTTATTAAGATATAAAAACAAACCCTATGCTGCTTATATTTTTATTATGTGTGCTAATATAGTAACTTTTGGTTTCTTTCTTTATACAAGAAGATTCTTTATTTATAATACAGTAGGTGCTTTTAATCTATCAGGATCGATGGTAGTTAGAGATTTACTATTAATATCAACCATACCATATTATGTAATTATCGTTATTCTGTTAGTTCGTTCTATTGGTTTAGACTTAAAGAAATTTGGTTTTAGTAAAGATAAAGAATTTTCTGAAATTAGTGAAGAAGACCGTGAAGAAGTAGAAGTAGAAGTAGCTTTTAATAAAGATATTCTAATTCGTAAAATTAAAAACAAACTCCGAATGGGAAAATACTTCTTTTTAGAACATAAATTTTCTCTTTCAATAATCTTTGCCTTAGTATTAAGTTTACTTGTTTATAACACTTATCATTTTCTATATGTAGAAAACAAAATCTATAATCTAGGACAAACCTTTAAAGCTAATCATTATCGTTTAACTGTTGATAATACCTATTTAACTGATAAAGATTATGCTGGTAACGTTATTTCTAAAGATGGAAAATATTATATTGTCTTAGATATAAAAGTAGAAAATTTATTAGCTACTACTAGAACCTTCGATATTGAAAACTTTTTCCTATTCGTCGATAATAAAAACTATGTTCCTTCGACTAGATACAATCCATCCTTTGTTGATATGGGAACCCTTTATACTGGTAAAGAATTAGGTAGTAAAAAAACTAGTAATTATCTTCTAATCTATGAAGTAGATGAACCTAATGAAAAAGCTAACTTTCTCTTAACATACCAAGATTTAGCTTCTAAGAATAATAAAGTAATTAAAGTTAAAATTAAGATCCGTGATATTAGAGAATTTGTAAATAAAGATAATTCTTCATTAACTAAAGATATGACAATTCCTATCAATGCTGATACAAAAAAAGAATTCCGACTTAATACTTATGAGTTAACAGATAATATCAGTTATACCTATGAAAAGTGTCATGTATTAAATTGTCCTGTTTACGAAGGACAAATTACCAGTAGTGATGATAAAACAATTCTCTATATAAGAGGTCATTATGGTGATGATACAACTGCTAGTTTCTTAAGTTTTATGAAAAAGTATGGTAAAATTAAGTATAAGATAGGTGATAAGATCTATACAGAAAAAATAACTTCAGCTATTAATACTGATTATCGTGGTAATCACTTATATCTTAGCGTTAATAAAAAAGTAACCGAAGCTAGTGAAATAGATTTATATTTTACAATTAGAACTTATCAATATTATTACCGAATAAAAGGGGAGGAATAGTATGAAAGTAAGAATAGAATCAAACCAATTAAAGAAAATTTTAAAAATAGGAGGTGCTGGTTTAGGCATCCTTCTATTTAGCTTTTTATCATGGCAATTAATTTTCTCTAAATTTTACATCTTTAGTAAACAAGAAAAAGAATTTCTAAATACTGTTAAAGATTATTACGATAATAATCCTAGTTATTATCCAAAAACAGGTGAAACAAAAGAAGTAACATTACAGAGCTTATATTCTAGTGAAAGAATAAATGCCTTGTATATACCGAAAACTAAAAAACTATGTTCACCTGATAGCTGGGTTAGAATTTATAAAAATGATAAAGAAGAATATGAATACTTTGTTTATTTAGAATGTGGTCGTTATAAATCAAAAGTTGATAATAAAGGACCGGAAATAAAATTAAATGGTGACACTACTATAATTGCTGATTACGGAAAAGAATATAAAGATCAAGGTGTAAAAAGTGTTACTGATAATGTTGATGGTAAAATTGATATTTCTAAAGTAGTTATTGATACTAGTAAAGTCAATGTTAATAAAGTAGGTTCTTATACTGTTACTTATAAAGTTAGAGACAAACTATATAATGAAACAACCGTTAAAAGAACCGTTATTGTCGCTCGTAACTTAAGTGAATTAGTAAAATCATCTACTGCAGATAATAATTTCTATCAAGGTAAAACCGCTAATAACTATTTACAGTATTCCGGCATGTTATGGCAAATAATTCGTGTTAATGACGATGGAACAGTTAAAATAGCAGCAGCTGATAACGTAGCTACTATTAACTATGGTAATAATAAAGATAATTTTAATGATAGTAATATTAAAAGATGGTTAAATGATTATTTTTACAGTTACTTAAATAAAGCAGATAAATATGTAAATAAAGATAGTAAATGGTGTATCGATGATATTATTGATAATAATAGTTCATCTCTAAACTGTACTAATTATAGTAAAAAGAGTTCAGTTGGCTTATTAACACTAGGTGAATATTACGCCACTAAAAATGCAACAGGAAGTTATTTAGATACTATCAATCCTTACTGGTTTATTAATAAATCTTATGAAGTTAAAGCCTGGGCTCATTACTATTTCGATCAACGTGGTTTAAGAGAAATAGATGATGTTAGTTTAATGGGTGTTAGACCAGTAATTAATTTAAAAGCTAATTTATATGTATCTAATGGTAATGGTAGTTATGAAAAACCATATAAAATTGGGGACTATAATACTGGTAAAGAAAATGATTTATTAAATACACGTTTAGTTGGCGAACATGTTATCTATTCTGGTTATGAATGGCGTATTAGTGATAAAGATGATGATGGTAATGTAAAACTAGCTATGATTGGTGCTTTAAAAAATGTCAAGACTAATGATACCTTATATACTGATTATTCTAATGCTAATGGTATTTTAAAATTTAATGTCAAAGAAGAGGGGAATCTTGGATATAAACTAAATAATGATTATATTGACTATATAAAAGATAACTTAATTATTAAACATGAATTTACGGTTCCTACCTATGAACAAGGACAATACTATAATAAATTAAAAACTGAAAAATTCAGTGCTAAATTAAGTTTAGTTTCAAGTTATGAAATGTTTAGTGGTAATACCGAACTTCAAGATTATTTTCAAGGCAACTACTGGTTAATTGATTATGTTCCAGATGGTAGTAGTGCTTATATGATAAATTCTCAAAATGGTATGGTCTTTTCCGTATCTAAAGATAATTATGGAACTAATGGTATGAGACTAGTTGTTTATTTAGATAAAAAAGTAAAATTGACTAAAGGTAGTGGAACGCACTTAGATCCATATTATGTAAAATAGGAGATTGTTATGAAGAAGTATAAAATTAAACCGAGATTCTTTATCTTAATAGTATTAATATTAATTTTAATAATAGCTTTTTTCTTAATAAAAAATAAAGAAACTGCTAATTATTACCCAGTATCTTCAAGAATAGACTCGGTTAATAAAACTAAAATAGCTGATGCAAAAACAATTGGTTGGATAAGAGTTCAAGGAACCGATATTGATTATCCTATCATTCGTGAAACTAATGCTGCTTATAATAGTGGTACTGATTATCTATGGGAGCCAAACAACTCTTTAGATAATGAAAACAGAAAAACCATATACGGACATAATCTTCTTAATATTTCTAGTAAGCCACTAGTTCGTGATCCTTCTCATACTCGTTTTGAGCAATTAATGTCGTTTGTTTATGAAAATTTTGCGAAAGATAATTTATATCTTCAATATACAAGTGGTGGAAAAGAATATATTTATAAAATATATGCTGTATCATTTCTATCGAAAGAAGATGAAACGGGTGCTAGTATTAAAAACAAAACTAAATTACAAGATTATATAGAAGAAGCTAAAAAGGTTAGTTTATATGATTATAATGTTAAGGTAAGTTCAAATGATAAGCTTATTTCTTTAATAACTTGTACGAGGTATTTCGGTATAAGTGACAAAACACAATTTAGAATTGATGCAAGGCAAGTAAGAAAAAATGAAAAAGTTATCAAATATACTGTTGAAACTAACCAAAACTATGATATAATCAAAACAAAGTAGGAGGATTGTGTAATTATGAAAAAAACAATTAAAATATCAGGATTTATTCTGATGATTAGTTTGATTTTTCTATATCATGACTCGGTATATGCTGCTGAATATACACTATCACAAAATTTTATTTGTGCTGGTAATCAATTATATAAAGTAAACCAGAGTCAAACCGGAAGTGCAGTCAGAAATTTACTATCATACATTCAAGAAGCCGATTTAGTAGGAAATGCTACGCTTGGACTTCCTGAGATGTGTTACTGTAGTGGAGATTCTACTGCCTGTAAAAACATAAACGGTCAGTGTAATGCACGATATAAGATCAAAGCTGATTTACAGAATACTGCTTGTCGAATTACTCAAGGCGCAATTGGGAATAACTCGTATACCTTCAGGACTTGTCCTGTTGATGAAAATGATTATAATTTGACTAGTAAGATTGAAAGAGCTTTGACTTATGAGTTTGATCACTCAGCTTATGCTTGGAAGATTAAAGTTGACTCAAGATTAATAAGTGATGCTGATCTTAACAAGATTATTATCAAATCAGCTAGAAGATCAGGTGGTGATTTCGCAATTAATCCGCGTAACGGTGAAGTTACTGATGTAGCGGCTACCTATACCGGTCAACAGTTAAAAGCTGGTATTTATTGGATTCCTGGAACTTCTTATTACTTTGGAATTTATTTAGCATCTGGCGAATGTGAAGGTGTAAGTATCGGTCATATTCGTGGGGGAGTATCGTCTAACGTTGATAATCCAATGTATAACAATCAAATTTGTATTAATTACCGTAGTAGACATGCTGCGGAAAGTGTAGAAGCTTTATTAGTTCCAGAATGTTATCAAGAAAAAATACTCGCAAATAATTATTCAAACATAGCTAGTATTATTCAAGGTAAAATTCAAAAAGTTCAAGATTTAAATCTTGGTTATCAAACAACAACTCAAGGTAGTGCAGCTTATACGTGTCAGTTTAAAAATTCTGATGCTGATAACACCACTAACGTTCAAAATAGTTTATCATCATATAAATATTTCCTGGATGGTTTAGGTGGTAAGTACTGGAAAGCTTTATGTACTGAAACCTTATCACTATCATATGATGATCCTAAACCAGTCAATGCTGGCGGAGGCTTCTCTTATACAAGTATCATTACGATTGTTCGTGAATGTACTCCCTATAAGATAGCTGAACCAGTATATTATCCAAAATGTTTATATACAGCTGAGTGTTGGGGAGGACCTGCTAACCATAACGGTGAACCAGGAGCTGGACCAACTGAAGAATTCGATGAATGTATTAATCGCTGTGATGGTGGTAAATATACTCAAGATTGTATTAATTCATGTTACCAGAAAGTATATGGATCAAATAAATCAGCACGTTTATCATCAAACAATGATTTAATAGTAAGTTTCCTAAATACAACTAAAAGAAATAATATCGTTCGTTTAGCTAGTGGCTTGGAAGGATATGTACCTAAAGGAATCGCCCAAGATTATGGTACTGAACACCCTCGTCTACCGCAAAGTAGTGCTTGTGTTATCAGTAGTAATACCGCTACCGGTTGTGGAATTTCTTGTCAACCAGAACTTAATAGATGTACAACCGAACATGGTGTCGGGATTGGTTACTTTAGCGCTTGTAACGCAAATGGTAGTAGTTCAGCTACAATGTGTTATGAAGTATTTACTAACTATCCTTGTACTGAAGGAGATCCAGCTAAAGAATATAAAGTTCAAGTTATTCAAGCTTCTAATGAGTTTGATCAAGTAGTAGCGGGAATTCAAAGCTTTAGTAATGATCAAATTAAAGATGAAAAATACTCATTAGGTGTTGATGAAAAATATACATTAAAGAAAAATGGTGGTTACTTAAATAATAAAACAACCTATTTCACAAATGATAGTAATCCTAATAAAATAGATTCAACTGCCGAAGAAAAGATTCTTGAAACTAAAGATCCGCAAACAGTAAGAATAGCTGAGATAATTAGTGAAGCGGGAATGAGTGCAGAATTTATTAATAGATATGTTAATAAAACTTATGCAACCTATGTAGTTGAAAGAAAGATAACCTTAAATTTAGGACAAGCTTATGTTCCTAAAACAACAGGTGGAACCGTTTTATATAATCAAACTAATGATAAGAGTGATACTCGATTAGATAATAATAAACTTTATTATAATGGTTCTTATAAATATTACACTCATCTAGATACACAGCCAATCAATAATTATAATAAATGGCCATATTTATATACATATGCTCATTATACAAACCCTAACGGAGTTAGTTCAGGTTATACAAATAACATCCATTTAAAGCTAAATAACATCGGTAGCTGGAACCAATGGGGAAATGTTGATTCGCGTCAAAACGTTAATGTAGATTGCTTCTACGGGGTTGTCAATAAATACAATGCTTGTGAAGATGGTAGCGAACCAATCTGTGATGCAAATTCAATTTGTACCTGTGGAATTCAGTATGTTTATCGTACGATCGATTTAACTGATGTTTTCCCAAATGATCGTGATCCTAGGTGGAATTGGACTGGGAAAATACTAAGTTCAGATAAAGCTACTGGAGCAGCATTAACCTTAAATCAATCAGGATTAGGTTATAAAGTTGATCCCGAAGCTACAACTTCTCATATCGAATCTAAAGGTGAATCAATTTATGATGTAAAAGCTGATTCTGGAGAAGTAGATTATGAATTCGTATTAACCAAAGCTAATTTAAATAATATTAGAAAATATAATAAAAGAGTTAAAGATTATAATGGTGATAATTATAATAACTATTTAGATTATAATATGAGTTGTTATATCAGAAATGATCGTGAAATCTGTACTAGTAAATTCTTAGATAATATTGATGGTTCATCAGGTGGTGAATCAGCGGCCGAATTTATTACTTATAGTGTATCAGGATTCGGTATTGATTCTAGAAGATCAATAGCTATATGTAATAATGCTTATGCTGGCAGTTGCGTAGACGTAAGCAGTACAAGGTAGGAGGTAAGTAATGAGTAAAGGAATGTTAATAACAGGAATTATTCTATTAGGCGTTTTAACCTTAGGCGTTGTCAATATCGTTCAAAATTACCAAACTGGTAATGAACTAGATTATTATCTATTAGAAGAAACAACAGAAGCAGCTATGATAGATGCGGTAGACCTAGGTTATTACCGTCTAAGTGGTGGCGAGTTAAGAATTGACCGTGAAAAATTTTTAGAAAGTTTCGTAAGAAGATTTGCTCAATCAGTAAATAGAGACAGAAACTATAAAATAAGAGTTCTTGACTTAAATGAAACACCCCCAAAAGTAAGCATCCAAGTAGGATCGAGCACAGTAGCTACTTTTGCCGGTGATGAATTCGATATTGTTAATAAAGTAGATGCAATATTAGAAACAAAATATACAGAAGATAGATTACTCGGTGAAGTAGAGTAGAGAGGGGAAATAAAGATGAATAATATTTCAATGTCAATTAAAAGATTTTTTACAAACAAGAACACTGTAACAATCGTAGGAGTACTTCTTGGAATTGTTATCTTATATGTAGGATACAATTACCGTATTAAATCAAAAATTAATCCACAATCAGTTCCGTATGCCGTTCAAACAATTAATCCCAAAACAAAAATAACTAGCGAAATGATTGGTACTATCGATGTGCCACCAGCTATGTTAAGAGGAGACCCAATAACCAATCCAGCGCAAATTATTGGTAAATATGTTTACCCAGATACAGTTATCCCAAAAGGAAGCTTGTTCTATGGTAGAAGTGTAGTTGATAAAAGTAAGTTACCAGATAATATTATCTATGATTATCCAGCAGGATATACATTAGTTAATATGACTGTTTCAACAGCTACTACTTATGGTAATAAAATTTATCCAAAGAATTATATTGATATCTACCTAAAAGTAGTAAATAATATTGATGAAGCTAATATGACTACTGATACAAAAGATAAAATAATGGTTGGTAAGCTAATAGAAAACGTAAAAGTAATCGATGTAGTAGATTCAAATGGTGATTCTGTATTCGAAAACTTAGAAGCTAAGAAAACACCAGCTCAAATTATCTTTGCTGTTCCAGAGGAATATCATATTCTTTTAAGAAAAGCAATGTATCTACGTACTTATGAAGCAACCCTAATTCCAGTTCCAACCAATAAGGGACTTGATAAAGAAGTAGGAGAAGCTACAATTAGTAATAACGATTTAAAGGATTTCATTAATCGAGTTACCATCTGGTCAGAAGATAACGCTGGTGATGATAATCCATTAAATGGACTAGAATAAAAAGAATAAAATTAGACTTGGTATAGGAATTTCCTATACCATTGTCTAGTAAAGGGGTAATCACATGAGAGATAGTTTATTTGCACAATTAGATTTTGGCTCTTTTAGTGAATATATAATTGATGATGATATAACTGATATCTCATATACAAACAATGGTCAGATTTGGCTTCGTTCACTAAATAAAGGTTCATACCGTGCCGATAATCAAAAGATAAATAACGCCATGGTTGAAAAACTAGCTTTCCAGTGTTCTAACGTCATGGGAACGACTTTCAATAATGCTAGTCCTTTCCTAGATGCTGAGAGCCCTGAACTTCGTTTAAACTTCGTTCATGAATCAATCGCAACTAATGGTATTGCTTTAGTTATACGTAAAACACCAGCTAAGATACGTCTTAAAGAAGAAAAACTATATGAAGAAGAATACATAACTAAAGATATTCATGACTTTCTAATCAAATGTGTATTGGGGCATTGTAATATCATTGTCTGTGGAGAAACAGGTAGTGGTAAAACAGAGTTTGTTAAATACTTAGCATCTCATACTATGGAAAATGAAAAAATCATTACTATTGAAGATACCCTAGAATTACACTTAGATAAAATTTATCCTAATCGTGATATTGTTGCGATGAAAACCAATAATATAGCTTCTTACTCAGATGTACTAGTTACTTGTATGAGACAGAATCCAAAATGGATTCTACTATCAGAAGTACGTAGTTCTGAAGCCGTAAGTGCTGTTCGAAATTCGATATCATCTGGTCACCACATCTTATCTACCATTCACTCTGATAAAGCAAGTGCTATTCCGCACCGTATGTATTCATTGATG
Organism: uncultured Muribaculaceae bacterium; assembly: GCA_964423215.1. Lineage (GTDB taxonomy): Bacteria > Bacillota_I > Bacilli_A > RF39 > UBA660 > Alloscybalousia. The sequence goes on from CAYRDW010000005.1 coordinate 20,009, forward strand.
GAAACCGATTTAGATGTTGATCAGTTCTTAAATACAATATATCGTTATGTTCAGTTAGGTGTTCATATTAAAGCATATTATAGTCAGAAACATGGAAAATTCCATCGTGAAATCGATGAAATTACTGAATTCTATATTGATGAAGATAATAAACCAGTTTATAATGTTATATATCAAAAGTTAATGAGTGGTAAAGTGATTAAAAAGGCTCCAAGTAAATACTTAGTTGATTCACTACTAGCTCAAAACATTGATTTAGAAGATACAACTTTTGAAACTCCTGTCGATGGAGGATTATCAATTGATGACGTGATGAATGGAGAAAGTGTGGTTACTAAAGAGGTAGAAGATAGAATGGAAACCAGTTTACCTGATACAAATTCTATACCTCCTGTTATTCAAGTACCACAGAATCCTTCATTCATACCAACTCCAGTTCCGAGTCCAATCCCAGAAGTAAGAGAAGCACCAACTGTCATGCCTATTAATTTAGGTGTAGACCAGGTGTCAGAGTCAAACATCAGACAAACTGAACAACCAAATGTTAATCCAAATCATGATGCTAGACCTCAGTCAGCAGAAGAACTCTATAGGTTTTTCAACATAAACCCAAATAATAGTCCAGAATCAAATCCTAATAGTGAAAACTTAGGATAATATAGGTGGTGATATAGTGGAATTATTCTTTCTTTTAGGAATTGCAATCTTCGTTATGCTTTATAGATCATATCGAGGACAAAACGTTTATAGGTTTGTTACTGAACAAGTAGGTTATGTTTATGACAAATTTGCTCCATATTCTTTTAAAATAGTAAGAGAAAAAACAAAAGAATTAGGGCAAGAATATACCGTAAGACAATACACTGTACAGGTTGTTACTTTTGCACTGTTTGCAGCTATTATTTCATATATGTATTTCTATAATATATTAATCTCAATCGTTTATGTAGTTTTAGCTGTATCTGTAATTCCATATCTTGCATATTTAAGATGTAAAAGAATATACAGTGAATTTGTCTTCGAACAAGTACAAATTTATACAACCAATACAATTATGGAATTTGCGACAACACAAAGTTTCGTTAAATCATTAGAAGGTGTAGTTGCTTCTGGTGTTTTAGAAGAACCAATCTTAGGTGATGTTAATATGATGATATCTCTAGCCTATCAGAATGGTTCAATCGATGAGTCAATTCAGTTTATGAGTAATAAATATCCATATTACATTGTAAAAAACATGCATCAGTTGTTTTTACAAATAACTAAAGAAGGTGCTAAAGATACTGGTGAATCATTAGAAAACATGCAATTAGATATCGATATGCTTGTTGAAAGTGTTTATCGAGATCGTTTAGATAGAGCATCATTCCATAAAGGATTCTTAAAATATGGTATTATGCTATATCTAATGGTTATGTTAGTGCAGTATCTACTAGGAAGAGAAACTTATATTGCGATACTGGATAATCCGATTATTTTAATCATTCTGCATGCCGTTTTATTAGTAAATAGTTATTTTCTACTCAAGGGAGAAAAATATTATAACGAGAATGTAGGTGCTGAATAATGGAAGTAATTATCTGTGGCGTTATTATTATGGGAGTCTTACTCTATAATAATGTTGTTGATGGTAAGAAATTTTTCAAAGACAATGAAGTAGCTTTTAAAATGTTAAAAGAAGATGATTATGACTTCTTAGTAGCTGCTAAATATGGTGAAAGTGTTGATCCTAATATTTTATATAATAAAAGAATAAAAATGGCTTTTATTACCATCGTTATTTTCTTATTTATTTTCTTAACTGAGTTAAATACCGTTAATATTGTTTTATCATTAGTAATTGGTTATTTCATTTTTAAATCAAATTATAACTCATTAAAAAAATACTATAAGAAACATTTACATGATATCGATGTAATGTTGCCATACTATTTAAAGGGATTAGAAATTTTAATTCAGCATTATACAGTTCCGGTTGCGATAGCGAAATCAATTGATGAAGCACCGGAAATATTCAAGCCAGGTCTTCGTGATATGATAGCTAAAATCGATGCCGGTGATTCAAGTATTGAGCCATACATGGATTTTGCTAATGAATATCCGGTTCGTGATTCAATGCGTATGATGAGATTATTATATCGTTTAGGTCTTGGCGCACAAGAGCGAAAACAAGAAAGACTATTGATGTTTTCAAGAACAGTTTCTAATCTTCAAGCCAAAGCACGTGAACAAAAATACAAAGAAAGACTTCATCATATGGAGAGTCAAACCATGATTATGCTAGTAGCTACTGGTGGTGGAGTAATGGTATTAATTCTGATTTCTATGGTTTACATGTTCGCTAATATTTAGTGTAAACTGTATTCTATATGAAAATAAATTATGTTATAATCTATAATAAGGAGGGATTAGGTAATGAAGGAAGCAACTGGGGAATTAAACATGACTGTAGTAACAATCATTGCGATTGGTGCGATTGTTGCGTTTTTCTGGTTTTTATGGCCACAAATTAAAAACACTGTAACAAATCAATGGAATAATATAAGTGAAGATTGTAGCGCAAATCCTGAAGCTTGTGCACAAGGATAATAATAGAAAATAAGATAGAGTGGTGATAGATTGAGAGAAGCCGTAGGTGGAGCAATGTCTCTACAAATTATTGTAATATTTATGTTAGTTATAAACTGTTATTTAGCCTTCTCAGTAAACTATACAAAAGCATTTCGTACTAAGAATGAAATCAGAAGTATTGTTGAAAAGAATGAAGGACTAACTAACTCTGCCGTAGCTCAAATAGAAGACTATATGCAGAAAACTAGATATAAAACTAATGTAAGATTTGAAAATTGGTGTGAGAATAACGGTTATAGTGTCTCTAGAAATGCCTATAGCAGTTTCTGTTATAAGTATGAACTTGTGGATCAAACAGGTACATCTAGTGAAAACAGTATGTATAAAGGTGCCTATTATACAATAGCTACTTTTGTAAATATCGATATTCCACTAATCAACAATCTATTACCATTAGGTGGAAATTTATTTGTTGTAAAGGGTGAAACAGCACTTATTTACTCTTCAGGTAATAATAGTGAGGTAAGTAATTCGTCAGGGCAAAACGGGGTTTAGGATAAGAAGGGTGATAGTAGATGAATGTAATTATATCCAACGAAAGACAAGCAGAGCTTGCTAATCTAGATATTGAAATCATTAAATCAATTAACGGTGTTTTCGAAGCCGATGAATTAGTTCAAATGTTTAGTAACTTTTTCTTTGGGCGCATGGTCTTAGATTTAACAGCTCTAAAAAATTATCGTGATATTAGAAATCTACAAAAATTATCAATGTCTCTCGATGTCGAGAAGATAATTGTTATATTGTCTGATACACCTGAATGTTTAGCACCACAATTTTTATCTAGATTAATCTCGATGGGAATTTATAACTTTACAACCAATTTAGATGGTGTGAACTATCTACTAGCTAATCCAAATACATATCGTGATGTTGCGCATCTACATCAAATTGATGAAGGTGGTGGAACTGGTGGTGTGGGAATGATGGCGCCTTCCAGTGTGCCAACTGTAGCTGGTGATGGAACTACCGTAATTAATAAAATTGTTAATGGTGGACCATATATTTTGGGAATAAAAAATTTAACAGACCATGCTGGTGCTACGATGTTATCGTATATGTTAAAACAAGAATTAGTTAATTCTGGTAAATCAGTTATAGCTATTGAAGTAGATAGAAGAGATTTTATGTATATCAATGATAAAGAATTAAAATCTGTAAATCATGATCAATTAGCATCAGAACTTTTAAAACATCGTGATACTTCAATAATTATTGTTGATTTAAATAGCGCTGGTAACGCCGATTTATGTACTGATACCATTTACTTAGTAGAACCATCTACTATTAAATTAAATAAATTAATGAGAAGAGACCGAAGAGTTTTTGAAAAGCTTAAAGGAAAAAAGATTGTATTAGCTAAAAGTCTTTTATCATCAAGTGATATGAATGATTTTGAATATGAAGCTAAAACTAAAGTTTTCTTTAATTTACCGCCCTTAGATGAACGAGCTAATAACTCAGAAGTTCTACAAGACTTAATAAATCGCCTAGGAATAAGCACCTACGGCGGCAGTTATATGTAAAAATATGTAAAAAATTATTGACTAAATAGTAATATTAATATATGATATATTCATGTATGAGGAGGAGTTAAAATGTTAGATTTAATACAGATACTACAATGTCCAGAAGACTTAATCCCAATCTTTAGTTTTATTAAAAAAGGTGTATATCCAATAATTCAAATTGGTATTCCAATACTATTAATAATTATGGGGTCAATTGACTTAGGAAAAGCCGTTATGTCAAGTGATGATAAAGAAATTAAAGGTGCAACTGGAAAACTAATTAAAAGAGCTATAGCTGCCGTAGCAGTATTCTTTGTTAGTACTATTGTATCACTACTTATGGGAATGCTTAATACTAGTGGAAGTACGGGAAGTAATATGGAAACAGGTGCTAATGTAGATATTGGTGAAAATTACACTTGGAAAGATTGTTGGTCTGATCTCTAGAAATAAGATAATAATAATAGCGAATTTATGTTTCGCTATTTTTTTTTTTATGTTATAATTACATTGGTATATTCTATACAATAACAAAGTCAAGGAGAATCAAAATGAAACATATTACTAAAATATTTAATTATAAAATCATAATATTTATATTAATAGCCTTACTTGGATTAACTACAGAAGTAAATGCTGCCGATGCAGATTATATGGATATTATATGTCGATACAGCATACCCGGACAAGCTAGGAAATGTTTAACTGAAACTCAGAATATGTGTGCAATAACGAACCATACTCATACTTTTAATATGTCATATAATAGTAAAACTAGAACCTGGAAAATTGGTGATGATTATTATGATGCTTTTAGTTTTGAATCAAAAAAACCAAAATGGTTATCTTTTGGAGAAGGTAATAGTTGTCCTAATATAACAATTTATCACCGAAAACCAACTGTACCTAAATACTACATACTAAATGAAACATTTAATAATCAATGCCAAAAAGTAATGCAGGAAACAACTTCTGATCCTGATAAAATAAAATATGATGATTACACATGTAGCCGAATTATAGGTGTCTTTGGTGGCGATGATATTACTGAAACAATAGTTCAAGATTGTCCTAGTAAAAAGACAAACGCCTTAAAAAAAGACATTAAAAATTCGTTTGACAATAAGGTGAAAAAAGCATTCAATAATGAATATAATCGCCTTAATAATGATGCCAAATCATTTAACGGACAAACAACTAAGGAAATGTGTGAAGCCTACGGCTATAATGCTGATATTCTAACTGATGCATATCAGAGATTTTTAGATGATAGAAGTAATCTTATAAGTAATATGATTTGTACTATTGATCCAACTATCGCTGCTGATATAAAAGATAATTATTCTTCTACAGGAAGACGAGTTATTACTTACGAAGCACAAAGAAATTCTTATATTAATAGTTTAATTTCTACAGCGGATAATAATAAAAAATTATGTTTTACTAATGCTGTTGATATGGATGATCAACAAAAAGATGATGCGATTGAGCAAATGTTAGATGATTCGGATGATCAAAAACAAACTCAACAGGATTACATAGATAAAATACACGATGAAGCCAATAAATATGTTGATAAAATATCTTCAATAAATTTAGGTTCAGATGTAACTGATTATTCATGTGAAGGTTTATTAGGAACGGATCTTCTGAATATTTTAGATGAAATCTTTATGTATATCAAAATTTCTGCACCTATAATTTTCCTGGTTTTAGGAAGTATTGATTTTGTTCAAGCTGTTATGATGGACGATAAAGACATTTTAAAAAAGTCGACATCCAAGTTCTTAAAGCGTGCACTTATTTGCCTTGCTATCTTCCTTGCACCATACGTAATTAGTTACTTACTTCATTTCCTTGAGGGAATGACTTCTGATCCAACCTGTGGATTAAAATAGGAGGTAATCATATGAATTTAATACAGATAATGAAGGGACTCTTTCCTAGAAAACTGGGAGTCACTATGCTTTTCCAGTTTTTTGGTGCGCTTGATAGAGTTGGATATTGGTTTTTCTCTATAGTTTTACAGGCTGTTTTTGATATAGCTAACTTTCAAATGATAGATGAATCAGTTTATGCTAACTTTCAACAACGAGTATACGTTATTTTAGGAGTCTTCATGGTTTTTAAAGTAACTATTTCCTTATTAACATATTTAGTAAATCCCGATAAAATCAATGATAAAGAACAGGGATTAGGAAAATTAGTTTCGAGAACAATTGTAGTAATAATCATGCTTGCAGGATTACCTTTTTTCTTTAGACTTTTAGATAGAGCACAACCCATTCTGTTAGAAGCGGTTCCTAGAATCCTTATTGGCAAGAATACCGATACAAAAGCTACTGGCGAGGAAATGGGCGGAGTAGGGGATACCATCGCTTGGACAACCTTTAAACTTAGTCTAAATGAAGAAACGATAAACTTAATGGAAAGTGAAGGTATTAATACTGTGGCGGG
>CAYRDW010000006.1:0-25207 GCA_964423215.1 uncultured Muribaculaceae bacterium
CATTTGTTTATTGATAATATATGTAGTTGCGATTATTTCCCGGGAAATAATTATGCATATGTTTCACGTGAAACATTAATATAGTAATTGAAAAAAATATGTAGGAAATTGTTAATATTAACTCTGAGAGAAAGCCTTTAGAATAAATTGTGGATAAGTTGATTTTAACATAATTATTTCCCGGGAAATAATTATAGATATGTTTCACGTGAAACATTATAAAAAAGCTTGTAATCTTAGTTTTAATATTGTAGAATAATATCGTGCAATAAATATTTATGGAATCAGGTCAGGACTGGAAGGTAGCAGCCTTAACATATAATATTTATGTGCACTTTTTTTATATAAGGTGATAAAATGAATGAAAGATATATGAATGAAGCATTAAAAGAAGCCAAAAAAGCATATGCTAAAGGTGAAGTTCCAATCGGAGCAGTAATAGTTGAAAATGATGTAATAATAGCTAGAGCCCACAATACTAAGGATTTAGTTAATTGTGCTACCAGGCATGCGGAGATAAATGCCATTGAAATTGCATCTAAACTTAAAGACAATTGGCGATTAAATGATTGTGAATTATATGTAACACTTTTACCTTGTCCGATGTGTGCCAGTGCTATCAATCAAGCAAGGATGAATAAAGTTATATATGGAACTGGTCGGAATAATATTGATATTGAGTTAATAAAAACTATTCTTGTGGATAATACATATGGTAATTCTGTGGATATCATAGGAAATATTATGGAAGATGAATGTTCAAAGTTATTAAAAGATTTTTTTGTGGAAAAAAGGTAATTATTCATTGGTAATTGCTTTTTTTATGATATAATATATGTAGTTTTTAGGAGGTGTAATATGTCTTATCATGCTTTATACAGAAAATATAGACCATTAACATTAGAAGATGTAGTAGGACAAGAATATATAGTTAAAATAATTCAGAATTCTCTTAAAAATAATAAAGTTAATCATGCTTATATGTTTTCTGGTCCACGTGGTACTGGAAAAACTACGATGGCAAAGATCTTAGCTCGAAATATAAATTGTTTAGAGCTTAAAGAAGGAGTTGCCTGTGGAAAATGTAAAAACTGTCTAGCTATTGGATCTAATGCAACATCAGATATTATAGAAATCGATGCTGCTTCTAATAATGGTGTTGATGAAATTAGAGAGATTAAAAATAAAATTAATCTGGTACCATCAGAGCTTAAATATAAGGTTTATATTATAGATGAAGTTCATATGTTAACAATAGGGGCATTTAATGCTTTATTAAAGACATTAGAAGAACCACCAGGTCATGTTATTTTTATTTTAGCGACAACTGATCTTCATAAAGTACCAGTAACGATAATTTCTAGATGTCAGTGTTTTGACTTTAAGCGTTTAACAGAACAGAAAATTGTTGAGAGGTTATCTTATATAGCTTCTAATGAAAAAGTGAAAGTTGAACCAGATGTTCTTCAATCGATAGCTAATTTATCTGATGGTGGTATGCGTGATGCAATTGGAATGCTTGATAAAATGATATCATATTGTTCGGGTAAAGTTACTTCTAAAGATTTTGAAGAAATAAATGGTATTGTTTCATTGAAAGAAAAACTTGATTTTATAAAATATATTGAAACATCAGATATTATAAGTATTTTAAAATTTATTGATAAAATATATGATTCTGGTAAGGACATGGCTATTTTTTGTCAAGATTTAATGATATTGTGTAGAAATCTTGTAGTTGATTATTATTTAAAGAAAGAAACTGTTTATGATATAGAATTTTTATTGAAACTTTTAGAATTATTTAATTCTTTAGTTGGTGAAATTAAATTATCAAATAATATTAAAATTACATTTGAAGTAAAAATACTATCGTTTTTGGATAATAGTAAAAAGATAACTGAAACCTTAGTATCTGATGAAAAAGAAAATATTAGTATTGATAATCATGAGGATGATTCAAAACAGATTATTCTTAGTAATGATAAATTAGAAATCAAATATAAAAATATTGATGATGAGCCTAAACAAGTAATAGAAGATAATTTAATTGACGATGATTATAATAAAATTAATTATTTAATCGTTAATAATTGTTTAGCGAAAGCTAGTAAGGAAAGTCTCTTAAATATTAAAAAGCAATGGAATAAACTAAATGATTATGTGTTAGATAATCAATATGGTGCGATTGCCTGTTATATTGTTGATGGCACTGTTAGAGCTGCATCTGAAAAAGAAGTTATTATAACTTTTGATTATGATTCAATGGTAAATAGAGGTTTTAAGTTAATTAGTAGACTAGAAAGTTTGTTCGATAAGATATTTGGAGAAAAGTATAGAATATCTTTGATAACTACCGAAGAGTGGAATAATCAGAGAAAACAGTATATTGAAAATAAAAATCAAGGTATTGTTTATGAATATAAGGAAATACCTTCTTATAATCAAGATTTAGTAGAAGAAGTTACTAGTAATGATAATTCAATTACGAAAGAGGCAATTGATTTGTTTGGTGAAAATGTAGTAACAAGTATATAAAAGAAAAGAGGAAAAAAATATGAATATACAAGCGTTAATGAAACAGGCACAAAGTTTACAAAAGGATATGGTAAAAGCAAAAGATGAAATCGACAATATGATTTTTGTTGGCGAAAGTTCATTTGTTAAAGTAGAAGTAAAAGGAACTAAAGAAATTGTTAAAATATCAATCGATGGTGATATTTCAAACGATGACAAGGATATGTTAGAAGATATGATAACTGTAGCTATTAATCAAGCTTTTAAACAAGTGGATGATGAGACTGAAAAGAAACTTGGTAAATTCTCTAATGCTATGCCAGGAATGTTTTAAAAATGTATCCTGAGAGTTTAGATAATTTAATAGAATCTTTTAAGTTTTTACCTGGAATTGGAGAAAAAACAGCTGAGAGATTAGCTTTCGCACTTATGGATATGTCGGAAGAGAGAACAGAAATGTTTACTTCGAGTATAGAAGAGGTAAAGGAAAAAATTCATCATTGTCCGGTGTGTAATTCACTTACGGATTTGGAATTATGTAATATCTGTTCTAATAAGAATCGTAATTCTGATATTCTTTGTGTTGTTGAGGATCCAAAATCAGTTTTCTTATTTGAAAGATTAGGTATGTTTAAAGGGAAATATCATGTTCTAAATGGTTTAATATCTCCAAAAGACGGTATTAATCCTGAAGATATTGAATTAGATAAATTGGTAACTAGAGTTAAAGAAGAAAATTTTTCGGAAATCATCTTAGCTTTTCGTCCTAGTATCGAAGGGGAAACGACTTCTTTATATATTAAACGTATTTTAGGTGATTTAAATATTGTGATATCAAAGATAGCTAGTGGTATCCCAATTGGGGCTGATATGGAGTACATTGATGCCATAACTTTAGAGAGAGCTTTGATAGATAGAAAAAATGTAGAATAATTTATTATAATTACCATATTTTTTAATAGGTGATAATAATGAAGAAAGTATTCTCAGTAGTTAAGAAGATTTTAATAAGTTTTTTTGTATTATATGGATTTAATGTTATAGCTGCTAACTTTAATATGATGATACCTATTAATGTTATTACGGTATTATTGGTTTCCTTTTTAGGATTTCCAGCCCTTTTTTCTTTAGTTTTACTGTTAGTGTTAGTTTATTGAGGTGATTTAATTGGTTGAATTTGATTTATGTGGACAACCTGAGTTTTTTGAGGGTGTTATGAAGTTTATAGATAATAATAAGTTATCTCATGCTTATTTAATAGAAACTAAGGATTCTAATATGATGGAACCATTAGTAGAAACATTTGCGAGATTATTATATGATTCATCTAAATATCATGACAATGGTTTAACTTCTATTCAAAACATGACTTCATCAGGTAATTTTATTTCTGTAAAACCAGAGGGAGCAATGATTAAAAAAAATCAAATTCTAGATATTCAAGAAAAATATAAAACTAAATCTTTTGATAACCATAAACGTATTTATGTTATATATGAGGCGGACAAGCTTAATAAACAATCTGCTAATTCATTACTTAAGTTTTTAGAGGAACCTGAGGAAAACATAATCGCTATTTTGGTTGTTAATAACAGATATAGAGTTTTGGAGACTATTAGAAGTCGATGCCAAGTTCTATCACTTAAAAATAGTGATTTCGTTCCAGATTTTGAAAATAAAGAATTGATATTCGAATTAATAACATTATTAGAGAAAAAGGGACCAAAAAGCATAGCCTATTTTCCGATAGCTTGTAATAATGAATATTTTAGTAAAGAAATGTGGATTAACATATTTCAGAGTATGCAATTTATTTACGAGCAGGCCTTACGTAAAAAGGTAGATATAAACTATTCAGCTACTTTAGAAAATATTTTAAAATTAATAGTGTCTTCTAATAATATGAATCGAATTTTATATAAAATAGATATAATATCTAAAACTATGAATTATTTGGAATATAGTTTAAACTTAAGTTTAATGCAAGATAAATTTATAATTGAATTTACAGGAGGTGATATTTATGCCTAAAGTTGTTGGGGTGTCATTTAAGAAGAATAGTAAGAAATATTATTTTTTATGTAATGAAATTGATGATCTTATTAAAGATTCAGAAGTTATAGTCGAAACAGAAAAGGGTAAACAGTATGGTTTTGTTGTTGAAAATCCAAAAGTTGTTAGTGATGATGATATAGGGTTAGAACTTAAGAAAGTGCTTAGAATTGCATCTGATAAGGATAAAGAGAATTATTTAAGAAATCAGAAAGATGCGAAACAAGCTTTAATTGAAGCTAGAAAAATAGCTAGTAATTTGAAATTAAAAATGAATCTTATCGATTCTAGTTTTACTTTTGATAGAAATCAATTATTATTTAATTTCTTAGCTGATAATCGTGTTGATTTTAGAGATTTAGCTAAAAAATTAGCACAACTATATAAAACACGTATAGAATTAAGACAAATTGGGGTTAGAGATAAGGCTAAAGAAATAGGTGGATTGGGTCCTTGTGGTAGATTTTTATGTTGTAGTTCTTTTTTAACAGACTTTAATAGTGTTTCTATAAACATGGCTAAGAATCAAATGCTAGCTCTTAATCCAACTAAAATAAATGGTGTTTGTGGACGATTATTATGTTGTTTAAATTATGAGGATGATACTTATACTGAAATGAAAAGTAGAATGCCTAAAATGGGAGAGATTTATCGTAAAGATGATATAGAAGGTAAAGTAGTTGGACTTAACCTACTAAAAGGAATAGTGACTATTGAAATGAAAAATAGAAATCAAATAGAAGTTGAGGACGAATCGTGGAAGTTATAAACGATTTAGTTGGTTTTGATGGTTTAAAAATATACCAAAATACTGATTGGTTTTTATTTTCACTTGATTCAGTTTTACTTCCTAATTTTGTTACTTTAAATAAAAATATTCAAACAATACTTGATTTAGGAACAGGAAATGCACCTATTCCTTTAATTTTATCAACAAAGACTAAAGCTAAAATAGTTGGTGTTGAAATTCAAAAAGATTGTTATAATTTAGCTTGTAAGTCAGTTTTACATAATAACTTACAGAATCAAATAGAAATTTTAAATATTGATATGAAAGAATTGAAAAATATCTATTCTGGTGATAGTATTGATGTGATAACGTGTAATCCACCTTATTTTAAGTATTTGGAATCAAGTAATATAAATGAAAATGAACATAAAGTAATAGCTCGTCATGAAAAGATGGTAACGTTAGATGAAATTATATCTTTATCTAGCTATTTACTTAAAAATAATGGAGTACTAGCTCTGGTTCATAGAACGGAACGATTAGCGGAAATTATAGAATTATTTTCTAAATATGGATTTGAAACTAAAAAACTTAGACTTGTTTATCCAAAACAGAATACTGAATCTAATATAGTTTTGATTGAAGCTAGAAAGAATGGTGGAGTAGGATTAAAAGTATTGCCTCCATTATACGCTCATTATGAAGATGGTAATTATACAGAAGAAGTATTAGAAATGTTTAAGTAGGTGATTAAAATGCGACAAAAAAGCTATGATGGCAGTGCTAGTTTATATTTGATACCTACACCGGTTGGTAATATGGAAGATATTACATTTCGGGCAGTTAATACACTAAAGAGTGTAGATTTTTTGCTTTGTGAAGATACTAGAGTTACAGCTGATTTATTAAGAAAACTTGATATAAAGAAAAAGCTTATTCATTGTGATGATCATAATGAAGATTCCATTAAGGAAAAGGTTTTAGAGTCCTTACAGAATGGTAATAATATAGGTTTAGTTACTGATAGGGGGACTCCTATTATTAGTGATCCAGGTTTTAAAGTTGTTGAGTATGTAACTAGTAATGGTTTTAATGTTATTAGTTTACCAGGTGCAACTGCTTTTGTTCCAGCACTAACTATGTCAGGGATTTTCCCTTCACCATTTATTTTCTATGGTTTTCTAAATAGTAAAAATTCTAAGAGAGTAAAAGAACTAGAAGCACTTAAAAAAAGTAATTATACTATTGTTTTTTATGAAGCACCTCATAGAATAGAAGCGATGTTAAGATCTTTACTTGAAGTATTAGGTAATAGGAAAATAGCTCTTTGTAGGGAAATTAGTAAGAAATATGAAGAAGTAATACGTGGAACTATTAAAGAAGTTTTAGAATATGTAGATACTATTAAGGGTGAAATGGTTATCGTCGTTGAGGGAAATTTGGAAAAGGAAGATTTTTCAATGATGAATATTTTAGAACATGTTAAACTATATTTAGAAGATGGATTAACAGAGAAAGAAGCTATTAAAATAGTTTCCGTTGAAAGAGATATTCCTAAGTCAGTTGTTTATAAAGAGTATCATGATAATAAGAACGAGTAGGTGATTTTTATGAAATTAATAGTTGGGCTTGGTAATCCAGGTAAAGAATATGAAAAGACTAGACATAATGTAGGTTTTCAAACGATTGATATGTATGCTTCTAGGTATAATGAAATTATAAATAAAAGTAAATTTTCGGGATTATATACGGAAATAAATATTAATAATGAAAAGGTTATTTTATTAAAACCACAATCGTATATCAATTTAAGTGGTGAAGTTATCCGCCATTTTGTGGATTTCTTTAAAATAGATATCGATGATATTTTAATCATAAGTGATGATTTAGATTTGGATATTGGTTCCTTTAAGATAAAACCTAGTGGTTCTAGTGGGGGTCATAATGGACTTAAGAATATTGAATTACATTTAGGTACACAAAAATATAGGCGAATAAAAATAGGAATATCCAATGATAAACAAATTGATACATGGGATTACGTTCTTGGAAAGATTACTAAAGATGAGGATTTGAAGTTAACTACTGTAAAAGAAAATGTAATTAATGTATTAGATGATTATTTTAAAATGAATTTTGATTTATTAATGAATAAATATAATGCTAAAATAAAAAATGGTGATTCGGAATGAGTCTTTTTGATTCCATTATTCAAATAGATAAAATAAATAATATAGGCTTAACTGGACTTACAGATGAGCTTTTTTGCGTTTATTTAAACAATTTATACAAGCAGAAGGATAAAAGTGTTCTAGTTGTTACTTCATCTTTGTATGAGGCTAATAAGCTATATGATTCACTTAGTAATTATAATGATGAGGTATTACTATTTCCAATGGATAATTTTCTAACCAGTGAAGCAATTGCGATTAGTCCGGATTTAATGGTTACAAGATTAGAAACATTGAATTATATTATCGATGGAGATAAAAAGATAGTTATTACTAACTTAATGGGATATTTACGTTATTTACCACTTAAGAATATATATAATGATAGTTTTATAGATTTAAAGAAAGATATTGATATTGATCCGAAGAAACTAGCAGAAGATCTTTATCAAATTGGTTATAATCGTGAAACTTTGGTTACTAAAACAGGAGAATTTGCGGTAAGAGGCTTTGTGATAGATGTTTTCCCAATCGATTCCGATCATCCTATTAGAATTGAGTTCTTTGGTGATACTATCGATTCTATTCGTATATTTGATGAAGATAGTCAAAAATCAACTCAAAAATTAGATAAAGTCTTAATTAAACCTTATAGTGAATTTATACTGGCTGATTATCCTGATAATGTAATAATGAAACAGAAATATTTAAAGAAGTACTCGAAAGCAGTTTCTTCTATTTCAGATTACTTTTCAGATAGTATTGTTATTTATAAAGATTATAAGCAGTTAAAAAAGAGTTTTGAAATGATAGAATTAGAGTGTTTTGAGTATAAACAAGAAAAAGATAGTGAATTTGATAGTAATTATATGCATGATTTTAATAGTTTTAATCCAAATAATTTGATTCATTATCTTACGATAGATAATATATTAGAAGATAAAAATATTGATATTTACAATTTTGAATGTAGAGAAATTACTCCCTTTAGAGAGAATATTGAGGCCATTAATCAGTATTTAAAAGATCAGTTATATTTTAATAAGAAGATTATAATATGTTTAAAAGACCATCAAATTAATAGTTTTACTAAAGCTTTAAAAGTACCTTATATCTTAACTACAGAAGATAATTTTATTCCTGATAAAGTTAATATTATAAAAAAGACTATTGATAAGGGGTTTGTTTATTTAGATTATGTTATTCTATCAGATCAAGACTTATTTATTAGTAGTGTTTCTCGAAAGAAATATAAGACTAAGTTTAAATATGCTTCTAAAATAAAGGATTTAAATAAATTACAGGTCGGGGATTATGTAGTTCATCATGTGCATGGTATTGGTATTTATAATGGTATTAAAACTTTAAATCGGGGTTTATTAGTAAAGGATTATTTGGAAGTTTTATATGCAGGTAAAGATAAATTATATATTCCTGTTGAAAAAATTGATTTAATCAGTAAATATTCTGGTAATGAAGGGGCAGTTCCTAAAATAAATAAATTAGGTGGTACTGACTGGAATAAGGTTAAAGCACGTGTTAGAAATAAAGTTCGTGATATCGCTGATAAACTAATTAAATTATATGCTGAAAGAGAAATAAAAAAAGGTTATGCTTTTGGCAAAGATACTGATTTACAACAAAGCTTTGAAGAAATGTTTGAATATACGGAAACAAAAGATCAATTAATAGCGGTACAGCAAATAAAAGAAGATATGGAATCGATTAATCCAATGGATCGTTTATTATGTGGCGATGTTGGTTATGGTAAAACAGAAGTTGCTTTTAGAGCGATATTTAAAGCGGTTATGGACTCTAAACAGGTTTTATATTTATGTCCGACAACTATTCTATCTAATCAGCATTATCAGAATGCTCTCCAAAGATTTAAAGCTTTTCCTGTACGTATTGGATTACTAAATCGTTTTACTACTTCAAAAGAGAAAAAGAGAATAATAGAAGGATTAGCGGAGGGGACAATCGATGTCGTTATTGGGACGCATAGACTTCTTAGTAATGATGTTAAATTAAAAGATTTAGGGTTATTAATAATCGATGAGGAACAACGCTTTGGGGTTACTCATAAGGAAAAAATTAAGGAATATAAAACTAATGTTGATGTTCTTACTTTAACGGCTACGCCAATACCTAGAACACTACAGATGTCGATGATTGGGATTAGAAGTTTATCATTAATTGAAACACCACCAGTAGATAGATATCCTATTCAAACTTATGTAATTGAGGAAAATAAACAAATTATTAGAGATTCTATCTATAAAGAAATGTCTAGAGGGGGCCAAGTCTTTCTACTTTATAACCGGGTTGAGTCTATTGAAAGAAAGGCTCAAGAAATTGGTAATTTAATACCTGATGCGAGAATTGTATGTGCCCATGGTCAATTATCGAAAGATGAAATTGAAGATAGAATGAATGATTTTATCGATTATAAATACGATATCTTGATCTGTACGACGATAATCGAAACTGGTATTGATATTCCTAATGTTAATACTTTAATTATTCTTGATGCTGATCGTTTTGGTTTAAGTCAGCTCTACCAAATTAGAGGAAGAGTAGGAAGAAGTAATAAAATAGCTTATGCTTACTTAATGTATAACCCAAGTAAGGTATTAACAGAATCAGCTGTTAAAAGACTATCAGCTATAAAAGATTTTACAGAACTAGGTAGTGGTTTTTCGATTGCGACAAGAGATTTATCGATACGTGGAGCTGGAGATATCTTAGGTAGTGAACAAGCTGGTTTTATTGATACAGTAGGAATCGATTTATATTTAAAAATATTAAATGAAGAAGTTGAAAGGTTAAAGGGTAATATTCCTTATGAAGAAGAACTAATTAATGAAAAACCATTATTAGATGTTTCAACTCATATTTCTGATAATTATATCGATGATGATCGCTTAAAGATAGAAATCCATAAAAAGATAAATGAAATCGATTCATATGAAAAATTAGAAGAAATTAAAAGTGAACTTCAAGATAGATTTGGTAGAATTGATGATACTATAGAAATTTATATGTATGAAGAATGGTTTGAGAAAATAGCTAAAGATTTAGGTATTGATAAAGTTATGGAAACTAGAAACTCACTAGAAATAACGTTTAATAAGGAATCATCAGCTAAAATAGATGGTGAAAAGTTATTTATGGATGCCTTTAAAATAACACCAATGTTTAGATTTAAAATGAAAAACGAGAAACTAATAATAATATTAGATACCATAAAATTAGAGAAACATTGTATATATTATCTAATAGATTTATTAACTAAAATTAAAAATAAGAAAGCTAATTGATAGTTTTCTTTTATTTGACTATTTTTTTAGTTTTTGCTATGATTGTTCTATAATAAAGGGTTGATAAAAGTGGATAAAGATATCATAGAAATGTTTAAGACAAAAAATAAAGAGATACTAATCAGTAGTCTTAAATATGATATAGAAAAAAATATAACCTCTTTATTGGAGACATTAACTAATGTTTTTAATTTAGAGTTTGATACAGCTATTAAAAATATAATATCTATTTATGAAGATGCAGATGATAATGATAGTAATAAATTTATAATTGATAGTATTAATAAAGTTAAAATGGATAGTTATCATGAATTAGAAATATTATTAGATACTAAAAAGATTAATCTTGAGAAAGCTTTAGATGAATTAGAGTTTGATGAAGAACATATTAATAAGTATTATAATGTGGTATTAAAAACAACAAAGAACTTAAAAGAGGAACTTTATAAGTATTGTATCGTTAACGTACAAACTGATGCTGTAGATAGTTTTAAAAAACAAATAGAAACTGATATATCAGAAGATAAACAAGAGTTATTAACATCTAGAGTTAATGATTATATAATGAATCGTCTTTATGGTAAATTAGAAACTAAAATCCATATGGAAATTATGCTTAGAGATAATAATCTAATTAATAAAGCAAAAGAAGGATATATTAGATATCAAGAGATATGTTTAAAAACAGAAGAAAAATAGTAATTTCTTCTTTTTTTTGTATAATTCTTTCTCTATTAGCGAAACTAATTATAGAAAGAGGGTTAAAAATGAAATCGACTGGAGTTGTTAGAAGAATCGATGATTTAGGAAGAATCGTTATTCCTAAAGAAATAAGAAGAAATTTAAAAATACGCGAGGGTGATTCGTTAGAAATATATGTGGAACAGAATGAAATAATATTAAAAAAGTTTGCGATAATTAATCATTTGGTTGAAACATCTAATCAACTAGTAATAACGGCTAGTAATTTACTTAAAAAGAATATTTTAATCACTAATAATGAAAAGATAATTGCCTGTAATAAGGCTTTAGAAAATAGTTATTTAAATCAATATCTTCATACTTCGATTTTATCTAAACTGGAAAATAGAACTGATTTTTATCAAGATACTGTTACTGAAACTAGTTTTACTGAATATAATAATGCTGAATGTTATTATTATCTTAGCCCAATAATAGCTAATAGTGATATTATTGGTTCTGTAATTGTTTTTGATGAAGAAGAAATTGTTGAGTCAGATATTTTGGTAGTTAAGATGTTAAGTTCTTTTTTATCAAAGAATGTTGAAGAATAGGTAAGTTTATGTTATACTTAATCAATCAAATGTGTTGATGGAAAGAGTTATATGGATTTTATTAGTAGAGAGTCTAATTAGGTGAAAGTAGACATAAAAGAAGTATAATAAATGGTTCCTGAACTGATTAACCGATAGGTAGGTTAATTCGTATATCTTGCGTTAAAGATTTAAGTGTATAAGTAATTACTTATAAATTAAGGTGGTACCGCGATTATTCGTCCTTATGGATGAGTGGTCTTTTTTTATTTTATGGAGGTGTTAAAGATGGGAAGATTTTTTGAAAAAATAAGTTTAGAACAGTTTAAGAAAGATATTTGTGATGATGAAAGTTTATATAATGCATATGATATACCTAGAAGAACTACTAAGAGTAGTGCAGGTTATGATTTTGAAGCAATCCGTGATTTTGTTTTAAAACCAGGAGAGACTATTAAAATACCATTAGGTATAAAGGCTTCAATGAATAGTAATGAAGTATTATTTATTTTAGTTCGCAGTAGTCAAGGATTTAAATACAATGTACGAATGTGTAATCAAGTAGGAGTAATTGATGCGGATTACTATAATAATTCTGATAATGAAGGACATATTTGGCTTCGTCTACATAATCATGGTGATAAAGACTATGTGGTTTCTAAGGGCGATAAAATATGTCAGGGAATATTTATGCCATTTTTAGTTGTCGATGGCGAAATAGTTAGTGAAAATATTAGAACAGGTGGATTAGGTTCTACCGGTAAATAAAGAAAAGGTGATATAGATGGAAAAATATTATATTACAACGGCGATTGCCTATACTTCTGGAAAGCCTCATATCGGAAATACTTATGAGATTGTTTTGGGAGACGCAATTGCGCGTTATAAAAGATTTAAAGGGTTTGATGTTTATTTTCAAACGGGAACTGATGAACATGGGGAAAAAATTGCGCTTAATGCTAAAAAAACTGGTTTAAGTCCAGAAGAATTTGTTGATAATGTTAAAGATCAAGTTAAAGATATTTGGGATATTATGAATACTAGTTATGATCGTTTTGTGAGAACTACTGATAGTAAACATAAGGAAATAGTTCAGAAGATATTTAAAAAGATGTATGATAAGGGTGATATTTATCTAGGTAAATATGATGGTTTATATTGTACTCCGTGTGAGTCTTTCTTTACCGAAAGTCAATTAGTTGATGAAAAATGTCCTGATTGTGGTAGGGAGGTAATTCCTAAAAGTGAAGAAGCATATTTCTTTAAACTGTCTAAATATCAAGATAGATTAATGAAACATATAGAAGACCATCCAGAGTTTATTCAACCTGAATCAAGAAAAAACGAAATGGTTAATAACTTCTTGAAACCAGGATTACAGGATTTATGTGTTTCTAGGACTTCTTTTGACTGGGGAATACCAGTAGAATTTGATAAGGGACATGTTGTTTATGTATGGTTAGATGCTTTAACTAATTATATTACTAATATTGGTTATGATCCAGATGGTAGTAGTGAAGAGTTTGATAAATACTGGCCGGCTGACTTACATTTGCTTGGAAAAGATATTATTCGTTTTCATACTATCTACTGGCCTTGTTTTTTAATGAGTTTAGATATAACTTTACCTAAACAGGTTTTTGGTCATCCGTGGTTATTAGTTGGGGATGGTAAAATGAGTAAAAGTAAGGGAAATGTAATCTATGCTGATGATTTAGTGAATGCTTTTGGGGTAGATGCAGTTCGTTACTATTTACTACATGAAATTCCTTTTAGTAGTGATGGTCTTATTACTTTTGAGTTATTAATTGATAGAATAAATAGTGATTTAGCTAATGTTTTAGGTAATTTGGTTAATCGTACTATATCAATGGTTCATAAGTATTTTGATGGTAAAGTTACTAATAAAAAGGTTTCAGATACGTTTGATAAAGAATTAATCGATGAGATAAATAGTTTAGATTCTAGAGTAGAGAAGAGAATGGATAAATTAGAAATAGGTGATGCTTTAGATGAGATATTCGAAGTACTTCGTAGAAGTAATAAGTATATTGATGAGACAACACCTTGGGTACTAGCTAAAGATGAATCAAAAAAGAATCGTTTAGAAACAGTTCTTTATAATTTACTAGAAGCTATTCGTGTATCGGCTGTTTATTTAGAATCCTTTTTACCAGAAACAAGTGAAAAAATATTCAAACAATTACAGATAGATGACTTATCAACAGCATATGTTGAAAATAATAATTACAAAGTAGGATCAGCAGAACCATTATTCTTAAGAATAGATAAAGAAAAGAAATTAGAAGAATTAGGAAAAAACTAATTCTTTTTTATATTCTAAAATTAGAGACAAAAAAATCTTGGAAGTACTCCAAGATAGAATGATTATTAATTCTTTATTTTTCTTTTTCTTTTATTGTTACTTTGTTTAATAAAAAATTCGTTTATTTCTGCTTCAGAAACGCCTTCTTCTTTTAGTGTCTTATACTCTGATATTACGTCAAAAAAAGGAGTTCTTTCTGCAAAATCATCTTCATCATAATCTAAATATAAAATATCATTTTTGGATGTTATTGTTTCATACCAGTCACTATATGTACCTTTTTGTTCTGAAAAAGCAAAGTTGGTTATAGCTCCTGTTCTAATATTAAAACAATTGATATAATCGATTTGGTCTGAGTAATTACTTGATTTTTGAATTGAAACACAATAAAGTAATGGTTTGATTTGAGAAAGATTATATTGTTGACAATATTCATCATAAGTTATACCGTTATGAAACATTTCACTTACACGCCCATCGTATCTTATAGCAACACGCTTTGCCCCTTTACTTTCGGGATAGGAAAAATCGCGATTAGGATATGCTATAGCTGCCTCTTCAATTGTAATTGCCTTCCCCATATATACAAACTGTCCTTTATCACCACCAACGTAAGTCTTACCATCAGGGGTTGTTAATGTTTCAATATCCTTAATATTAAACATGAATGTATTTTCTGGTAAATTAAAACTTTCTGGGTTTTTGCTATCGATGAAAAATGGACCTCTGCATTCTAATGAACCTTTTTCGTCACCAGTATATATAGCTATTTGTGTATTTACTTTCTTACTTAAAATTTTTAATGATTCCATTTTATATTCCCCCTTGCATAAAATATGGTTAGATTATACCATAAAAGTAACAATAAGTCCAAAATGTTTATTTGGAGAATCTATGTTATAATTTAGTAGGATATAATTTACCAGAAATTGTTAGTAAAGAATAGATAATGGTAATGATATAATGTTATGGAGGTCTTTATGTATATAGATACACATTTACATATAAGTGATGCAGAAGGGATAAATCCTGATATATATGTGGAAAATGCTAAACAAGCAGGAGTAGAGTACTTAGTGGCTTCTTTCTGTGAAAAAAATAGTATAGAATTATCCACTTATTTTGGGGATAAATATAATAATCTATATTCTTCAGTTGGTTATCATCCTGATGAAGCTAACGATATTAAAGAAGAAGACCTTGAAAAGTTAGAATTAATTATAAAAAATAAAAAGAAAATAGTTGCGGTTGGTGAAATAGGACTAGATTATTATTGGCATAAGGATAATAAAGAAAAACAAAAAGAACTATTTCATAAGCAATTGTCTTTAGCTATTAAATATAATTTACCGGTTGTTATTCATTCCAGAGACTCAATTGGTGATGTTTATGAAATACTAAAGGAGTATCCTTTAAAAGGGATAATTCATTGTTTCAGTGGTAGTTTAGAAATGGCTAGAGAGTTTATAAAGCTTGGTTATTTACTGGGAATAGGTGGCGTTGTAACTTTTAAGAATAGTAAGTTAGATAAAGTTATTGAACAAATCCCTTTAGAATCAATAGTATTAGAGACCGATAGTCCTTATCTTTCACCTGAACCTAATCGTGGTAAAGTAAATCAATCTAGTAATATTCCTTATATAGCTCTGAAAATAGCTAAAATTAAAAATATTCCTATTTCAAAAGTCCAAGAAACTACTACTGAAAATGCATCAAGAATATTTGACTTAGGTATTTAAGTGTGATATATTTAAAACATATAAAATAAGGAGATCATAGGTTTATGAAGAAATTTTATAAAGCAATTTTGACTCGTTCAGCTTTTGTCATCACGTTCTTTGCTTTGGCATTAGTAATTGCTTCTGGAACTACAAGATCTAGTAATGTTGTTAGTAATATTAATGGAGTAAAATCAATAGAGGCAGTTCATATCGTTTCAAAGTATGACAATGAGGATAAAAAGTTAGAAGTACGATTTGTTAATAATATGGAAGAAGCGGCAGCTTTTGGTCCTAGTATGCCGATATCTTTTAGTGGTCAAATGACTGCTTATAAGGCAACTTGTGTAGGATGTAGTGGTAAAGTTAGTTGTCCTCCACGTCAGGATGTTCGTAATAATAACATTTATTTTGAGGATAATACTTATGGTACAGTGCGTATCTTAGCAGGAGATCCTTCACTACCATGTGGAACGATTATTCAAATTACGAATGTAAGTTTTTCAAGTGAACCAATCACGGGTATCGTTTTAGACCGTGGGGGATTAATAAAGGGAAATATTATTGACTATCTAGTTGCGGAATATGATAATATGAATATAGTAGGTCGTCAGCGTAACGTTAATTATGAAATACTACGTTGGGGATGGTAATTAAGAGAAAAGTGTCAATTGTTAATTTCTTCTCTTTTTTTATTGAATTGATTTTATGATATATGTTATTATTATTTTATAATAGGTAGAAATGGAAAAGGTGAGGATATGGAAACAGTTAAAAAAGCATTACACTTTTTATCAACAGTTTTACTATATTCTCTTTTTGCTATTTTAATTATTATTGGGATTCTGTTGGGGATGTATGCTATCGACCAATTTACGGCAATGAAGAACCATGAGGACCGAGCTCCGTTATTTGGGGCCTATGTTATTATAAGTCCTAGTATGGTACCTAATATTAATGTCTATGATGCAGTATTTACCGTTAGAGCTAAAGAAAAAGATATTGAATTATATGATATTATTACTTTTCTATCAAAGGAAATAGATACTAATGGAACACCTATAACTCACCGTGTAGTTGGTATTGTAGATACAGAAGCAGGTGCTAAGGCTTATCGTACTAAGGGAGATAATAATAGTACTGAAGATAGATCATTGATTTTGCAGAAAGAGGTTATCGGAAAAGTATTATTTCGAATACCAATGATTGGCTATGTTAAAACCTTTTTATCAAGTAAACTTGGCTGGATAGTAGCGGTAGTAGTACCATGCTTTGGAATTATTGCCTATGACATATTAAAATTAACAGGCTTAGTTAAAACTAAGAAGAAAGATAAAACGGAAGATATAGGCAAGAAACCTAGTGATGGAGATGATAATTCTAATCAAAATAATGAAGAACCAGTTAAAAAAGAAATAGATAATGATGTAGAAATTTTATAGGAGGATTTATGGAATATATTAGGGGTTATTTAAAAATTATAGGATATGTATTATGTGGTTTAGTGTTTTCGTTTTCAGCTTTCTATTTATTAATTAACATTTATCATATGATTGAATTAAAAAAGGAAGTTCAAATTAATATTGATGAACAACCTTTGGTGATTGATTATGATAATGGAATAAAACAAATTGAAAGTAAGATAGCTAACTTTGATTCAACCAAATATGAAGGTGAAATAGGTACTATGAAAATGCTATTTGTTGAAAATTCATTAAAACAGTGTGTAAAAGCTCTTAAGAAGACTAATTTAGAACAGTTAAGAGGTAAAAAGAGTATTGGGATAGCTGATGTATATAAACTAAGAGATTCATATGAGAATGTTATTCTTAGTGATTGTATAATTAATAGTTTATACTGGACTATTTCTTTAGATGAGAATGGTATTAAGTCGCCATATTTAAAAAACAATCAAGAAATGTTTAGATTATATGTAAGTACTTTAAAAAATAATACGTCTTATTTGAAAAAAGATTTATTAAACAATAGTAGTTATTATTTTAATACATCAACGGCTAGTAGTGGTGTTAAAGATAATGTTCGTGATGGTTTCTATGAAACACTTAATGCTTATAAAACAGCTAGTCATTATGTTGAATTATTAGCTAATTGGTTTAATAATGAAGTAGGGGGTATTAGATAATGGAAAAAATAATTAATGCTTTCTTTTCGGTTATAAAGGTAATTTTACTATTAGTTAGTTTTATCCTTACTTTTTATATAATTATGAATATGTATCATCGTTTAGAGAAAAACATTGTGGAATCTATCCCAACATTATTACCGTTTATTATTTTATTATTCTTATTTGTGATTAACTTTATTTTCGGACAGAAGGGTGTAACTAAATCGATGTTTTATAATATTTCATGTTGTTTAGCATTCTCTGTTATACTATTTGCGGTATATCGTGCTTTTTATGATACTAATATGGTTATGATATTAAAGTTGGATTATAATATTAATTTTAATTATTTTGCGGATGTTATTGCCCCAATGAAAGCGATGTTATATTTATTATCAGTAGCTAATATATTCTTAATGTTTAGTAGTAAAAGAGAACAGAAAAAAGATATAGAAGTAGTTATTGAAGATGAAGAGGTAATCATTTGATTACTTTTTCTTTTTGATAAAATATATGTTATATTATTGAGGGTGATGTTTTTTGAATAATAGCGATTTTAAATTTAAAAAAAGATACGGGCAGAACTTTTTAAGAGATGATAGTATTCCTGATAAAATAGTTCAACATAGTGAAATACCTGATAATACTTTAGTAATAGAAATAGGACCAGGAGCAGCAGCTCTTACTAGAAAACTAGCTAAACATGCTAAACAAGTGATTGCCTATGAAATAGATACAAGTTTAGAAGAAGTATTAGCTCATAAACTAGTTAACTTTTCTAATGTTAGGGTTATCTTTGATGACTTTTTAAAAAGAGATATTAAAAGAGATATAGAAAAGTTTAACTATGAACATATATATGTAGTAGCTAACTTACCATATTATATAACGACACCTATTATTCAAAAACTAATTGATTCTAAACTGGAGATTGAAAAGATAATTATAATGGTTCAAAAAGAAGTAGCTGATAGATTTTCTAGTAATCCAGGTAGTAGAGATTATGGTTCAATTACAGTGTTTTTAAATTATCATTTTGATATAAAGAAATTATTCTTGGTAAATAGAAATTGTTTTATACCTAAACCTAATGTTGATAGTGTTATACTGGCTTTAACTAAAAAAGAAAAACCATATCAGGTTAATAATGAAGAGACTTTATATAAGTTAATTAGGGATAGTTTTCAATATAAAAGAAAGACTCTTAAAAACAATCTAAAAAGTTATCCACTTGATAAAATAGAAGAAGTACTTGATAAATATAATTTGGATTTAACAGTACGAGCTGAGAAATTAGCTTTGGAAGTATTTATTGAAATTAGTAATATTTTATAAATAAGGAAGCATATAATTCTATGGGTGAAGAATATGCTTTTTAATATTGGTGATATTGTTACTAGAAAGTCTCATAATAATGATTTACTATTTAAAGTAATTGATATTAGGGGAGAAGTTGCTTATTTAAAAGGGGTTAATATTAGGCTTTATGCTGATAGTGAACTTGAGGATTTAAATAAAGTTGAAAACACTGAGGATAAAGAACTAGAAGATGATGGCAGAATATTAGAACGGGTAGATAAGGAAATGAATCTAGACCGAAGTGAATTCTTTTATTTACCAGGCAAAATCTTTCATATTGATGGTGATGAGGATTATCTTCGTAGATGTATGAATTTGTATAAGAAACTTAATATTATGGCTTATGGTGTATGCTTACATGAGGTAGATATTAAATCGGAAATTAAAGGTTATCTGGAAAAATTAAATCCAGATATTTTAGTGATAACGGGTCATGATGCTTATTATAAGAGAAAAGGAAAAACTAGTGAGTTAACTAGTTATAAGAATACAAGTAACTTTATTGATGCAGTGATAGAAGCAAGAAAGTATGAGAAAAATCAAGATAAATTGATAATTATAGCGGGAGCTTGTCAAAGTAATTATGAGGAATTAATTAAAGTTGGGGCTACATTTGCATCTAGTCCTAAAAGAATTAATATTCATGCTTTGGATCCAGCGATAATAGCTAGTGGTATGGCTCTATATGATCGTAATAAGACTGTTGATTTGCTTGATATCTTAGGAAAGACTAAATATGGTCCTGAAGGAATAGGTGGCGTAACAACCAAAGGATGCATGTTTGTGGGGTATCCAAGATGAGTATAGAAAAGGTAAGAGATAAAGTTAATGAGTATAAAGGAAAGACACTTAATTTTAGATTTAATGGTAGTCGTAATCAGATAGAAGAATTTTCTGGTAAAATAGTAGGGACCTATGCTTGTGTATTTACTATAAAACTTGAAGATAGTGATTTTTTGAAGTCTTTTAGTTATAGTGATATTTTAATTAAGAAACTAGTTGTATTGACATGAAAAGTTTAAATTGTTTACTATTTGTGGAAAAAGATGGTAATTAGTTGTCCTTTTTGTTGATTTTTTAGAAATTTTGATATATGATATATGTATAAAGTTTGTTACTTTAGAAGGAGGATATGACACATGGAAATTACATCTGTAAATGTTCGTAAGATCGAGAAAGAAAGTTCAAGAATGAAGGGTATTGCTTCAGTATTACTTGATGATAGTTTCGCTGTACATGATATTAGAATCATCGAAGGTGAAAAAGGCTTATTTATAGCTATGCCTAGTAAGAAAACTCCTAATGGTGGTTATAGAGATATAGCTCATCCAATTAATCCAGAAGTACGTTCAATGTTCGAAGAAGCTATTCTTAAAGCTTACGAAGAAGCAGAAGATCCAGTTGAAATGGAAGAAGTATAGTAGTATTAAAGCCTTAGGGCTTTTTTTTGTACTAAAAGAGGGTTGTCCGGAATATCTTTTATTAGGAGGATATTTATGGACAAGGATACAAATATTAGTAATTATAATCATAGTATTAACATCGTAGAAAGAAAGAATATATTGGTAACAGGGGTAAAGAAAATTGAAAGCTTTGATAACGAGGAATTCTTAATGGAAACAGTAATGGGTTATTTAGTTTTAAAGGGTGATGATCTTGAATTGTTAAAACTGGATACTCTGCAGGGGAATGTATCAATTAAAGGGTTTCTAAAGTCTTTTGCTTATGTAGATGATGTGGAAAAGAAAGAAAAAGAAGCTAGTATTATTAGTAGGTTATTTAAATAATGGAGTTAAGTGTTCAAATACAAAGTTTTGTAGCTTCTTTTGTTTTTGGTTTTCTTTTTTCTTATGTTGTTAATCTTGCTTATAAGCATTTGTTTGCAGGTAAGATTATTTATCAAATTATATGGAACTTTATTTTAGTTATTGGTAGTTGTTTATTATATTTTTATTTAATGAAATATATTAATCAAGCTGCTATTCATGTTTACTTTATTTTTGTAGTAGTAATTGGCTTTGTTATTGGCAATATCTTTAGTAAGAAAGCGCGAAGAATTAAAAAATTTACATAATATTTGTAAACGACAAAAGATAACAGTTTAAATTCTTGAATTTTTTCTTGACACACTCTATAATGACTATGAGGAGTGGTAATATGGCTAAGAAAAAAAGTAAAGCACGTACTAGAGCTAGATTATGTTTATTTGTTCCAGTATGTTGTTTAATTGTAGTAGCTATATTTACTGCAGTAGGTAATTATTGGGTTAAAATAGCTGATAAATATCAAGAAAAAGCAGAACTAAAACAAGAGATGCTTTCATTACGTGAAAAAGAAGCAGAATTAAAAGTTGATGTTGAAAAATTAGAAGATCCTGATTATATAGCTCGTTATGCTAGAGAAAAATATATGTACTCTAAAGATGGGGAATTAATTATTAGATTACCAGAAGACGAATAGTCTTTTTTTCTTGACTAAAAAGTTATTTGAGATATAATAATAACATTTGTGAGGTGTAGAAATGGAAAATATTAATATTGAAAATATGAAACCAGAAGAGTTTTATAAATGGCTAAATGAACTTGATATTGATTGTTTTATACAGTTAATTAGTACTTTAAGTCCTGAAGGAGTAAATTTTTTAAGGAAGCAATTGGAAAAAAAGAATTTAGAATTAAGTAATAGTATGAGAGATAATGTAAAAAGTATTAAATTGTTAAGCAAAATTAAAAATAAAAACAAAGATTATTATAATAATAATACAGGAGAGATTAGTTCTAAAAAACTTGAATATGAGAAATATTTAAAGATACTTGAAGAAGAAGGGGTAAATAAAATAGTTGGCAAAAATCAACGTTCTTTGATAATAGCTATTGCTTCATTAGGAAATGTCCAAGGTGTCGCTCTATTCTTGGCAATAAAAAAGAATATTACTAAAATAGAGACTAGTTCATTTGATGATTTGTATTTTGTTTTTACTTTACTTTTGGCTGTTTTCCTGTATCTAAACTATTATAAAAAAAGGGAGTTTGATGATTTAACAGAAAAAGGTAATGGTGATATTAGGAAAGAGATTATGGAAATGGAAGACAACTTAAATCACAAGGGTATTGAGCATAAAGATAGTACTGAATTTTATGATAGTAGGATTAATAAAAATTTTAAAGAGTTTTCTATAACACTAGGTCAATTTGATAATAATAACAGGCAACTTGATCAGCTTAATAGTTTGTTTGGAAAAGATGATAATAAAAAGGCTAAGGTAAAGGATAAGTTTAGTGGAGTGTGGATGTAATATTTTACATTTCTTTTTTTGTTTGGTTATAGTCGTTTTTAACTCGATATGGTAAGATAATGATTAGATGGATTAATCTGGGTGATGAAAATGAAGAAGGTATATGATTATTTAGTAAATGAACTTCCTCTAAGAGAGAAAGACATAATAGTTGTTGGCGTCTCTGGTGGTGCTGATTCTATGGCTCTTTTAGCTATTTTGGATGATATTCGTAAACAAAAGGATTTAAAACTAATATGTTGTCATATTAATCATAATGTTAGAGCAGTTAGTAAACAAGAAAAAGAGTTTATTGAATCTTGGTGTAGTGAAAATAACATTTTTTTTGAAAGTATGATAATTGAACACTATGGTGATGATAATTTTCATAATGAAGCTAGGACTATTCGTTATAAATATTTTGAAGAAATAGTTAATAAATATGGGGCACAATATTTGATGACTGCTCATCATGGTGATGATCTAATGGAAACTATTTTAATGAGGCTAGTTCGTGGTTCTACTTTAAAAGGATATGCTGGGTTTCAACAGATTGTTGATAAGGGAGATTATAAAATAGTTCGTCCTCTTATCTATGCTACAAAAGAAGAAATAGAAGAGTTTGATTTAAATAGAAAGATTCCTTATGTTATCGATCAATCTAATTATAAAGATCAATATACAAGAAATCGTTATCGTAAACAGATATTACCATTTTTAAAAAGTGAAGATCCCAAGGTTCATGAAAAATTTCTTAAATTTAGTGAAACTCTTGGTGAATATGATGATTTTATTACTGATCAAGTAAAAAAAGCTTATGATAAAGTTTATATAGATCATTGCTTAAAAATAGATGAATATATGAAATTAGAACCGCTATTACAGGATAAGATAATTTATCAATTATTAGAAGAAATATATTTAGATGATTTAATGCTTGTTAATGATAAACATGTTAACTTAATTAAAAAACTAATCTATTCTAATAAGAAAAATACTTATATTTATCTACCTAATAATGTAAAAATAGTAAAAGCTTATCAGGATGTTTATATTAATGTTGAGGGTGATGAAGTTAATAATTATGAAATAGAATTAATTGATTATGCTTTTCTACCTAATGGTAAACATATAAAACGAGTAGAATCATCAGAAAGTAATGGTAATGATATTTGCCGTTTAAACAGTACTGATATTACCTTACCTCTTTATATTCGTACTAGAAAATATGGGGATAAAATAGCCCTTAAGGGTATGGATGGCCATAAAAAAGTAAAGGATATCTTTATAGATAGTAAGATTCCAATGAAAGAGAGAGAACTTTGGCCTGTTGTCGTTGATGCTAGTGATAAAGTAGTTTGGATACCTGGTATCAAGAAAAGCAAATTTAATAGGCAAAAAAATGATAATTGTGATATAATAATTAAATATTACTAAAGGAGGCATAATAGTGAATAAAAATAGTATTAAAAGAGGATTATTACCATATTTATTCTTAGTTTTAACAGTGTTTGGTGTATATTATTTATTTAGTATACTTAATCAAACAGTTAATGTTTTAACATATGATAAATTGGTTGAAGTATTAGATAGTGGGGATGTTACTGAATTAACGATAACCCCTAAAGAAAGAGCAGTTGTATACGAACTTAGAGGTAAAACTAAAGGTTATAAAGATAATGAGACTTTCTTTGCGAGAGTACCACTTAGTGATGAAGTAATTAAAATGGTATTTAAAGCTGAAGGTCAAAATGATTTTAAACTTACAACTAAAGCAGATCCTGAATCTAGTTCAGTATTATTAGTTATAGTTAATGTATTACCTTATGTATTAATATTAGGAGTAGGATTCTTTTTCCTTACTAGACAAGTTGGTGGAGCTAATAAGTCAATGGATTTTGGGAAAAGTAGAGCTAAACTAAGTAATGATAATAATAAGATGACATTTAAAGATGTAGCGGGATTAAAAGAAGAAAAAGAAGAAGTTAGTGAATTAATTGATTTCTTAAAGAATCCTAAAAAGTTTCAAAAATTAGGAGCTAGAATTCCAAAGGGTGTTTTATTAGTAGGTCCACCAGGAACTGGTAAGACTTTATTAGCTAAAGCTGTAGCAGGAGAAGCTAATGTACCGTTTTACTATATTAGTGGATCTGACTTTGTAGAATTATTTGTTGGAGTTGGAGCTAGTCGTGTTAGGGATATGTTTAAACAGGCTAAGCATAATGCACCATGTTTAATCTTTATTGATGAGATTGATGCTGTTGGGCGTCAACGTGGTACTGGTCTTGGTGGTGGACATGATGAAAGAGAACAAACACTAAATCAATTACTAACAGAAATG
>CAYRDW010000007.1:0-24251 GCA_964423215.1 uncultured Muribaculaceae bacterium
GTAATTTAATACTATAACTATATCTATTTCCACCTAGCATAGACTCTCTATAAAACAATTATAATATCTACTAATTCATCAATCATTGTTTACTTACAAATAAATTATAACATAAATTTTTAATAATTGAAACACTTAAATCTTTCAATATCTTCATTATTTTTATTTTCAGTATGTATTTTGATATCATATAAATCTCTAATATTGTAATCTAAATCATATGATATGTTTTTATATTTTTCATATTCTTCTTTTACATATTCCTTAAATTCTTGCTTATTAATAATAGAATCTACTCCCCTATAATCTTTAATAATAATTAGATTTACTTCATATAAATAATCAACTTTGTAATACGGATTTGCATATACATTGTTAAATTCATAAGTATTACTTTTTAAAACAGTTACATAATTTGGAAAGCCTTTATTTTCAACACTTTTTGAGTATTTATTGGTATCTCTTGCTGTGCTACTAGGTTACAAGAGTTTTGTAGTACCTGAAGATAAGTTTGATCGCCGTGACCTCCAGCTTTCCAGCATCCGATCCTAGCTCCACTTACGATAACACTTCCTGAGTCATAGAAATGGTCGTTTTCCATATCAAAGAGATTTTCTTCTAAAGCAGCCGCAAAGGTTGAGATCTTAAACGTACTTCCAGGCTCGAATGAAGCCCATATCGGTAGATTACGACTAAGTGTCTCCATACTATAGTTTTGATAGTTATTAGGGTCGTATGAAGGTCTAGATGACATAGCTAGTATTTCTCCAGTATTAGGATCCATTACGATAGCTAGAGCCATATCTGGATTAAATGCTTTAACGGCATTCTCTAATTCTCTTTCGAGAGATTTTTGAATATTATAATCGATTGTTAACTGAATATTCATACCATCTGTTGGTTCTACATAAACATCAGATAGTTCTAGTTTATGGCCTTTTGCATCAGAAAAATATTTTATAGCTCCTGATTCACCAGTTAAATACTTATCATATTCTAGTTCTAAACCTGATAAACCTTGGTTATCAATCCCAACATAACCTAGAACATGGGCTAAAGAGTTGCCATAGGGATAATATCTTTTTGATTCTTTAACTAAATAAACTCCTGGTAGTTTTAAATTATTAATTTTATCGGCTGTTTCATATGATAATCGTCTTCCTTCAGGGTGAACTCTTTCAATAGAAGTTACTTTTTTAACATGTTTATCCATTTCTTTTTTAGAAACTCCTAATATTTCAGCTAGTTTAGTACTAGTATCATCTTTATCTTTTATCTGATTGGGAATTAGTATTAGTGATGTCGTAGTTAAATTATCTGCTAGTACTATCCCATTTCGATCTAATATTAACCCCCTATTAGCTTCAATCGGTAAATCCCTACTCCATAGATCATTAGCTAATTTGGATAGTTTACTATAATCAAATATTTGAATATAGAAAACTCTAAGTATAATAAAAATAAAGAGTAAAACAATTATTAAAAATACTATTTTAATTCTCGAGTCAATCTTTTTAGAAAACATAATATCACCTGTTTTAAATATATGATTTCAAACAAAAAAAAGAAGAATTAGTTAATCTTCTTTTATATTTCATAAGTTTTCACTCAGAAGAGTTTTATATCTTTCAACACCTGGTTGATCAAAAGGATTAATATCTAAAAGATAACCACCAATAGCCGCACTTAACTCTAAAAAGTAAATTAATTGTCCGGCAGTATTAGTATCCAATTTATCAACTGAAAGAATTATTGAGGGTGTATTTCCTTCATAATGGGCTTCAGCTACTTTAAAGGTAATCGTTTCATTTATTTTAGAAATAATAGGGTTAATTCCTTTATCTTTTGTTTGAATTCTAATAACGGTTTCGAAAACTTGTTTTCTTCCTTCTTGGAAATATTGACCTAAAGAGTGAAGATTAGTTGTATTTTGATTAATAATGGGTAGAATTCCTTTACCATCTTTACCTTGAGTTTCCGCAAATAGCTGCTGGTACCAAGCCGCAAAGGAAGATAGGTTATCTTCATAAAAAGTAATAGCCTCAACAGTTTTATTATCATTTTCTAAATGATGTCTAATTAGCGCAAAACGGCTTGCTGCTTGATAACAGTTTCTAACGCTATGAGCTCCTTCAATTAATTCTTCAATATCAATACCAGCAACAGCGATAGGTAAAAGTCCCGCCGATGTTAATATAGAGTAACGACCACCTATATTGTCAGGAATTGATAAAGAATCAAAATTTTCTTTAGTTCCAAGTTCACGTAACTTTCCCGTTTCAGAATTAGTTATTACTAATATTCGTTGATGATAATCATTATAAGTCTTTTTTAAATAGTCATAGATTGTATCAAACACTAAGGTTGGTTCTAAAGTATTACCACTTTTAGAAATAACACAAGTATAAACTTCTTTTCCTTTAATATATTCTAAAGTCTCTTGTAAATATTTTTCAGATAGATGATGACCAATAAAAATAATTTCTGGTTTTGTTTTATTAAAATATGGTTTAAAAATATCAATGATAGCTTTACTTCCAAGATAAGAACCACCTATTCCTATAATTAATAAGATTTGATATTTACTTTTTATCGTTAAAGCAAGATTTTGAATTTTCTTTATTTCTTCTACACTAATACAGGTTTCAACATCTAGCCAGTCTAACATATTCTCTTTTGCTTCAAGTAATTTCTTAATAGACTCTAGTTTGTGTGATTCTGCCTGGGATATAACATCATATTCTTTAGCATACTGTGTATTTAGGTATATCATACTTCCAACCTCTTTCTACTTTAAGAATAAAGAAATAAATGAACTTTGTCAACATAAAAACAGTAGTTAGTACTACTGCTTTTTTGTTTTCTGATACTGGGACTCTTCATATAATGATAAACAGGTGTTTTCTTTATCAAAATAAGCAACATTATTTCTGCCATTTGTTTTAACATAGTATAGGCAGTTATCTGCTTCAGCTATTTTACTAACGATATTATCACCTATTTCATATTTACTGACACCGATTGAAATAGTGATTTTAGTCTTCTCATCTTGGAAAGCAGTTTCAGTTTGTTTACGTAATTGATTAAAGCGACTTAAGCAGAATTCTAAATTGTCGTTTTTTAGAATAATAAGAAATTCTTCACCACCATAACGACCAATAAAGTCTCTACCATGGATAGATGATCTTAATGATGACGATAATTGTCTTAAAATATAATCACCATACTGATGACCGTTTGTATCATTAACATTTTTAAAGTGATCAATATCGATAAGAGCTAAACAACAATTTTCCGTAAGTGTTTCTAACTTTCGATTTACAACCATGCGATTGGGTAAATTAGTTACAGCATCAATTTTTAATTCATTGATTTTATGATATAAAGAAGTTATCTCTTGATAGTGCCTTATTTGGCATACTTTGCCATCAATTGTTTCTGACATTTCTTTTAATAGATAATAATTACCTGAAAAGTCATTAAAAACATCAGGTTTAACAGCAGTTAATTCAGCTATTATACCTGGTTTATTATTATATATTTCGTTTCCTAGTTGATCAAATATCTGGATAATATCAGGTATTTGTTTTAAAATTTCATTGGGATTTAACATATTTTCTCCTTGATACTACTTTTATTATGATTGATACTACTAAGATATACACAAAAAAAAGAACAAACTGCTCTTTTACTACTTTAAATACTGGCTATAAAGGTTTCGAAAATTACTTCCGGTACACCGTGACCGCTTTTTAAGTCATAATCTAAATTAGCTAATTTAGTTAGATATTCTAATAATAGGTTCTCACTATAATTATATGATATTTCACGGGCTAATTTAACCGGATAAGGATGAACGCTAAGTAATTTACTTATTTCTTGGTCTCCTTTTCCATCTTTTAAGAAGATTTTAGTTTGATATATAAGACGAATTTTATTGGCTAGTTTAGTTATTATAGATGTGACTTGTTCACCATGTAAGATTAAATTTTTATATAGTAAAAAAGCATCTTCTTTTTTATTATTTAAAATATCATCGATTAACGTAAAAATATTATCATCAATATTTTTAGAAACTATTTTTTCAATAGCTTCTTCCGTTATGATTTTCTTATCTAGGCAATACATCTTTAATTTTTCTAGTTCATTAATAATCTTTTCATTATCATTATTACAGTAATTAATTAAAAACTGAATAGTTTTTGGATTCATTTGATAATCTTCTAGATTATTTTTTATTATTTTCTTGATATCGACTTTTTCTTCAATTACTTGACTATTAGATATAATAAGATTATTTAATTTCTTACGTTTATCAATAGCGCTAGTTACTAATATTAAAATATTATCAGGGCTGGGATTATT
Source organism: uncultured Muribaculaceae bacterium (assembly GCA_964423215.1). Taxonomy (GTDB): domain Bacteria; phylum Bacillota_I; class Bacilli_A; order RF39; family UBA660; genus Alloscybalousia. The sequence continues at coordinate 4,366 of CAYRDW010000007.1, forward strand.
AATATATTTTTCTAAAAGATTAAGATTATGGTTTACTTCACTTTTTTTAGTATGAAGTATCGATTCGGCATCTAAGCCAATTATAATTTTGTTGGAATAAAGAAAATTATAGGTATCTAAGTCTTCAATTAGTTCTTCGATTGGTACTTCAGTTAAATTATAGGAAACTACTTCATTATTAGGATAATTGGTTTTTATTTTATTAATGTTTGTTTCGATAGTTATTTTATCATCAGAAACAATAACATATATGTTTTTCATATTTTAAAGTTGTCCTTTAATGGTGTTTATAATGTCATCGAGATAGGTAATAGTCTTTCCTCCACCTTGAGCGAAGGTTTTACTACCACCACCGTTTCCTTCTGATTTAGTAGAAGCCTCTTTAACAACATCTCCAGCACTTAACTCGATATTACTACGAGCTATAAAATTAACGTTTTTACCACGAACATTGGCGAAAAAGATGAAACCTTGACCCATTTTATTTAGAAGAGTATCAACTATTTCTTTTAAAATATTAGTATCTTCATTTTTTAGTTTCATGATTATTACTTTTTTACCATTTATTTCTTCAATGTTTTTTTCATAAACATCTAAATTAGATAAAGCTTGTTGTTGTTTTTTAGTTAGGTAAGTTTTTTCTAGATTTTTCACTTCATCTTGAGTATATTCTAATTCATTACATTCGGAAATTATATCGGCATAACTAAAGGGTTCTTTATTATCAATATTAATATCAAATGATAGTTTTATACCTTCCTTCTTAGCTGTAGTTATAATATTACGTGCTTTCATTAATAGTTTTATTTTTTCATCATTATAAGGTTTGATTGCCTTCATTAGAGTATTTTCAATATTATCATTAGTTACAGCTTCAATACGGTAAACATTACTACCTTTAGATTCAACATAAACAATAGCGATTTTTTTAATTTCACTAGTATTCTTAATATGTGTTCCGCCACATAGTTCTTTACTATCACCAATCGTTATAACACGAACATTATTACCATACTTTTCATTAAATAAAGCCATTGCGCCAGAATTTTTAGCTTCTTCAGTCGTCATGATATCAGTTTGACAGTCAATATTTTGACTAATGAGATCATTTAGGTAGTTTTCAACTTCAATAACTTTATCATCTAAGATTTTACCAGTATAGGTAAAGTCAAAACGTAAAGAGTTTTCATCGACCCTACTTCCAGCTTGGTGGATTTTATCACTAATTAATTTACGAAGAGCATACTGAAGAAGATGAACTGTTGAATGATTTACTTCGATTCTTCTTCGTCTAATTTCATCAACATTGCATTTAACACTATCGTTTAGTTTAATAGAACCATCAAGGATCTTAATTTTATGTAAATGCTGACCGTTAGGAGCTTTTATTACATCTAAGACACGAGCTTTGAAGTTTTTACCAATTAACATACCAGTATCACTTACTTGCCCTCCTGACTCAGCATAGAAACAGGTTCTATCTAAGATAACAAAGCCTTCTTTTGAAATTGAATCTATTTCTTTAGTATTATTAAATAATCCAATCACTTTGCTTTTTTCAGTATAAGTAAAATAAACAAAGTCACTAGGAGTAGTAAAGTTAAGAAGAGCTTCGTTCTGACTATTCATAACAGTTTCTTGTTTTCTACTTTGTTTCGCTAGCAGTTTCTGTTCTTCCATATACTTATCAAATTCTTCTTTAGAAGTGGTAAACCCTTTTTCTTCAAGATACTCTACTGTTAATTCAAAAGGAAAACCATAAGTATCATAAAGTTTAAATACTTCACTACCAGGGATAGTTTTAATTTCAGTTTTATCCATAAGTTCATGTAATCTTCTTTCACCAGCTGATAAGGTTCTATGGAAAAGTTGTTCTTCTTCATAAACAAGCGTTTCTACTAAGCCTTGATTTTCTTTCATATCAGGATATGAAAACTCCATAATGTTTACTACTGTCGCTACTAATTTATACATGAAGGGTTCGTTTAAACCTATTTTTTTACCCATTCTAACACTTCTTCTTAATAGTCTTCTTAAAACATAACCACGACCGATATTTTCAAAGATAGCTCCATCTGATAAAGCAGCCGTAATCGCACGAATATGATCAGCTATTATTTTAAACTGAATATCACCACTATATAAAATACCACTTAGTTCTTCAATTTTTCTAATGATTGGTACAAATAAGTCTGTATCAAAATTGGTATCAGCATCTTGGAAAATACAAGCCCATCTTTCTAAACCAGCTCCTGTATCGATATTCTTACTAGGTAATTCTTTATATTCAGAACGTGGAATACCTTCTTTAGAATTAAACTGACTAAAAACATTATTCCAGATTTCAATAAAACGATCCTGATCTTTATCTTTTTTAAATTTATCATAGGCATCGTTATTAGGATCATATTTTTCTCCACGATCGTAGAAAATTTCACTATCAGGTCCACATGGTCCTTCCCCTATTTCCCAGAAATTTCCTTCTAAACGAACTAAATTATTAGGTTTTATTCCTAATTCAAGCCATTTATTGTAAGCCTCATCATCATCTTGATAAACAGTTATATAAATTTTATCTTGTGGGATTCCAAACCAATCATCGCTAGTTAATAATTCAAAAGCAAATTCAATAGCTTCTGTTTTAAAATAATCACCAATTGAAAAATTCCCCATCATTTCAAAGAAAGTTTGATGTCTAGCAGTAACCCCAACATTTTCAATATCATTAGTACGAATACATTTTTGAATATTAACAATACGACGATTATCTGGTACTTCACTACCATCAAAATATTTTTTTAAAGGCGCAACTCCAGCATTAATCCAAAGAAGACTATCATCGTTAATAGGTACTAATGGAGCACTTGGTATTTTTTTATGACCTTTACTTTCAAAGAATTTATACCACATATCTCTAATTTCTATACTAGTCATTTTTTTCATCTTTTTTTACCTCACTATCTATAATTGTCTTAATATCTATCTTTAGTTGATCAATATTATTATTAATAAGTTCATAATCAAAATCATGATAACCATTTAATGCTGTTTCAGTAATATGAACTTTTTGTTTATCAGTTAAACCATCTATATAGTTTTCTCTAGTTACATTGATACTTGTGGTACCGGGAAATCTTTGTTTTAAGCTGGTTATTTCTAGTGGTAAACGTATATCTGTCACAATAAAGATATCGAAGAAGTTTTCTAATATTTCAATATCTTCAATTAAGCGATCAATATGAAAATTTGGCTTATTTAGTTTTTCACGAATAATATCGGTGCCGATTACCTGTAATTGTTCCCTTGGTTTAGTCTCTTCTAAACCATCCCAACCAAAATAATCTTTTAAGTAACCTTTTAAAGTACGCATAACTTGAATAAAACATACTTTTTTACCAAGTTTTTCGTATTCTTCTTTCATGATTTCGCTAACTAAACCTTTACCGTTTCTAGCTCTACCACTAATTAAATATAATTTCATATTATCACCCTTTTATTTTATATACCATCTGGTAATTTAATACATTATCATCTATATCCACAAAATTATCTACTACAAACCCTATTTTTCTATATAGTGAGTATGACTCGATTGATGAATCCAACCATATTTCTGTTAACTTCTCCTGTTTAGAAGATTCTATTACTTTATTTAGTAAAGATGTACCTATACCTTGATGTTGATATTCTTCTTTTACATAGAGAAACATAATATAATTAGTTTTTTTACCAATAACTCCTACTAACTGATTATCATAATAAGCACCAGTAAAGATACCGTTAGCATAGATGAATTCATCAATGATATAAGATTCAAAGTCATTATAAAAGGTTTTATAACAGGGATTTTGATTAAAATTATTGATCTTGTTTATTTCTGTTTTCCATATTAGACAAATCGCCTCACCATAATTTGTTGTTGGTAGATTTTTAAGAACTAGATTCATATTTGATTTTCCATAAAATGAAAAGACCTAAGCTAGGAGCGATAATGATCGCGGTACCATCCTAATTAGATCTTTATTTTGCATAACGGTAGAGAACCGGACTTTATTAAGTCACTTGAAAAGTAGCTTCGCATAAATCCAGTCATTGTTTCCACCTAACACAATGTCTCTATAAAAGGATAATATACTACTTATCTTTTCTTTATTGTTTTTAATATTATTTAATACGTTCTACTAATGAATATTTTTCATTAAAGAACATGAAAATGGTTTTACCGATTGAAATAATTGGTGTTGCCAAAATCATTCCTAGTATACCAAAGAAATGGCCGAATATCAAGAGTCCAATCATAATAGTTACAGGATGTAATTTCATAGTTTTTCCCATAACTAATGGTTGAAGGAAATAACTTTCTAATATCTGGGCTATTACTACGGCTATTAAGGCACCAATACCTGTCATTGGACTAATTGCGAAACCTACTAAAACAGCAGGTGCACCACCGATATAAGGACCAATATAAGGTATTACGTTAGTTACTGCACAGAATAAACCAAATACCATAGGAGCTTTTAAACCCGCTATACCTAAAGCAACTGATTGGAAAACAAATAGAATTAACATAATTCTTAAAGTTCCATGAACGTAGTTTTTTAAAACATTATTTAATTTATCCATTAAATCAATTGTATCATCACGATATTTTTTAGGAATTAATGTTAAAAGATGACCTTTTACGTTGTTAAAATCAAATAACATATAAAATCCAACAAGTAAACCAATTAATAAATTAGCTCCACCCATAATGATACTACTAATAACATTAACGATAGTCGTTGGTAGATCAACAGTTAATGATTTACCTAAGTTATTGATGGTATCATATAAGCCTGATTTAACACCAGCTAAGTCATAACCACTAATATTAGTTAAACTTTCAAAGATACCGTCGATACTTTCTTTTAAATAAGTTAAGAAGTTAGGTACTGATGATATTAGATCATTTAATTGTGAATAAACTGATGGAATCATTATTCTTAATATTAAGTATATTAACGTTAAAAATATTACATAGACAAATACTGTTCCTAATGTTCTACTTACTCCTTTTTTATTAAGATATTTTACGATTGGATCAAATAACCAAGCAATGACAATACCTATAAAAAACGGAGAAATTATTGATAAAATACTTTTAATAAAAGGGAATACTTTCCATTCACCTAATAATTTAGTACTAACATATATTAGTATCACAACAGCTAAGACTAAAAATATTTTTAATAGGGTTGCGCCAGTTTTTATACCCTCATTTAATTTTTTATAATCTAATGATTCATCTTTATCTCTTTTTTTTAACATAGAATCACTCCTTATTTTACCTACTTATTAATATATCATAGTTTATAACTTTCTACTAGTAAAAGTAGTTTTTTTAGATAAATATTAATACTCTACCATTATATGTAATAGGTTTCATTTTCTACTTTTATTTTTAGATTTTAAATAATAAAAGACTTCCTAATAAATAGAAAGTCTTTTTTGGGAAGAGTCTTCCCTACATCATATTTTCAATACTATTCTCTACGTTTTTGGTCATGTGTTTCATATCTTTTGCCATTTTATTAGCTGCATTAGGGTAGTATCTTTTATACGCACACCATGCTCCATAACCAGCTAAGGCAAGTCCTAAAACAGTACCACCGATCATACTACTCTTTTTCACATTATCACCTTCTTATCAAAAATATGATTAGTATATTACTATACCATCTTTATTATTTACTAAATAAGTAGGTTTTATACTATGTTATATTCTCAATTATTCGGTCTTTTAAAGAAGTTCTTCTAATATCAGTATCATTATTATTAATAGCTATATTTAAAGCTTCTATTTCACCAATTAAGTAAAGATTTTTCTTACATCTAGTTACAGCAGTATATATTAATTTGCGATAAAGCATTTTGCCATATCCTTTTACAATCGGAATTATAACTGTATCGAACTCACTTCCTTGGCTTTTATGAATACTGATAACGTAAGCATGTTTAAATTTATTAAAATTACTACCAGTATAACGAACGATATTACCATCAAAGTTTATATTTATTTCTTTTTTTGAATCATTTTTAATACTATCTATATAACCAATATCACCATTAAAGACGTTTTCATCGGGCATATTAGTTAATTGAATAACTTTATCTTTTTCTCTAAATAAAATACCATTTATTATAATTTCTTTTTTATTTTTTTCTTTGGGATTAAATACTTTTTGTAGTTCAAGATTTAATTGATCAATTCCATTAATTGTTTTATACATTGGTGCGAGGACTTGAAATGATTTTGAGGTCTGGTATAAAGATGAGATTTCAACGACTTTATTTTTTAAATTATTAGTCATTACAGGTAAGAATGATAAGTCTTCTTGTTGGTTAAAGATTGTTGTATCTAAATTGTTTTCATTAATCTGATATGCCAAAGTTATTATGTTAGAATCTGTTTCTTGGCGATATAATTCTTTTAACTCAATAGTATTTAAACAGTTACTTTCAATCATATCTTTTAGTAATTGACCGGGACCTACACTAGGTAATTGATTGTAGTCACCAACTATAATTATTCTAGTATCGTAGCGTAATCCTTTTAACAAACTATCAAATAAGTAAGTATCAACCATACTAAACTCATCGATGATTACTAATTTTACATCACTTTTATTATTCTCATTTACAGCGAAATGATTATTATCTTTATTCCATTTTAAAAAACGATGGATAGTTAAAGCTGGCATCATAGTTGATTCACTAATTCGTTTACTAGCTCTACCAGTTGGAGCTAAAAGAGCTATTTCTTTAACGGTTTTTTCATGAGATAATTTATTAATTCTTTTATATAATTCACAGATAGCTTGAATGATAGTTGTTTTACCAGTTCCTGGACCACCTGTTACTATTAAAAAGTTTTTAGTAAACGATTCTTTAATCGCTTTAGTTTGTTCCTTATTATATTTATGAGCGAATATTTCTTCTACTTCATTTAAACATTTATCTAAATTTTTATTAGTATTATCTTCTTTCCTAATTAAATAACCACAACGTTTAACGATGTTTTCTTCGGCTTCATACATTTCTTTTAAATAGTATTTTCCTTCATTAGTAATTACTTTGATTTGACTAATTAATTCATTTAAAGCAATATCAAAATCATTTTGACCGATATTATTACCTAGAGCTCTGATTGCGTACTGAAACAATTCATCTTTAGAGAAATAACTATGTCCGTATAAATTAGATACTTCATCCATAATGTAAAGGATTGAAGCCATTATTCTTCTAGTATCATCTCTTTTTATATTTTGTTTTAAGGCAAATAAGTCTATTTTTTTAAAAGTTATTTCATCAATATCTTCCATTAATAGATAGATATTCTTTTCTAGTATTTCCAAAGTTCTTTGTTTATATGTATTATAAATAATCAAACTATCACGAGTTGAAAAACCCATTTCATTTAATTGTAAAACAGTTTTATAACTAGACTCATATTCAACTAGAGTATTATGAAGAGTAGTTATTTGTTTTTTGGTTATATTAGGAATAAGTAATAAGTTATTGGCGTTTTCCAAAATTACATTTAAAGTATCTTTTCCTAGATTATCAACTATTTTTTGAGCAGTCTTCTCACCTATTCCTTTAAAAATTCCACTACTTAAAAAATCAACAATTGAATCTTTTTCTTCAGGCATAACTCGCTCGTATGACTCAACACTAAACTGCTCACCATATTTTTCATGTTCTACCAGTTTACCATTAAAAATATAAGTATCATCTTCGTTTATTTCATGAAAATAACCAGTAAAAGTAATTGTGTGATCGATATAAAATTCTAAGTCTTTATCATCAGTTTCTTTCACTTTGAAAAGACCTATAATATAGCCTTTATCACTTTTATAAATATACTTTTTAAAATTACCTTTAATCATCTGGCTACCTCCAAAAAAATACCCCTATAGGGATATTATAACAGTTTTAGTTTTCTTCTACATATATTAATTTCATAGCTTCATCAAATTCTTGGCTATTGTCTAAATTAACTAAATAAGTCTTATCATCTTCTTTTATTTGTTTTTGAATAATAAAATCTTCAGTATTTTCTTCATTTATTAAATAGACATATTTAAAATCACGACATTCTATTAGTTTAGCTACACTATAATCAATTCCATCAATGTTTATCCTACTATTATCTATCATTTTTTACCACCTTTGGTTTCCTGTTTCTCATATGTCTCAGCTAAATATTCAACTATATTTTTACTATTATGAGTATCAATGGTAGGGTCGATTTCTTTTAGACTTTTTTCAGCTTCTTTAATTAATGCATTTAGCTCTCTATTACTTAAAGAACCCATCTCATGAACAAAGTCCTCGCCATATTTAAATTCGGCAACTCCTCCAAACCCATTATTATTGACTATATGCTTAGCAGCTATATCTTTTCTATATGCATCCATAAGACTTGTATCGCCATCATAAATTATTGTTCCAACACCTACTACAATTATTGCAGCACAGATTGCAATGTTTTTAATTCCTATCTCTAGCTGTTTCTTCTTTCTGTTAGGATATAGTTCTCCATGAATTGGTTTTCTATGAGATTCTAATGATTTGTTTCTGGATCTCTGATATGCCTCGAAATTTATAGTTTTATTATCTGTTGGTTCCATTATTATCACCTATTTCTATTATAAGATGTTTTTCCTATTAAAACAATCCATTTAGTGTTTTTTTCCTAAACAATATGGATATTTTACATCTATTATTTCAGTTATTATTTTATCTTCACTATTATATTTACCAGGTATTTTAACTAATAGATAGTTACTTGTATGTCCGTAACTATAGTCATCTTTATATTGTTCGATTAAAACTTCCTGTTTAGTACTTATGAACTTTTTCATGTAATCTTCTTCTAATCTATTTGATAACTCTATTAATTTTCTAGCTCGACTCTTTTTAGTTGTTCCATCAATTTGATTAGGAAACTTAGCAGCAGCAGTACCAGTTCTTAATGAATAAGGAAAGACATGTATTTTAGTAAAACCTATTTCTTTACAAAATTCATAGCACTCATTAAAATCATCATCAGTCTCACCAGGAAAACCTACTATGACATCTGTAGTTATTGAAATATCTGGTCTTAGATTACGAATCTGTTTTATTTTTTCACGATAATATTTTTTATCATATTTACGGTTCATTAATTTTAAAATATTCTCACTACCTGATTGTAGAGGGATATGTAAATGTGAAGCAATTGACTTATTGTTTTCTAGTAAATGCAAAACTTCATCATTTAATTCAGTAATCTCAATCGATGATATTCGTAAGCGATGGAGATTATCTATTTTTAAAATATCCTCTAGTAAATCTGAAAAATTAGTATTTAAATCAACACCATAATTACCAGTATGAATACCAGTTAATACTATTTCCTGGTAACCATTTCTGACTAAATTAGTTATTTCCTCTATTACCTTAGCTTCTTTTTTACTGCGACAATTTCCTCTTACATAGGGAATAATACAGTATGTACAATAGTTCTCACAACCATCTTGAATTTTAACAAAAGCTCTTGTTCTTCCTTCAAATCTAGTTATTTCCATATCTTCAAAATCTTGACCTAAATCACTATGTAAGTTACGAATTGTTTGTTTTTCTTTGTTCCACTTGCTTATTAAAGAAATAATTTTACTTTTATCTTTATTACCTATTAATATATCAACACCATCTAATTCGATTTCTTTATTAGCTTCTATATAACAACCCATGGCGATAATACAGGCATCAGGGTTTCTTTTAATAGCTTGATTAATAATCTTTCTACTTTTAGAATCACTTTGATTAGTAACAGTACAGGTATTGATTATATAGATGTCACAAATATCATCAAAGGATGAAATTGTGTAACCATTTTCTTTTAATAAACTTGATACAAATTCACTCTCATAACTATTAACCTTACATCCTAATGTATATATTCCTACTTTCATAACTTCACTCCAAAACTTTTTTAATTATAACATACTATCTATTAATTGTAGTATTATTAATTTCTTTTTACATTACTTGTTTTGAAACATTAAATCAATTGCTTCTTTATATATTTGTTTAGATATTTTATAGTTTGTTTCGTTAATGTTGGAGAAATAATCCATCATAACCTCACTATTTATTTCTAGTACTTTATAGGTATTATCAGTTTCAACAATATCTATCGATGCAAATTTAATATTTAATACCGCTGCTGCTTTAATAGCTAATTCAGATAATATTTTTATTAGATTATCATCTGACACTATTTTAGCAGATGCACCTAGTCCTAAATTGTATTTCCAATTTAATCTAAAAATTTCATTTTTGGGAGGAATATAATAATAATTAATGTTTTTATCAAAAGTTCCCATATTATATTGGATATTACTATCCGCTATTAATTTTAATACTGTGTCTTTTCCATTTCCTATTATAAATGGAGTTTGTTTTAAATATATTAATTTTATATTATTGTTTAATATGATTACTCTATACTCATTTTTTATTTCATGATACGGACATAATGCCAAGCCTCGACTGTTTGAAAACACTTTAGTAACTGCTTGTTCTAACTCTGTTTGATTATTAATTATGATGACGTTATTTCCACCAGTTCCTTCATTTGGTTTACAAACAATTCTTTTATGTTCTTTAAAGTAATTAATCATTTCTTCCCAATTAGCATTTTTACTGGTGTATTTAAGATTAGATGGTGATAAAAAGAAAGTATGTTTAATGCATTCTATATTATTATCAATTAATATATCACTCGCAGCACATTTATCATTACAGATAGCATCTACAGAGCTATTATTTAATTCAAACCTATAACCTAAAATGTGTTTACTAATACCATTCTTAGTTAATCTAAATATCCAATCATCAGAATAACTAACCATTTTAATATTTTCTTCTTTGCAAATTTCATTTATTATTTTCACTAAATTTCTTTCCTTATTTTTCATATATCTTTACCTCTTTTAATTATTTGCGCTCCACAAATAAATCGTCCTTCTTTTTCAGTTTTATTTATATAAGTACAACGGTAATGAGAAAAATAATTTTCGTCACTACCAGTATCAATAGGACTGTTTTTAATGTTTTTTATACCGAGTTTTTTTAAGTCATCAATTACAAACCCATTTAAGTCAATCTCATAATTATCATTTCCAATATTATTTAAATATGGTTCCCACTCATTAAATCGTAATTGGGATGGATTTTTTAATATATATGATTCTTTTTTTATTGAAGGTCCAAGTTCAACATATAAGTCTTCTATTTTTGAATTATACTTAGATAAAAAGGTATTAACAATTTTAGAATGTAGTTTCAATTCAATACTTTGCCATCCTAAATGAGCAAATGCTAATATGTCTTTTTGGCATCATAGATAACAAACGGAATACAGTCTCCAAATAGTAGATAAATGAATATCCCTTTTAAGTTTGTTATTACACAATCAGTAGATACTTTAATTTGATCTAAGTTTTTATTTTGATTTAAAAAGCATTCATCTAGTTCAACTATTTTATCGCTATATTTAACGTTAATAAGAACAGTGTTTTTCTCACAAATATTTTGGCTCTGAAAGAATTTTTTTCGATTTTCTAAAGCCACATTTTTATCATCATATTTTATTGATGTATTACCATCAGTTTTTGTAGAGTTAATTAGTTCATAAGCCATATTATCTCTCCTTAAAATTACTGTTTTTAGTAATAAATAGTTTTTGTTATGTGTTTTCTTCTAATTTTTTTTAATTTTTCATCAATTTTTATTTGTTTGCCACATATAGTCTTCTTTATTTAATAATCCAAAACCATTATCTTTAATACTTTTGATTTCTTGAACTAATATTTTTGTAATTTGAGCAATGAATTCCTCTATAATATCATAATTTAGATAGTTTAGTTGATTAGTAGTATGGTTGTTGGTGAAATCTGTATTTATGTCGTTATGTAAATTATCAAGAGATTTTATATAAATATTATTACTTAAATCTGTATCTATAGTTATCTTCTCTAATTTATAATTTTTAATAATAATTTTATTTAATACTTTATAATCACTGTGAAATTTTTGTATATAATCAGAATCTTTTTTGCACTTAATCAATCCTTTTTCATAGTAAATAAACTTTCTATACACTGCATCAGTTATTAGATGGGTATAATAGCCTAAAAACAAATCATCACTATGTATCTCGTTTTTGTATTCTTTGTAATATTGTGAAAAATCATAGGTTTTTTTCTTTTTTGTTTCATCATAATATGCATAATGTGTATTATCATGACTTTTCTTTGAATGTTTACTACAATCGGGTAATAAATTACCAATAATAAACCTATAACTATTTGTAATTAAGTTTTGTTTAATTATATTTTTTGCAATTGCATAATGTATAGTTCTTTGAGCCATCTTTTCACATCCTACTTATAAAAATATTAAATTATTTGATAGATACTATTAGATTGACTAATTTTAATTTTTATCATATATATTAACTTAATTTTTCTTTTGTTTTTTTATATTCAATATCATTTATTCTTTCTTTAGTTTCAATCTCGTAGCTATCATCTTTTTTTTGTAATTTAATTTGTTTCTCTATATTATCCGATAAAAAATATCTTTCATATCTAATTGGTATTATATTACTTAAGTCAGGTAAGTTCTTAACTAAGTATTTTCTTTCTAACTCAACCATATTATCTCTCCTTAAACTACTGTTTCTGTTACTTTTGTCTTATTCAAATTGATTTGCAAATTTAAATATTGGGATGCCACCTTTATTTTCCCAATCAACTTCGATACTATCAAATTCTTTACTTCTGAATTCATTTAATCTTTGCATATCATTATTATCTATTTCAAAATTTAACGCTTCTAAGTTTGAATTAATATTTTCTATTTTTGAAGCTTTTGTTATTGGATATAATTTTTTCTCTTTTACCATCCAATTAAGTAAAATCTGATTTTGTGTTTTATTATATTTTTTAGCAAGTTCTACTAATAGTGGATAGTTTCTATTAGCTGTTCTATTTCTTCTAAATGGTTGATAATTAACAAATATAATATTATGTTTTTGGCAATAATCTATTATTCCAGCATCTTCATTTACCTTACATTCAAGATTATATAATCCTTCAAAACTAAATAATTCAATATTGTTTTCTTCAACTAATAATTTTAGTTGTTTTAAACTTAAATTACTAGCACTTACATATCTAGATTTTCCAATACTTACTAATCTTTCTAGTTCTTTGTAGATAACTTCTAATGGTATTTTTGTAGCTACTGGAGTATGTAATAATACTGAATCAGCATATTCTAATCCCATCAAAGTTAAGTATTTGTCTAATTGTTCTTCTATATCTTCTATTTTTTCTATAAAGTTTTCAATTTTTACAGTAATAAATATTTTTTCTCTAGGTATTTTTTTGAAAAAACTATTCAGAAACTTCATAGTTGTTCCACCTGCGTAAATATAGCTTGTTTCTATAAAGTTTTGTCCTCTTTCGAAAGAATACATTAAACTCTGTAAATCATTTGATTGTTTTTTATCATCGATCATATTTTCTTCATTCCAAGTTTCAAATCTATCAGCACCTAATCCAAAAGTACCTATTGCGATATTAAATATATCTTCTTTTTCTAACATAGCTCCTTCACCTTTCACTGTTGGTTTTCTTATATTAATTTTATTTTTATAGTATTAGTATTTTGTTATCTTTATTTAGTATGATTTTTTATTTTTCTCCTTTTACTATATTTTTACTAGTGTTTCTTCAATAATAGAATATAGATAAGTATTAACTGGTAGATTAATTTTCTTTTTTATATATTCTTTATAGCCACTTAGCTGTTTACGATAATCATCATCATTGGTAGTCTTTAATTTATAATCGATAATATCAACGTGATCATCATAGACAATCATACAGTCAATAATACCATGTGAGCCGTTATCTGTAAACTCATATTCTTTATAGATAGTTCCTAATTCTATATCTTTTAATAGTGGTTGTTTTAAGAATGCTAGTATTTTGTTTTTTGTATAATCATCTAATTGTAATAATTCAAGGTTTGGTTTTTTAAAATCAATAATTTCGAAAAGATAATGGAGTTTTTCCCCTAATTCTATGTTTCTTAAATTATTTTCAGTAAATAGTTTATTGTTTACTTTTGAGTACTTTTGTTTTTCTTCTATCTCATAAATAATTTCTAATTCTGGTAATACTTGTATAAGTGGTTTACTATCCTTTAATTCTTGAGGTAGATTTTGAATGATTTGTTTTTTGTATTCTAAATTAATAGTAGTTGGTTCTTTAGTGATTATAAAATCAGTTATTGATTCATAAATACTTTTTAATATTTCTAAGAAAGAATTATATTTTAACTTCCTATTATCATCGATGGTGCTATCTTCACTAAATGATATTTGTTCTTTTAAATTAGTAACTAATATCATTTTTTCTTTACATCTAGTTAAGGCAACATAAAATAGACGAATTTTTTCACTAATTTCTTCTTGATAATACTTTTTTTTATATAAATATTTATAAATTGTTTCTCCATAACCTTCTTTAAAGTATGGAACTATTATGCCATATTGATTACTAAAGAGAATCTTGTTTTTTAAATCACTAACATTAAAAGTAGCAGCTAGTCCTGAGTAATAACAAACATGATATTCTAAACCTTTTGATTTATGGATAGTCATCATTTTAACACTATTTTTAGCTTCAGAGTTAGCAGGGATTTTAATTGAATCACCAGACTCAATTGTTTTTTCAATAAAATCATTAAATTTCTCAATAGTATAATCTAAGTTCTGTAGATTATTAGCTAAGTTACTTATATATTCTAAATTACTTATTATAAAATCAATATTACCAACAGTAATAGCTTTTTCATAAAAGTTAAATTCAGTTATTAATTTATCAATAATATTTTCTAAACTTAGTTCATTAATCTGTTTAACGATATTATTTATTTTAATCATAATATCAGTTTCAAAATAACTATTATCTTTTATAATATCGAATAGTTCCTGATCGGAATAACGATAAAGATAACTACGTCCAATACTTAGAAAAGAATATTTAAATTCAGTATCTATTTGTTTTTGTTTAGTTTTAATTACTAATTTTAATAGATTATGAATTAGATATATTTCAGTATGATTCATAATATTATCATCTTTTAATATCGTTAAGGGAATGTTTTTATATTCTAGTATCTTTTTATATAGATCAAACTTACTACTACGATCCATCAGAATAACAAAATCATTATAACCAATAGTTCTTAGCACACCTCTATCTTTATCAAAGACTTGGTAGTTGTTTCTTATTTTATTTTCAATATCCTCAGCAATAATAAAAGCTTCAATTTCATCTTTTCCATATTCACTGTTTAAATCATATTCATAATTATATATTTCTGTAGAATAGTTTTGATCAGTCTTTCCTTCTTCTAAATAAGTTTGATTACCAAAAATCATTTGGTGTCCTTCTTTATAAGTAGCACCACCAAAAGCTTCATCCATAACTAAATCAAAAATTAAATTTATATCAGCTAATACTTCTTTACGACTACGAAAGTTTTTATTTAAATCAATCTTTTCGCCACCATTATGATTAGCATAGTCATTGTATTTAGTTCTAAAAATATCAGGGTTAGCATTACGGAAACGATAGATTGATTGTTTAATGTCGCCTACCATATAAACGTTATTATTACTAATTAGATTAATAAACTCTTCTTGAAGATCGTTAGTATCTTGATATTCATCAATCATAATTTCATGAAAATAGTTTTTTAATTCAGCTCTTACTTCAGGGTGTTCTTTTACTACTTTAATAGCTAATTTACTAATATCAATAAATTCATAGACATTTTTTTCTAGTTTATAATTAGTAATTTGATCATCTAGTTTTTGTAATATTTCTATTATTATGCTGATATAGTCCTCAGTCATCAGTATTGTTTCTTTTATCTCTTCCCTGGAAATAAAAGTACATTGTTTTTTTAGAGAATTAATTATTTTGGTTAACTCTGCTTTATGATTTTTAACACTATCATCTGAACCTCTAGGTAGAGGGGGAATTTTTATATTTAAATTATTACTTATTTCATCATAAGTTTTACTGTTTCGTAATGGTTCTAAACAATCTATTAATTTATGATAGTATTCACCATCTAAAGCTAAGGATAAATATTCTAATTCAGCATCTAATTTTTTTATTTCTGACTGAAGGAGTTCTTCATATTCTTCTATATCTTGGTTTATTTTCTTATTATTAAAATTATTAGATTGATAATTTTCTAGGTATTCTCTCCTATCATATTTCATATCTAACTCGTGATTTAGTTTTAAAATATCTTTTTTTAATTCTTTATCATCTTTAAGACAAAAATCATTAATTAAGTTTTCGAAGCTTTTATTTGATTCTAGATAGTAACAATCAAATATACTGTCTAACTGTTCTTGTTTTAATAAACTAATCGTAGAATCATCTATAATACTTACATTAGACTCAATATTTAATAAATCATGATATTTATTAACGATAGATAAAGCAAACGAATCAAAAGTTGTTATATATGCAGAATCAATTTTTTCTACTTGATCTACTAAGCCTGATGCTTTAATTTTACTACGAATTCTTAACATCATTTCATAAGCTGCAGCCTTGGTAAAAGTTAATATTAAAAGGCGATCTACATCGATACCAGATGAAACGATTCTTAAAGCTCTTTCTGATAACACTGCTGTTTTACCACTACCTGCTCCCGCACTAACGATAATATTAGTTCCTTCCTTAGTTATAGCTTGTTGTTGTTCATTAGTCCATCTTGGCATCTTTTTCACCTCCTAAGAAACTTAAATTTTTATATTCTTGTAAATAGACAATATCTTCTTCTTTATAGAAACAGATATCTTTATACTTACAGAAACTACAACCAATGTTTTCTTTACCTATTTGTTTAGGATTTATGGTAAAATCGGCTTTTAAAATATTAGTAGCTGCTTCTTCTACTCGATCATTAATAATATTATACAGTTTAGAAAACTGATTATCGTTTAATACTTTTGAATATTGGTAAAAACCACTCTTTCCTTTTTTTAAACTCTTAATAAGAGCACTGTCCTGATATGAAAAATCAAACTGTTCTAAGTAATATTCATTATCAGTTGAATAACCTACTAATTTTAAAGTCTTTTCTTTCTGCTCTAAATATGAGGAATGTAAGTCTCGCTTTAACTCTTTATTTACTATTTTTTGAAGATAGATTCCAACTAATTTAGGTTCTATTATATTAGGAGCTGTTTTAACTAAATAATAATACATTGGTAATTGCATCCCAATACCATGAATAACATTATTTAAATTATCTGGTAAATAACCAGTCTTATAATCAATGATTGATACTAAAGTATGATTATCTTTTTTTAACATCATTATTTTATCGATAATTCCCATTAAAGTGACTTTAATAGTTGAGTATTTATTTTCTATTTCTTTGTAGAATTTATGTTCATAGATAGCTTCATCAAAATTAGTTAGCTTTTTTTGTTTCTTAATAGTATTGATATCAAAGATTAATTCTTCTTTTAATTTAGTTAATAGTAATAATTCTGATTTAGTAAAGTCATAATTACTTAGTTCTTGATTAAAAGTTTTCTCAAACTCAAAGTCATCATTAAAACAAACTCTAAGAACATTATGAAAGATAGTTCCTATTTTTGTATAGAAAGTACTTTCAAAGGGATCTATTTTTAAAATATTAGCTAAATAATAACGGAAACGACAACGATAAAAATTATCAAGACTTGAATATGATAAGATAAGTTTGTTGTTTAGAAGTAATGATAAATCTTCTTGATTAATACCCGTATATTTATTATCATAACTCAGATAAGGAATGTTTTTATATAATGGATATAAAGTTACTAGTTCATCATTATAAATTCCATATTTATTTAATTCATCTAAATATTTAGTTAGTGCTATTTGATTATAAGTATTAGAAATGTGCCATAGTGGTTTAGGTTCTGTAATTATCATTTTTTCTTCTTCAATTAGTAAAGATGGATTATAACTATCAAAAGAGGTTTTTTCTTTTAGGGTTATAGTTAATTTAGATGTCTGATAAAGAATATTTTTTAGATGTTGTTTATTTTGTTTGTTTATCTCATCACTAGTAAATAGTCCTAGTTCTTTTTTTAAGGTATTATTAATAATCTCTTCATCTTTAACTGTTTTAGGAAGATTTTCAGCATTAAAACCTAGTAAAAAATAGTAATCATCTGTTAGTTCATCAAGGTTAATTATATCAAGACTATTTTTTAATTTAGGACTAGATAGTTTTTTCTTTTTAAAGTCTTTTTTAAGTAAAAGTAAACGATTATCATTATCTTCTTTAAGCCATAGATAGTTATTAAAAATACTAATTATATCATTTATTAAAGGACTATTAGGAAAGTCTTTTTCTATTCTTTGAATAATAATATTAAACGGTGTCTTTTCCGCTATTAACTGCAGTGCTTTTTGACCTACTGGACTATCATACAAAGTAGAATCATTCTCAATATTAATAGGTAGTTTAAACCAGTTCATTATTCTCTTAAGAGGTTTTTTATATTCGGCAGTAACATTAGTTAATTTTATATTATTGATACTAACACCACTATTTATCAGTTCTACTATTTGTGATGCAACGTAAGCAATTTCTTCATCAATATGAGTGAATTTTGAAACCGTTAATTCCTGTTTTGGGCTTGCTTCTTCTAATATTATGGTTACATTAGGTAGTTTAGAAAACAAATCCTCATAGAAGGGAGCTAAATCGGGATAACCATAAATTATGATGTTTTTATTTTTTATATAGTAATGAAAATAGGGATCAGTTATTAATAGGTTTTTATTTTGTAGTTCTTTCTTTAGATTAGTTAATTTAATTAATTTGGGATGGTTATAGTTTTTTTCTTTAATAAATGGCAAAGTATTTAGGTATTCAATAATAATATCATATTTTAATGAGTACTTAGTTAAACAGTAATCGATTGTTTTGGCATCATACGAAAAGAAATAATGTTTTTGCCATTCTTCCAAAGACATTATTTTTATTTGAAATAGTTGATTTTTTTCAGTTAGATAGTTTAAGACCTTCTTTTTAATTAAATTCGGTACAATTAATATACTATCTCCTGTTATATGTTTTTCTATATTCATATTACCACCATCTGTTATTAATTATAACATGAATGGGATATGTATTTAAAGTTTAACCGCAACAAAAAACAAGAAATTAATTCTTGTTTTAATAAATTTCTAATTTAGTAATAGTTTTTTTTATTTCTGATCTGGTATAACTACCAGAGTCGTAACAGTAAGCATAAACATTAATGTTAGAATAGTTAGTAACATCTAGGACATAATCCCAAGAAACATCATTACTTTTAGCTCCGTTATGAATAACTACTCCATCAGCTGTTATTTTAAAAATCGCACTATAGTTATATTTTTGAATGATACCTGTTAATTTAAATGTTTTATATTTAGAAACATCAAAAGTATAATCCATATATACGGCAGCATCATTTTGGCCATGACCGGAACTTGCATTAGCCCATAGATTAGTCATTATGATTCCTGAACCTTCATTTTTACCCTTATTATAACCATCACTATGCCCTTTATTATAACCTTCTTGATATCCAACATCATAACCTTTATTAGTTCCGGTTATTCTTTGACCATTTACCCAAGCTGTATATCCTGCTAATACTGTATTTGTAGTTGCGGTAGCTGGGGTTTGACTAGCTAATGAGT
>CAYRDW010000008.1:0-22913 GCA_964423215.1 uncultured Muribaculaceae bacterium
GTCGCAGTTAAGTTTTCAATTGCGTTTACTGGATTTTCTACTCCATAAGTATAAAGTTTAGGATCAGTAATCTGAAAATAAACTACTGTATCTATTTGCATAGTAACATTATCCTTAGTAATAACTGGTTGTGGGGCGAAATCTTTAACAATTTCTTTTAGTGAAACATCACTAGCTACACAATCAATAAAGGGTATTACATAATGTAATCCAGTTTGCATAGTTGTATGATAACTTCCTAATCTTTCAACAACTTTAGCACGAGATTGAGGAATAACCTTTACTCCTACAACAATGATAATTAATAAAATTATAAGTATAGTCCAAATCATGTTAATTGTCCTCCTTTACTTCTTTAACATTTAATTTTACACCATCTATAGAAAGTATTTCTACTTTACTACCAGCCTTTATTTTTTTAGTAGAAATAGCGCTCCAATGTTTACCGTCTATTTTTACTTCTCCGGGTTCTAATTTGGAAATATCTTCAGTAACAATTCCTACCTTACCAATAATACGGTCTAGGTTGGTTCTTTCTGGTTTACTCTTACGAACTTTAGTTACAAACTTCTTAGTAAGTAGTAGTGATATTAAACTAACTGCTACAAAGATTGCGACTTGAATAGTAGTATTATCAATATAGATACTAACGATAAAACTTACAAGAGCTCCGATTGCGAACCAAATTGAAACTAGGTTTATGGTTGCCATTTCTAAAAATACTAATGCTAGAAATATAGTTAACCATACATAAGTCATACATCTCACTCCTTTAGTAAATTATACTATAAAATAGCCTAAAAAACTATATTAAAGCATATTCTTTTTCTTTAATATATATGCTGCTACCTATAATAAAATTAGAAAAACCTAATTATTAAAAAAGATCTGAAATAATAAAGTCGGTTTTTTGGGATAAAAAGAAATTGAAAAACCATACTATATATAGTATTTTAAAACTAGGAGGAATAAAATGGATAATAAAATAAGAGTAGTTCAATATGGTACTGGTAAAATGGCTAAATACACCATGCGTTATGTTTACGAAAAAGGTGGTGAGATAGTTGGAGCTATCGATATTAATCCTGATGTAATAGGAAAAGATATTAGTGAGATAATTGAGTGTGAAGAAAAAGGGGTTATAATAGCTTCGGTTGATAAAGCTCGGGAAGTTTTATCTGAGTTAAAACCTGATGTTTGTATTATTTCAACAATGAGTTTATTAAACGATTGTGAGGATGCTCTAGTGTTATGTGCAGAACTGGGAATAAACGCTATTACGACTTGTGAAGAAGCTTTCTATTCTTGGAATTCTAATCCTAAGCTAACAGAAAAAATAGATAAACTAGCTAAGGAAAATAATTGTACGATTGTAGGTAGTGGTTATCAGGATATTTACTGGGGTAATTTAATTAGTTCTTTAGCTGCTTCTACTCACAATATCACAAAGATAAAAGGTGAATCTTGGTATAATGTTGAGGATTATGGAATAGCACTAGCTAAAGCTCATGGATCTGGTTTAACGTTAGAAGAGTTTGAAGAACAGGTTGCGGCTACTGATAATATTTCTGATGATAAAAGACAAGAGATTATTAACAGTGGTGAATTTCTACCAAGTTATATGTGGAATGTCAATGGCTGGTTGTGTGGTAAATTAGGTTTAACTGTTAAAAGACAAACTCAGAAATGTATACCAGAGACTTATCCAGAGGATATTCATTCTACTACCTTAGAGATGGATGTAAAAAAAGGTATGGCAACAGGAATGAGTGCTGTTGTAACAACGGAGACAGAAGAAGGTATTGTTTTGGAAACAAAATGTGTCGGAAAAGTGTATGCACCTGATGAATTTGACAAAAACGAATGGACGATTGAGGGAGAACCTGATACTACATTAGTCATTAATAGACCTTCAACAGCTTTACTTACTTGCGCGACTGTCGTTAATAGAATACCTGATTTAATAAATGCAAAAGCCGGTTTTATAGGTACTTATGAAATGGATGAATTAAAGTATCGAACCAAACCATTACAGGAATATATTAAAAAATAATTATATCAGTAAAAAATCACTTCCATGGGAGTGATTTTAATTTATTTATTTTAATTCAACTATTACTAATTTATTATTATCATGGATAAGAGTCAAATTAACTTCAACTGGATATTCTAAATCTTTTACATAGTCTACTTTTACAGTTACTTGATAAGCACTTTTATCACTATAATTTTTCTTAGTATAATTTATTTGTTTAGATTCTATTATCTCTACTGATTTAACTTCTGGTAACTTTTGTTTACGATTACCTAGAATATTGTTTTTTACATATTTATAAATAGTACTTGATGCTTCATTTTTAAAATTTTCTTGAAGATTAGGATGAATAAACTGAACACCACCAATATCTTGATTAGTTAATTTATTAGTTAAAGTATAGAAATCTATTACGAATAATTTACTAATAAGTTCAACATAGTTTTTTTCATCAACTTTATTATCTATTAGTTCTTCTTCTAATTGTTTATAATACTTCTTATAAACCCTAGTTTCATTACTCTCTAAGTTATAATCATAATCTTCTATTTGTTTAACTACTGTTACGGTAAGTGGTTTAGGTTTAAAATAAATATACCATACTGTTATAGCTATAATTATAATGATTAATAATATTAAAATAATAGGAAATATTTTTAATTTCTTTTTCTTACTTTTTTTCATCATTCTATTACCTTCTCTTCAATATAATCTGAATCGGATTTTAATGTTTCTTGTTGTTTCTTTATTAAGTCAAAAACTATTAGTGAATTAGAAGCATTTAATAGTTTCTCTGCATACTCGTTACATTCTTTAATATATTCTTCGGTAATAACTATTTCTTTAAGAGATAGATATTCTCCTTTTTGAATATTATAATATACTTTATTTGTCATCCAATTACCATTAGGAAAAACAACTATATTATCATCAGTAGTATTAAAGATATCAGTTCCTAATTGATATTTATTATAAAAACCAAACATGTTACCTAAAGTTGGCATGACATCATACATTCCCATTATAGTAGAAACTTCTTGATGTAGTTTGTTTTTTGTTTCTTTACTATATATCATAAATGGTACTTTTCTTAGTAATTCATATTGATAACCATCCACCAATCTGTAGTCTGGATCTTCAGATGAAATAGTACTATCGGTTTCTTTATCATAGTTAAATAATCTTACATAATCGGATCTTGGTAATCGTGCATCATGATCTCCATAAATAACAATTACGGTGTTTTCTAAAATACCAGCTGCTTCTAATTCAGCTATAAATTCTCCCAAAGCTTCATCTGCATAATGTAAAGATTTAAAATAATTACCTAGTTTTGTTCCTTCCATATATGGATAACTTATAGTTTCGGTTTCACCAGTTTCTTCGTTATAAACATCTTCTTTAATATCAACATCAAAGTCACCATATTTATCAACATCCGCAAATGGGGTATGATTACTTAACATTATTACAGTTCCATAATATGGTTTACCTTTTTCATTAATAGTTTTTATTTTTTCTACAGATTGTTTAAAGAATGATTTATCTGATAATCCTAAACCTATAACATCATCAATATCATATTCTTTTTTACTATAGAAATGATTATAACCTAATGATTTGTGCATAACATCACGATTCCAATAAGAACCATTATTAGCATGCATTGAGAAAGTATAATAACCTTTATCTTTTAGTAATTTAGGAATACTAGTATATTCTCTATTAAAATAACTCACAAAGGCTGTTCCATTATTAGTTGGCATAAGTGACGTATTAAGAGTAAACTCTGTATCACTAGAAGTTCCTACACTTACTTGAGTATAGAAATTAGTAAAATTAAGTGAATCTTTAGCTAAGCGATTTAACGTAGGTGTAACCTCCTCGTTATTAAAAGTTAATCCCATCGCTACTTGTTGCATACTCTCAGCATGAATAGTGATAATATTTTTTCCTTCAAAGATACCAGTATATTCATTAACTGCAG
The DNA here is from genome assembly GCA_964423215.1 of uncultured Muribaculaceae bacterium. Classification (GTDB taxonomy): domain Bacteria; phylum Bacillota_I; class Bacilli_A; order RF39; family UBA660; genus Alloscybalousia. The sequence goes on from CAYRDW010000008.1 coordinate 4,023, forward strand.
TTTGTTCATTTGGACGCTCTCCAAAATATTCATTAAATGTTTTTAATGCTTTATCATAACCAAATAAACTATTTATTTTAGGTTCAATACTTTTCACAATATCATTAAATTGATAAGTATATATTCCAAATTTCATAACAATATATTCACGGTTCCATTGTTTAGTAAAACGACTTATTTCTAATGAATTTAACATTGATATAAAACAGAAAAGACAAATACCAGCACCAGCAAATGATGCGATAGCTTTCTTTTTATCTCTTTTAAGACGATTTTTAACGCTATATTTACCTATTTTCTTTAAACGTAAATGAACTAAAACTATGGTAATTGGTGCAAGAAGATAGATAAAGTCTTGTAATTTAGCTACATTTTTAGTTACAGCATCTCCTACTTGAAATAAATATTCTAATGTGCCAATTAAGGACACTGATACAAAAGAAGTATAGAATGTATAGTATAAAGAATTAATTATACATACTAAAGTTAAAATTATACTTATCGTTATTAAATATGCAAAACGATTCTTTTCTTTAAATAAGAAACTAATACCACCTAGAGCTAATACTACTGCTAAATCAGCTATAACTGGTTTCATATTAAATAAGTTCTCAGCCGTATGAATTGTAAAGTTTCTTAATAGTGTTGATGAGAATAATGATACTAATATAAAGACAAAGAATAACATATTATTCTTAATTATTTCAATTATTTGATTCCATAAAATAATAAATGCTTTCTTAGGATTTGATAAAAAATGAACGAAGTCTTTTTTTATTTTATTAATTATTTCTTTTATTTTATTTTCTACCTTTTTCATCTTTTTTATCCTTTCTTTTAAATATTATAACACTTTAGTTTTTATTTCGCAATTTTTTATAAGTAAAAAAACCTTACTTAAATGTAAGGTTATTCTTTGATTAATTCGATATCTTTTGTATCTATTTTTGAGGCATTCAGGGCCATTCCTAAAACAAATATATATGATAATATATATACCCATAATAATAGTATTAGTATATTGGCAATACTACCATATAGTAAGTTATACTTCGCAAATGCACTTACATAGAAGGAATAGACTTCGGTTGAGATAATCCAACTAATAGTAGTAAAGACGGCACCATAGGTTGTATCTTTACTTTTGATTGTAGTATCTGGTGCCATTGTATAAAGTAGTTTTATACAAAAATATATTAATATAAATGATATTGGATATTTTAATAGGCTATAGGTAGCGGTTATAGTTTTTACCAAAGCATCGGAAGTTATGAATCCTGCTACTAAATCAATTATTTTATCACCATAGGCAGGTACTACTAACATAAATATTAATAGAAAGACTAGAATAATAGTCATAAACAAGGCTTTTATTCTTCTACTTAGATAGTCTTTGTTTTTTACTTTATAGATTAGATTGGAACCAACAATCATTGAATGAGGTCCATTAGAAGCTAAGATAAAGGCAGATACATAGAAGATGGCGATATTAAAACTTACATCTTTTCCACCAATAGCTTGATTTATAAACTTAGCTACTTCTTCAGGAAAACTAGACTGTACTGTTTCCATTAAAGTTTCAATCGAAATTGAAAAGTGAGAAGCAATACTAGCAACTAAAGCAACCAAAGGAATAATTGATAGAACTAAGAAAAAAGCCAATTGCCCTGGCAAAATGCTCATTTCTGGTTTTTTAATTGTATCATAAACTCTTTTGAAAAAACTTTTTATCCTTTTCATCAAGGAAATCACCGCTTCCTAAATGCTTATTTTATCTTATCTTTATTTGTATGCATTTCAAGATTAGCTTCGTTAATAGCATCATCGATTGTTTTTATATCATCAACAATCATACTATAACCAATAGCTGCACCAAAACCATGTGGTAAATCTTTAAATTCTTTAGATAATTTTTTACAGTAAGTATCAATTTGTTTATCGCTATAACCAACTAAGTATATTAAGAATTCATTACCATCAGTTCTGATTATTTCACTATTTTCTAGTTGTGTATTTACTAAAGTTGAAGCAGCACTAACGATCAATTGATCGCCAGTTTCATGTCCGTAGTTATCATTAACATATTTAACATTATTTAAATCAATAATAACGATAGCTTGAGGATATACTTTACTATTTTCCCATTTTTCCATATTAAGATTTAAATAGTTTCTGTTTTTTAATGATGTTAACATATCAGTATATTTACGACGATCTTCTTTTTTTACTTCTTTAATCTTCTTCTTTTTCTTTAAGAAAATATAAGTAGCTATTACTATTAATAATGGTAATAAAACTAATCCTAAAATTATTAGATATAATTCCTGAAAACTAGTTCTTTCAATTAAACTTAGTTTTAAAGAATTTAAACCATTAATACGATAATTATAATAAGAATTAGTAGTTATTATATAGTTATATAAATTATAGAAATCACTATTACTAGTTTTTATCCCAAAAGTATAGTCATTAGTCATAGTACCTCTATAAAGAATTTCATATTTCGAGAACTTACTATTACGATAATACTGATAAGTTTCTAAATCAACGATGATGATATCGTTACCTTTAGCTAATTGATCAATATTTTTTATTTCTTTAATATTAGCTTTACTGTTTTCTTGAAAGTATTTTAATAAGAGATTATTTTCTAACATCTTAACATCTCTATTTTTTAAACCTTCAAAAGTTTTTATTACTTCTTTACTATTAACAGTAGCTAAAACTACATATTCTTCGACCATTACCGATGTAGTGGTTTTATATTTATCAGTAGTATACCCAACATTATTGAAATATATATCTACTTCTTCGTTATCGATACCTTTTTTTAGTTCTTCGGTATTACGATATTTTTTATATGTGAAATCAATATTAGTTAAACGCTTCATACGAGCTACATATTCAGAAGCTATTCCTGAAGGAATACCATCGATTTCAACTTCATAAGGAGCATTTTCTACATAACCATAGGTATATGATTTAGATATTAAATCGACTTTAGTTTTATCATTCATTTTATTCTGTTCGGCATAATAGTCTAAGTATTGTTTATTATATGTAGAAACATAATTTTCATTTTTCCACTTTGAATAATACTTTTTAACAATATTATTTAAATCTTCATTACCATCGGTTAATGTAAGTACTATTTTTTGATTCATTTCTGGAAAATAGTAATTAATATAGTAATTTGGATTAGAAATAGTTTGATCTAAATATAAAACTTGAGGAATTATCATCATGGTGATAGTTCCAGCATCTAAATCTATTATCATATCACCAATTGAATCATACGTTTTATAGGTTAAATCAGTAGCTGTTTTTAAATAGTAACTTAATTCACCTACATCACTAGAAAAAACGCCCACTACTTGATTTTTTATTTGACTAATTTTATCATAGCTAACTTTAGTTGAGCTAACAGCAATATAACCATCCTCAGCTATTAGTAGATCTTTATCAGTTAATTTTGTATCATTATTTAATACTTGAATTCTTAAACCAGAAGTTGAGGCTGGTTTTTCTTTTAAATATGATATTTTATTAAATTCTAAATCAGTATCAGTTTCGAAATTCTAATAAAATCGAAAATTACACCGTTACCATCCATTGAAAAAACAGGAATATTATTAGCAATTTCAAAATCATATTTAGTTCCGGAATTAGATGCAATCCACTTCTTTTCTAATACTGTTAAATTAGTTTTATCATCTTGATAATTAAGATAGATATATAATCCTACAAATACTAAAATAGCTACGACGATAGGAATTATTATTAATAACTTCTTTTTCATTTTACTCACCTTCACTAGTTTCCGTTTTGGCACGATCCTTTGACCAAACGAAATTAGAGTTATTATGATGTTTATAAGCAATGATTGGGAAATTATTTTCACTGCTTTCTGCTTTCGTTATAAATATTTGGTAATCATAATACCCTTTTTGACTATCAGAGAATGGTTCTAAAATATTATCAATTAATTTTTTAGCATCATCAGTACTCATATCTACTTGAACGGTAATGATAATACTTATTAATTTTCCACCTTCTCTTATAGTTACATCGGTTACTCTATCATTAGAACGAATTTTATCTTCTAAATCTTTATAAACATCGTCTTCTACTTTTACTTTTCCTACTAAACGATCACCATAAATAGCTTTTCCTTCATTAGGAAAGAATAATTGTTTAGCCTCATAAAGAAAGAATACAATAATCGTAAATAGGACAACAGCCATAATTGTATATTTGTTTTTCTTTATTATTTTCATAGCTTCAACTCCTTATATTATAATTATGATTATACAGTAAGTCCTTTAATTAATCAAACTAATTATAGTTTGTTTAATGCAGTTACTAGTAGTTCATTTACTAAGGCAGGATTAGCACTTCCTTTAGTTTCTTTCATGATTTGGCCCATTAAATATTTGATAGCTCTATCTTTACCAGCTTTATAATCTTCTATACTATTTGGGTTTTCAGATATTACTTTTTCCACAATAGTTTGTAGTGAGACTTCATCACTAATAGTAGTAAGTCCTTTTTCTTTAATAATGATATCCACAGTTTTATTGTTTTCCATCAAATCATCAAGAATATCTTTAAATATTTTGTTGGTGATTTCTTTTTTAGAAAGTTTATCCACAAGATCTGTGAATTTCTCTTTATTTAAATTTGTTTCGGTTAGTTGTTTTCCACTTCTATTTAAATAAGCTGAGATATCCCCAAGTAATAGGTTACTAGCTATAACTAAATCTATGTTTTCAAGACCTAGTAAATAATCACTAAGTGGTTTATTTTGAATTAGTTTTTCAGTATTTAGTGGAGAAACTCCTTTTTCTAGGTAAATCTTTCTTCTATCGTTAGGAGAAAGTGGCAAGTTATTCTTAACTGAAGTAATAAAGTCATCATCTAGAACTATAAAAGGTATATCAGGTTCTGGTGAATAACGATAATCATTACCAACTTCTTTAACACGCATGAAATAGGTTTGTTTATTTTTTTCATCATATCTTCTTGTTTCTTCAGTTATAGTGTTACCCTTTTCTAATTCCATTATTTGACGATTAGCTTCTATTTCTACTACTTCACCAACACTATTTATCGAACCAACATTTTTAGTTTCAGTACGAGTTCCTAAACTTTCGGTTTTACTGACAGAAATATTTACATCACAACGCATACTTCCTTCTTCAATCTTACAATCAGAAACATCAGCATATAGTAATAGTTCACGTAGTTTTTCTAAATAGAGTTTTGCTTCTTCACCACTATTAAAATCTGGCTTTGTTACTATTTCTACTAATGGAACTCCACTACGATTAAAATCTAATAGTGATTTATCTTTATAGTGAGTACTTTTACAAGTATCTTCTTCAATATGAATATCAATAATTCTAATTTGTTTGGTTTTACCATTTACTTCTATTTCTACATAACCATCTACACCTATAGGAGTTCTGGCTTGGGTAATCTGATAACCTTTAGGTAAATCGGGATAGAAATAGGTTTTACGATCGAAGTGCATTCTTTTATTGATTTTACAGTTTAAAACTAAAGCCGCACGTAGTGCTAACTCAACTGCATATTTATTAATTGTCGGAAGAGTTCCTGGTAAAGCTAAATCGATTTCATTTATATTTGTATTAGCCATAACACCATAATTGTTGGGAGAGTCAGAAAACATTTTAGTTTTACTTTTAAGTTCACAGTGTACTTCAGTTCCAGCAGTTATTTTATATCCATTCATGTTATTCACCATCCCTTGGATCTAATTTTAAGTTTAATTTGGTTTCTATGAATGATGCAAGTTGATACATTTTAGCTTCTGCAAAAGAATCACCAATGATATGTAGACCAACTGGGAGATGTTCTTCACTAAAGCCCATAGGAATACTTAATCCTGGTAAACCGGCCATATTAACAGGAATTACTAATACATCATCCATAGCTTCTTTTAGAGGATTATCTACATCCTCTTCTAGTCCATATGCCACTGTAGTAGTTGTAGGACCAATTATTAAATCATACTTTTTAAATGCTTGTTTGAAGCTTTTTCTAATATCATCGCGAATAGTTAAAGCTTTATTATAATAAATTTCAGCATTATCACCACTTAAGATATAAGAACCAACCATTATTCTTTGTTTTACTTCTTGTCCGAAACCTTCACGTCGACTTTTACAGTATAAATCTTCAACTGATTCCGGGTTTGGATAAGAATAACCATATCTAACACCATCAAAACGAGCTAAGTTACTACTTGCTTCACCCATCGCTATAATTTGGTACAGGGTAGCCGCATTTTCAATAAAATCAATATCTATATATTCAACTGTGGCACCATTTGCTTCTAATATTTTTATAACTTCATTTAAATTATCAATAATTCCTTTAGTTACAATGTCACTAACAAAGTAATTGGGAATACCAATTTTCATACCTTTAATATCATTCCCAATTAATCTAGTAAAATCTTCTTTTTCTTTACTAGAACTAGTTAAATCTTTTTCATCTTCCCCTACTAATTCATTTAATAGTAAAGCGTTTTCATAAGTATTTCTAGTCATAGGACCAATTTGATCCAAACTTGAAGCAAAGGCAATTAAACCATAACGAGAAATTCTACCATAAGTTGGTTTCATTCCAACAATTCCATTATAACTAGCTGGTTGACGAATACTACCACCAGTATCAGTTCCTAGTGCTAAAGGAACAAGTCTAGCTGCAATACAAGACGCACTACCACCACTTGTACCACCGGCAATTTTAGTTTTATCCCAAGGGTTACAAGGGGCACCAAAATAACTAGTTCGACTAGTTGAACCCATCGCAAATTCATCCATATTGGTTTTACCGATAATAATCATGTGCTTTGACTTTATCTTCTCGATTACAGTTGCATCATAGATTGGAATATAGTTTTCTAACATTTTAGAAGCACAAGTAGTTCTTAAATTTTTAGTAGATATATTATCTTTAATAGCTATTGGGATACCAAAGAAAAGGTTATCAACCTCTTTATCTTTTAAGTTTTCAGCTTCTAATAGAGCTGCTTCTTTATTTAAAGTTATAAAAGAATTTAAATCTTGATTAGCTTCAATTCTTTCATAAGCTTCCAATACTAAATCAACTGGGGTTATAGTTTTATCTTTTAATAATTGATTGATTTCTACAATCGTTAAATCTAAATATTTACTCATTGATCATCACCGGCACTTCTACAAAATTACCACTAGTTCTAGGGGCATTAGTTTTTACTTCCTGCATCGTTATCACTTCTTTATTTATATCATCACGCATGGTAGAAAGATGATCTACAGGAGTAATCAATATTTCATCATCATAATCTTTAATGTCTTTTATTTTTTCTACTTCATCGATAAGTTGTTTTAACTTAATACAATAGTTATCAATTTCGGCTTCTGTTACTTCAATTTTTGCGAGTTTCGCAACATGTAGTACTTCTTCTTTACTAAGTTTTTCCATAATTCCCTCCATAAAAAAATTATAAATAGTATTATAACAATTAACTATTTATAATTATATCACGATTCATAGCATTTACTGTAATAATTTAGGTTGATTTTTGATTTTTTTAGCTATTTTCAGTAGCTATATAATTTTCATAGTTGGGATGATTACCTAACGCTTTTTGAATAGGTACTGGATTTAAAGATTTCTCTGTAATATTAAATTCTTCAGGATAGTATTCTAGTATCTCTTCAATATTACCACCATTTTTCATTGTTTCAGCGATTGATACTATTTCTAAATGACTAGATGATTGGTATATCTGGCTTCCATAGGCTTTTTTAATAGGTTCAAGCCACCAACGATTTTCAGGTGCAAACAAAACATCAATAGCTTTCAATCTATTAGGGGCATATTTAAAAGTTGATGTTTTAACTATTCCAATAATACTATATGCTAAACTGTAGTCATCGATTTTTGAAAGTGCTCCTAAAAGATTTTGATCATATAGTAAAGTCTCGTCTCTTAAAGGACCTTTTGGGACAGGTATAACTATATCTTTGTAGTTAGAAAGTATAAGTCTTATAATGTCTGTGTTTTTGTCAATTTTCATTTTAGAAAAAGTATCATGATATCCTTCACTTAAATATTCTAACGTATACCTATTAACTACATTCTCTACAGTTTCTAACTTTTCAACTTCTAGAAGATTCTTGATTTCTTGATAGAGTGGTTCTATAATTTTCTGTCCTGTCTTCTTTTCAGCAATAAGCATTCTGGAAATTGTGTTGTTTTCTATTAATTCTGCGATAACTTCTCTTGTTTCCTTTTCTTCATCAGTTTTTGCTTTGAAAATTTTTTTTAATAAATCTAGTGATGATTCAGTACGAAAAAGATTTGGTTTTAGAAAAAACTTTTTATTATTCTCAAAAAAATCGGTATTATCTATTAATTGACATATTTGATCAAAGCTGTTTTTATTAGCTACATTAAGAATATTTAACATATTTGAGATACCAAAATCAGTTGGTATTGATATACGGTTAAGATAACTTCTATATTGTTCATTAGATAAATTTCTCTTTTTTTGATCACAGTGTTTCAAAAAACTTTCTAATGTTTTAGATGTAATTATTTTATTTGAACTTTCTTTTTCTATATTTACAATTGTTTGAATAATTTTGCTTTGGTGGTTTTTGTTGCATGGTTTATACAAGGTATCACATATATCTTCATAATTATCAGTGTTTTTTAGGTTCATAATATTAGAAATAATATCACTGTTCATTGCTTCTTTATTTACTTTTTGAACCGTTTCCAATATTAATTTTCTTTGTTCTAAATCATCTATATTATCTATAATAGGATTGTTAAATGATTTTAAGTACGCATTAAGGTTTTCACATATAATATCTGAATTATTATCGCTTCCAATTATTAGTGGATTAAGATAATTTTTGCACATAGTCATTGCGGACCTTTCATCATGAGCAATCATAATATTATTTAATACTACGTTTTTTATTTCGTCGATTTCTGATGCGAATAACAAAGCATACCCTGCTGGGTCTTTGTCCCTAGCGCATCCTAAATATGTTTCTGCTATTTTCTTTGCATCACATTCTTCATACAAGAAATTGAATACTGCTTTAGGTCGCTTTCCAAGAACTATGGCTCTCATTATAGTTTGCGAGTCTTCATAACTTATTTTGAAAAGCTTTTCTGGTTCATATTCAATATGGTTTTCTTCTAGAAATTGGGTGATGCGAATAATCAAATCTGCTTTCATAGTTAATACCTCTTTTCTTGTCCTATATTATAAGGGCATAATAGAAAAAAGTCTAGTATTTTTAGACTTTTACTTTATTATCAGATAGCGCCAATTATTAGGTAGTAATACTACTTCTTTATTTTTAGGTATGGAGTAAAACTCTTTGAACTTTTCTAGATGATAACTATTGAGAGGATTAATATTACAGTTAGCGTAACTAGGAAAAGATGATATTTCGATTACTTCTTTATTATCCTTTAATTGTTTAGTGATACTTTTCTCTAAATTTGTCTGTTCTAAGCGGATATTTATATAAAATATAAACCAAATAAGAGAACTAATAATAGTAATAATTATGATTATTTTTTCGATAATTTTACTTATTTTTATATCACTAAATAGTTTAATGGCTGGTATCATTAAGAATATATAAGTAGCTAAAGAGGTTCTATAACCCCAAGTTGGAGATAATAACATAATACCGTTAGATAAGAGACCTAACATCGTATAGATTAAATTCCATTTACCTGATTCACTATTAGTATTTATTAATAAGAACAGTAAGTAAATAATGATATATATAATCCAGTATAGTATGATAAAGATACTATTTGAATCGATAAAATTTAAGAGATAGTTAGGTACTATTATGAACTGTGATAAATTATAAATAATTATAGTTAGTATAGGAATGATTGTCATATAAAGGATTAATAATATTTTTAATGTTTTATTTAATTTTGTTTTTAATAAATAGTAAGTATGATTTATAGATAGAATAATAAGTAAAAAGCTATTAACAATAAAAGTGTAATAGATAAAATTAGGTAAATTGTAGAAAACCTTAGAAAATATGTTTAGTTTATTAAATTCTAGATTTTCAGTAGCATTTCTTAGAATAGTTCCAGGAGAAAAGAACATTAAAAGAGTAGATAGTAGACAAATAATCGTATAGATTAACCATTCGATATCTATTTTTTTATTAATTATATATTTAATAACGATAACACTTATATTTATCATTAATAGTAATCCCGCCATATGTTCAACAAACATAGGTAGAAAAATATTGGTTAATAATAAGATTATTTTATGGTTAACTGGTATTTCTTTTGAAAAGTTACTTCTAATATAGTTTGTATATACTAGAATTATAGCTAAAGGAAATAGATAAGTTATATTACCAGCTATCCAGGTAATGACTTGCGAAAAGGTATAAATATTCATCAAGAGTAATGTTAGTACTGATAACAGTACAGCCACCTTTTTATTAGTAGGTTTGACTGCTTTATTTATTTCCCAAATAATAGTTATAATTACTAAACTATTAATAATATTCCATAACCATTTATGATAGGTTAAAATATTTATTAAGATACGACTGATAAATCTTCCTTCCCAGGAGAAGTACATCCCAACAGCTTGTCCGAAGATATGTCTTAAACCTTGTTCTCCTTCTAGAAAGTTACCCCAATCATCACCAGATATAGGTGAAAGGAATAAAATAAGCAAAAAGAAACAGAACATAGTAAAATATATTAGTCTGTTTCTTTTAGTTTTATTTTTCATTAAATCACAACCTTTATTTAAGAAAACATTGATTCTAAGTCTTCTTCTTTTATAATAGTTATTCCTAAGTCTTTAGCTTTATCGTATTTACTACCAGGATTATCGCCAACAATTACAGCTGAAGTTTTTTTACTAACTGATGAAGATGTTTTTCCACCTAATAGTTCTATTTTTTCTTCTATTTCATCTCTAGTATATTTAGTTAATGCTCCGGTTATAACAAATGTTTTTCCATAGAAGTTATCATTAACTTCTACTTTAGGTCCCGTATAATTAGTATTAATTCCTAATTCTTTTAATTCATTAATAATTTGTTGATTAGTTTCTTTATCAAAATAGTCAATAATACTTTGAGCCATAATATCACCAATATCATTAATTGAGTTTAAATCTTCAAAACTAGCATTCATTAAGTCATCAAGTGTCATAAATCTCATAGCTAGAATCTTAGAGGTTTTCTCACCGATATTAGGAATTCCTAAACCAAAAATTAATTTTTCTAAAGAATTACTCTTACTTTTTTCAATAGCTGTTAGCAAATTTTCAACTGATTTAGTTCCATAACCTTCTAATTCTTTTATTTCATCACAGAAGTTTTCTAATCTATAAATATCAGAGAAAGTTTTAATATATTTTAAGTTATAAAAATCTTCGATTATTCTTTCTCCTAAGCCATCGATATTCATAGCTTTACGAGAAACAAAATGGCAAAGAGATTCGATATTACGAGCCGGGCAATGAGTGTTAAGACAGAAATAGTCTGCTTGTCCTTCGCGCCGATAGATAAATTCCTCACACATTGGACAAGTTTTTATCATTTCAAATTCGGTTTCATCACCAGTTCGTCTTTCTTTTTCAGATGCAACTACTTCAGGGATAACATCACCAGCTTTTCTAATTGAGACTATATCACCAATTCTTAAGTCCTTAGTAATAACATAATCTTCATTATGCAAAGTAGCTCTAGAGACAGTGGAACCAGCGACAATAACTGGTTCTAAGACAGCATTAGGTGTTACCTGTCCTGTTCTTCCTACTGTAAACACAATATCTTTTAATTTGGTTAAAACTTGGGTAGCAGGAAATTTATAGGCTGTAGCCCACTTTGGATGATGAGCAGTATAGCCGATTTTTTTTTGGTCGGCAATGTTATTTATTTTAATCACAACACCATCAATTTCATATGATAAGTTATCTCGCTCTTTCCCTCTATATTCTATAAAATCTAATATTCCTTCAACATCGGTTACTAATAAATTATTTGGATTTGTTTTAAAACCCAATTTTTTCATAAATTCTAGCGATTCCCAATGAGTTTTAATACCATAGTCTTCAGGATTAGGAAGATGATAAATAAAAGAATCTAATTTTCTAGAAGCGGCTATTTTAGAATCTAATTGACGAATAGAACCGGCAGCGGCATTACGACAATTTTGAAGAAGTGGTTCATTATTCTTTTTTCTTTCTTCATTCAGTTTAATTAAAGTATCCTTAGACATATAAATTTCACCACGAACTTCAATATCAATAGGTTCTTTTAAGACTAAGGGTATTGTTTTAATGGTTTTGACGTTATGAGTAATATCTTCTCCAGTTATACCATCACCTCTGGTTGCGGCTGTAATTAATTTTCCTTTTTCATAATGGAGTGATACCGATAAACCATCAATTTTTAATTCACAAACATATTCAGGTGTTATGCCTTCTTTTTTTATTTTATTATCAAAACTTCTAATTTCTTCGTTATTAAATACATTACCAAGCGATATCATTGGAATCGAATGTACTACTTTCTTAAATTCATCGATGATAGTGCCACCAACATGATGGGTTGGTGAATCATCACGAATGTACTCAGGATATTTTTCTTCGAGAATAAATAATTCACGGAGATATTTATCAAACTCTTGGTCTGTTATCGTGGGATTATCTAAAACATGATAATTATAATTTGCCTCTGTTAATATTTGTACTAACTCATCTATTCTTTCTTTTCCCATAAGTTCCTCCGGTATTATTTTTATTTTTTGTGGATATCGATTGTTTTTATCCAATCACTTAATTCTTCATCAACAATTTTTTGTTTAACTTCATTATATGTTTCTTCACTGTTATATGGTCCATAAACATCTTCATTTAAAGTATCAATAATATAAAATAAAACAGCTACTTCTTTATCGATTGTTTTAGCACACTTTAAAGCTATATATCTTTTTCCAGTTTGAAATTCAGCTATATATTCTTCAACACCTATTTTTTTATCATCAGTTTCTATTTCGAAAAGACCATCAATATACTTACCTAAAACCATATTAGTTTCACTAGTTTTTTTAATTAAATAACCATTAGGTAGTTCTTCATAGGTCCACTTTTCTATAAATAGATTACATCCTGTTAGTAATAGAACTGCTACTACTAATAATATCCATTTTTTCATTTTCTAACCAACTTTATATTATTTATTCCATAAATTTTTTGGATAAATGCCGTCCTCAATCATTTTATTTAAACTTCTTTGAACTGGTTCCTTATCTTCAGGATAAGTTACCCCAATCCATTTAGCATTAGTAGGTAATACATCTACTGTAGCATAATTATCAACGATAGACTGGGTTAAAATATCTGGTATTAAAAATTCACAAGTATCTAATTTATCTTTGTTTTCATTAAAGAAAGTAGTCATTTTACTTTCAATATAACTAAATAGTGATGGGTTAAATCCTAGCATATTCATTGATACTAAAGTATCTTCATTAACAGTAAAAGGTTCACTTCCATCTAATGGTGAAGCTATAATTTGGTCATTTTCCTTAATAGTATTACTCTCTGTTAGTTTAACCAGTTTTCCATTTTCTATCTCACAGATACCTCTTTTTACAGCACCATTTTCGGTTAGGGTATTTATTGTTTTATAGCCTACTACTGAATATGGCTGTTTCGTATCATTATGTTCTTCTTTTAGAAATTTACCTATTACTTCGAAAGCATCACGGCCATAGAAATCATCGGCATTGATTACAGCAAAATTTTCATTTATCTTATCCTTAGCACACAAAATAGCATGAGCTGTTCCCCAAGGTTTTACGCGATCAGATGGTACTTCTATCCCCTCAGGAATAGTTTCCATCTTCTGAAAAGCATATTCAACTGGGATGATTGCTTCTATTCTTTTACCAATTGTTTCTTTAAATAAATCGTAATTTTCTTCTTTAATAATAAATACTACTTTAGTAAATCCTGCCTTGATGGCATCATAGATAGAATAGTCAATTAAAAATTCCCCATTCGGACCAAATTGTTCAATTTGTTTTAATCCTCCAAAACGACTTCCCATACCAGCCGCCATAATTAGTAATGTTAAATCTTGATTTTTCATAATTTTTCTCCTTTTTACTTTTTATTTTTTTAACTAGATTGGTATTTTTCTGTAGTAATTTATTATCTAACCTATCAATACCACTTTCAATTGTATTAGAAGTAAGACTAACTGTATAAAAATCAGTATTTAAATCTGTTTCGTCAGTCATACTTTGTTTATGTAGTAATGATAAACGATAGTTATTATGTTTTTTATTATAAGTTATCTGTATATATTTATCACCACGTTCTAATTCCTTTTCAATACTAGAATACTGGGTTAATCTTTCTTCTAACCCAATTAAATCTATAGGTTTGTTAGGTGTCATATATATACCATCATAACCTGCACTTAATTTTTCTTTTTCATAAGATATTATAAGTCTACATCCTGAGGGTATTTTTATCATTATCAATCTCCTTTACTATACTTTTTTTATACTCTTATGATTTTTCATTAATTTCTTAATACCATGTGGACTCTTAAAGGCAATACTAATTAACGTATTAGTAACTTCAACAACTCTACCAGCTCCAAAGATATCATGATAGGCATAGTTACCTACTTCCCATTCAACATCTTCACTATAGAATTTATCTTCTTTATTTATTTTTACTTCTTCAGTTTTAGCTAATTGACTAGTTTCCATCAGATCCTCGGAAATTTCACTAATAAAGCGACTTGGTGGATTTACTTGGTCTTTACCAAACAACATACGTTGACGAGCATTAAGTAGATAAAGTTTCTCTTTAGCTCTAGTAATAGCGACATAAGCTAGTCTTCTTTCTTCTTCTAACTGTTGACTATCCATTAATGAATTCATATGAGGAAAGATTCCTTCTTCCATTCCGACAACAAAGACATGATCGAACTCTAAACCTTTTACAGCATGAACTGTCATTAAACTTACTTTATTTTTTGAATCTTTATATTCTTCACGATCACTTACTAAACTTACTTCAAATAAGAAATCTTCTAAAGATATTAAACCATCTCTTTCTTCAAAGGCTTTAGTAACGGTTTTAAACTCCTCTAAGTTTTCTAGACGAATATCTGCTTCTAAAGTTTTTTCACTTTCTAATTCTTTCTTTAGACCACTAGCATCTAATACTTTATCAACTAATTCAGTTAAAGTTATATTTTCGGATACTTTCTTTAAGTCTTCGATTATATTCTTAAATTCTAATTCTTTACCTGAAGATATAGCCTCATACATACTCTTACCTTCGATTTCAGCTACAGTAGCTATTTTCTGTACTGACTTTAAACCAATTCCTCTTTTGGGAGTATTAATAACTCGTTGAAGAGAGACATTATCTTTCTCATTATAAATTAATCTTAAGTAAGCCATTAAGTCTTTAATTTCTTTACGGCCGTAGAAATATAAACTTCCAACGATGCGGTATGGTACGTTTTCTTTTAATAGTTCTTCTTCTAAAGTACGTGATTGAGCATTAGTACGATATAAAATAGCTATTTCTTCGGGTTCGATGTTATTACTAATTAGTTTTTTAATATTATAAGCAACATAATGAGCTTCATCTTTTTCATCATAAGAACGGTAGTAAGTTATTTTATCACCTTCACCTTTATCACTCCATAAATTTTTATCTTTACGATTTTGATTATTCTTAATTACTTGATTGGCAGCATTTAATATAGTTTGAGTAGAACGATAATTCTGTTCTAACTTAATCGTTTTTGTTTCTTTATAGTCTTTCTCAAAATTTAAGATATTACGGTAATTAGCTCCTCTAAAGGAATAGATAGATTGGTTTTCATCACCAACAACACAGATATTACGATACTTAGCACTTAACATTTTAGTTAATATATATTGTGCTTCATTAGTATCTTGATATTCATCAATTAATATATATTCAAAACGCTCTTGATAATGTGCTAGAGTATTAGGGTGTTCTTTAAATAGTTTGATGGGAAGAATTAATAAATCATCAAAGTCTACTGAATTATTCTCTTTTAATTTTCGTTCATAGCTTTCAAAAACTTTTAAAACTACTTTCTCAAACTCAGTAGTAGCATATCTTTCATACATAGCTGGAGTCATTAGTTCATTCTTACAACCACTTATTCTATTTTTAATCGCTGTTGGATTATATTGTTTTGGGTCTAGTTCTAAACTCTTTAGAATTCTTTTTATAACGGTTAGAGAATCATCACTATCCATTATACAAAAGTTCTTTTCATATCCTAATAAATTATAATTTTCACGTAATATTTTTAAACCAAAGGAATGAAATGTTGATACTTGAATATTTTTAGCTACTTCACCTATAGTATTAGATAAACGATCTAACATTTCTTTAGCTGCTTTATTGGTGAAAGTTATCGCTAATATATGATAGGGACTAATATTTTTTTCTTCAATTAAATAAGCAATTCTTGTAGTTAAAACTCTAGTTTTACCACTACCAGCACCAGCTAAAATTAGTAATGGGCCATCAATTGCGACTACAGCTTCTTTCTGTTTATCATTTAAGTTATCTATATTAATCATGTTCTTTACTCCTTAGATATATTATACAATACTATAAGCTGTTTAGAAAGTAAAAGCCCTGTTAGTTGACAAAAAAAGTAAGATAATCTTACTCTTCATAATTACTAAATCCTTTTTGGTATAGTTTTTGTTTAATTCTGTATTCAAGATCTTTGCCTTGGTATTTTCTACTCAATTTATTATATATTTTATCATATTCTTTTTTATATAATTCCCGATCATTAGTTGATAGCTTATTTAGTTCACTATTAATTAAATTGGAGTGATATCCTAAATTAATTAAATTCTGTTTTATTTTGTTTTTTAACATCATAGTACTATGATTATGATTTCTTCTTACTTGTTTATCAATTAGTTTTTTTATTCTATCTATTTCTAAGTCCTCATCAAAAATAGTTAAGGCTTCAGTGATAATATTTTCTGCTATGTCATTACTGCGTAAGATTTCCTTAATTTTTAAGGGTCCATCATTACTAAGACGGATTTTATCATTTATTAAAGCTTTTACATAAATATCATTATTTAAGTAACCTTGTTTTTTTAAAATAGCAATTGCTTCTTGTGTTTTATCGACATCAAATTGTTTTTTCTTGAGATAGGTTTCTAGTTCTTTGATACTACGAATTCTTATTTTTATATATTTTAAAGCTACATTATATATTTCATATATTTTGTTTTCTTCTGTGAGTAGTTCTTTAGTTTCTTCATTAAGTTCTTTCTTAGTTAAGATATTATATTTTAGAATTAGATCTTCATGAACTTTTAATTCTTGTTTTTCATCTAATTTTAATTTATACATACCATCTTTTAGCTTAGTTATTTTACTTATTTTCATATAATCACCTATCTAAATTATACCATTAAAAAAGACCAATCGCTTAATCTTTCTTAACAATAATCATATTTTCTGATATTTCTTCTAAAGCTCTACCAAGGTTTTTCTTTGACATATATTTATACTCTGGCATTTGATAATGACTATTGGTAGTCATCTGTTTACTTCTTTTACTAATTATATGAACTAATTCATACTTTGAATCAACTACATTTAGAATTTTATCGATTGATGGATATATCACTGTATCACCTTCCCTATTTTAATCATAGAATCTTTCTTTTTATAATACAAGCTATTTACACTAATTAGACATATTTTGACAAAAGAAAAAAGTCTTACGACTTTTATCTAAAATCACAGCAAGAACCACATTGAACTTGACTACATACGTTTTCTTCACAGCATGAATAAGATGGTTGATATGTATGTTTGAATACATGATGGTTTACAACTTTTGTTCTCATTGGACATACATGTGGAACTTCATGAACGATTGTACGGTTAACTACTCTTTCTTGCATTGGTTCAATAATTGGGCGTTGTGTTCCTCCCATTGCAGGCATACCAGGAGCCGCACCAGCACCCATCATTTGGTTGTTAGCCATTTCAATATTCATGTCAACATCCATGTTTTGAGCATTGAATGTGTTATTGATTTCGTTTTCTCTATCATAACAGCAATTTCTAAACATAGTTTCTTTCCTCCTATCTAATCTATCATATGAGGGATAAAAACTATGTTATAATTCCTTTGCCTACTTTATGAAAGTTATTTTAAAAAGATACCTTTTAAAAAGGCATCTTCATATTTCCATTTACCATCTGTTTCATCATTTTCTTCATTTGATCAAACTGGTTTAGTAGTTTATTTACTTCTTGTACTGATAATCCACTACCTTTAGCGATTCGAGTTTTACGACTAGCTTTAATAATATTAGGATTTTTTCTTTCTTTAGGAGTCATTGATAAAATAATCGCTTCAACATGGGACATTTGTTTAGGATCAATATTAACACTATTCAACCCCATCTTTTTAGCACCAGGTAACATTTTTATTATATTTTCTAAAGGACCTAATTTTTTTATTTGTTTCATTTGTTTTAAAAAGTCTTCTAAATCAAATTTACCTGATTGCATCTTTTTAGCAGCACTCATGGCTTCTTCTTCATCAATTACTTCGCTAGCTTTTTCTACTAGAGAAATAATATCGCCCATTCCTAGAATTCTACCAGCCATTCGTTCTGGATCAAATTTATCTAATCCATCTAATTTTTCACTAATACCGATAAACTTTATTGGAACACTAGTTAGATGTCTTACTGAAAGTGCAACACCACCTCTAGTATCACCATCTAACT
>CAYRDW010000009.1:0-1731 GCA_964423215.1 uncultured Muribaculaceae bacterium
CAATACCACTACGTACTAATCCTTCAACAACATAGCCACCTACTCCACCGAGTCCAACAATCAAAACTGTCTTATTCATTAAAGATACTCTAGCATCTTTTCCACTTAATAATTCAAAACGTTCAAACATCTAGTCACTTCCATCTTCTAAAACAAAATAAAAAGTCCAGAAGAGCGATTAGTCAAACGATAAAACCTGCACTTTTACAGGTGGGTGTCTCTAAGTAGTCATTAGGATTCCCTACAATAAAGTAAGGCATTCACACAAACCACTGTTCAAAACTCCCTTATCGTTAAACTTTAGTCGGTTTTATATGTGACATCTCGCATCTCCCAGACATCTATAGTATATCACAATTAATATAAAATTATAAGCCCAATTATAATTTTCTCTAAATAAATTATAAAAAGAATTACCAAAGTAATCGAAACTTTATTATATCAGTAGCATAAAATACAATGGTGATAATCATGTTTTATACCTATAAGGATATTTCTCTCTATTACGAAGTACAAGGAACCAATAAAAAAACATTAGTTATTCTACCTGGTTGGGGAGAAACTAGAAACACTTTTGATTATATGATTGAATATCTAAGTAATTTTTTCACAGTATATATAATCGACTATCCTGGTTTTGGGAATAGTCCTATCCCTAAAAAAAACTTAACTATCTTTGATTATAGTGATTTAGTATATCAATGGATGAAAGAATTAAACTTAAAAGATCCCGTTTTAATAGGACATTCCTTTGGAGGAAGAATTATAACCGTTCTAAATGGTTATTATAATTACCCTTTTTCCAATATTATCTATATGGATAGTGCTGGTATTAAACCTAAAAAAAGTTTATATGCCCTATTTAGAAGCTATAGCTATAAATTACTTAAAAAACTAAAATGTTTTATTCCTAAAAAACACCGTCAATCATATATGAAAAAAATATTTTCTATTTACGCATCACCTGATTATAAAAATCTAAATCAGAATATGCGTGAAACATTTAAAAATATTGTAAACTATGATTTGAAACATTATTTAAAAAATATCAAAAGTAAAGTATTAATAATATGGGGAAATAATGATATCGAGACACCATTAAACGATGCCAGAATTATGTTAAAATATATTAAAGATTCAGAATTAGTAATAATAGATAAAGTAGGACATTTTCCATATCTAGAAAGGCCTGACTTAATTAATTCCATTTTATATGAGCAATTAAAAGAGGAGATAACATAATCTCCTCTTTAAAATTGGATTTTTTCTTGAATATATTTTACTACTTCATCAAGTGGTAATGTTATTTGTTTCATTGTATCACGGTCACGAATCGTAACTGTATTATCATTTAATGTATTATCATCGATAGTAATACAAAATGGTGTCCCAATAACATCTTGTCTTCGATATCTTTTCCCAATATTTCCTGATTCATCAAAATCAGTCATGAAATATTTAGATAATTCTTCATATACTTCATTTGCTTTCTCACTATGATATTTCTTTAGTAAAGGAAGAACCGCTACTTTGTATGGTGCTAAGAATGGATGTAGATGTAAAACTTCTCTTGTTTCATTTTCTAATTGTTCCTCTTCATAAGCATTAAATAGTAATGCTAAAATACTTCTATCTACTCCATAAGTACTTTCAATTATATACGGAATATATTTCTCATTAGTTTCAGGATCTAAGTATCTTAAATCTTTAGAAGAATGATTCATATGGGTA
>CAYRDW010000009.1:1741-18869 GCA_964423215.1 uncultured Muribaculaceae bacterium
TCAGTATGTCTTGTCAAATCATAATTAGTTCTATTATGAGTACCATTTATTTCATCAAATCCCCATGGAAATTTAAAGAAGATATCACAAGCTGATTTAGCATAATGAGCTAACTTATCATGATCATGATACATTAATTTATCTTCAGGAATACCTAAATCCATATAAAACTTCTTACCATATTCCTTAAAATAATTATAAAGTTCTTCATCTTCACCTTCTTTACAGAAAGTTTGATATTCCATTTGCTCGAACTCAATAGTTCTAAAAGTAAAGTTACCTGGGGTAATTTCATTTCTAAAAGCTTTACCAATCTGTCCTACACTAAATGGTAATTTAGTTCTTGTACTTCTAAGTACATTTAAAAAATTAACATATTCACCTTGGGCATTTTCAGGTCTTAAATAAATTTTACTTCTATTATCATTAGTTACACCGCGGTAAGTTTCAAACATTAAATTAAATTGTCTGATATCTGTATAATCACTTTTACTACATTTAGGACAAGGTATTTTTTTATCACGAATAAAGTCCATCATTTCTTGTTCGGTTAGTTTATCAGCTACTACACTAGAATCAAAATCTTCAATAAGTTTATCTACTCTATGACGCATCTTACATTCTTTACAATCAACTAAAGGATCTGAAAAACTAGTAATATGACCGCTAGCCTCCCAAACTTTTGGATGCATTAAAATACCAGGATCTACTTCAAAACTATTCTTTCTAGTTTGAATAAATCTTTTACGCCAAGCATCTTTTAAGTTGTTTTTTAATCTTGAACCTAAAGGACCATAATCCCAAGTATTAGCTAACCCTCCATAAATTTCACTTCCCTGATAGATAAATCCATATTGTTTACATAGATTTACCATTTTTTCCATTGTTATTTCTTTCATAATTATCCTCCTAAATTATTTTTTCTTTGGTTTACACCAAGTTTTAATACCTTAGTTGCTTCACTACTATTCATTAAAAAACTTATATTATCAATTAAATATTGTTTTTCCAATGCCGCTATTAATTCCTTACCTACTATTTCTAATGATATTCTTCTCATAAAATCAAATTTTAATGATTTAGTTATACATTTTCCATCGTAACTATAAGCATAACCCCTAAAAATTTTCATATTTTTATTTAGAAATAATTCTATTAATTTAGTAATATTATTATAGTCTCCAACATCAATCCTATCTTGGTTCTGATTATAATAATAACCTAATTTTCTAAAAACAAAGAATGAGTTAGAATACTCCTCGTTATCAAGTATATACAAAATATTACTTTTATTCTCAACTGCTGGTCTAATAACAAAGTTTCTAACTCCGTTATCTTTATTAATCAAGTTACTAGAATATTCAAATAAATCATTATCTTTAACGCCCCGAAAGTAATCCTCTGTTATTTTCCTTTTCTCTTCCACACTACCATCAAAGTATATGTTAAGTTTACGATCACATTCATTTTTAATTTCAATTCCCGAATATTCCTTACCATTTGTTTTTATATCTACAAATTTAAGCCAAGTAATATATGACTCTTCACAAAATTCTTTTTTAATAGCATTATATAATGACATAGTATTTGGAATAGCTTGATTATTTAATTTCGAATCTCTCTCTAAACCTTCTTTACTAAATTTAAATCGACATATATCTACAGAATTATTAACATATATACCACTTTTAGTAGTATTACTACAAAAAGCTGAAATTTCTTTAGGAATAATTTTAGTATATACATCTAAACTTTTCTCGAACCCTAAAAAACTACTCATCATGCATCCCTCTTTTAAACAAAAAAACTTCTAAAATCTATAGGGACGAAATAATATTCCGCGGTTCCACCCTACTTATTCTAGAAGAATCTCTTTTCCATATTGCTCCAGCTTTTCCAAGGCCATCATCACATCGATAGATAAATCATAATACATTAACTAATTTTAGTCAAGTATCTTTCTTAAAAATTAAGACTTATAATCCTATTAGAATCCCAACTACTGCTGATAATCCTATATATGTAATTGGATGTTTATTAAATTTCTTAATTAGAAAGAATAATATTAATCCCATCACAACCTCTATTATTGGGAAACTACCTATAAAGTTATTCATATCAATATTGTCTATTATTACTATTTTTTCATAAAACCTAGTACCTTTTGGTAAACTTCTGGAGCAAGACCTTTTATTTTACCTTATACTAGAATTTCACAACCATTATTAAGGCACACCTGATAACTATCTTCTTTAATATTTACCTGAGTAATAAAACCATTTTTCTCTAAAAACAAATCCACTACAGCAATGATTGCCTTTTCTTCATATTGTGGTAAGTAACAACCCTCTTTTAAAGAAATATCATAACATAATTTTGTTTGAAAACTATTTTCATCGTCCGAAGAAATAATCCCAGAATAAAATTGTTTACTATTATTATCTCCATGGTTAATTTTTAAATGCAAACCAGAAATATTACCTATACTATTATCAGTAATGAATTCATTAGCTAATATAACCGATTCCTTAGCTCTACGCTTCTCTAAACCATCAATTATTTCCTTAAATTCTTTAATTGAATTATCTAAAAAATAAACATGTCCCTTTTTATGAGAAAAATTTATACACTCACCTATTTTTTTCTTTGCCAGAAATAAATTTTTCTTTACATTAAGATTGTTAATTTTCTTAATATCCATAGATCCATAAAATTTAGTATCATTAGTTCTTTCTGAGATAACATCTAATATATAATTTTAATTACATATTCTAGTATCTCCCTTCTTTTTAGGATAACCTTCTAATGATACATAACGATATATATTAAAAGGAATTATTTTAGCTTTTTCCAGTATTAAAATACTATATTCATTTTCATGTAATTCTGTTATTATAATTCCCACAATATTTCCCCCTAAAACATTATAATTATAAATTAAAAAGTAATAAAATACGAAAGAATAAAACAAATTGTTAATACAATATAAATTAAAAAGATAAAAGCAATATATCCCAATGAATATATTTTATAGACTATATTCTGCATAAACTCTATTTCTAACAATTTATAATAAGTTTTACTTTTTATAAACCATACTGTAAAAACTAAAACAACAATACTAATAATAGTTGATATAATAAAACCTTTAGGCATAAAACTAAGTTTAATTTCGTTAATACCTTTTTCAACTTCTATCCCAATGTAATTATCAAATACTTTAACTACTGGTACCTCTTTATCATTTAAAGTGGCCCTATATCCCGTATTATATGCAATTGGTAAATATAATAACTGTTTTTTATCACTTTCAATTTCTACATTTATTTTATTTCTATGAAAATCAACTTTAGAATTAGTTTGATTATTACTTAAAAATTTTTCATATTTATTATTATCCATAACTCCTAACGTAATATTATCTAATAAGGAATCAGTTAATAATTCGATTTTTATATTAACTATTTCATCTTCAAAAGAACCTAAATCTATTACACCATTATTATATTCTTCTACTGCTTCTTTGATAAATATTTTATTGTTTATATATATATTAAAATTCTGATAAATAGCCATATTATTACCATTATCAATGTCACCTAATATTTCTAAATATAGTCGTCCTTTATCAGTAATAAGCACGTCCTTTTCAAAATAATTATAAGCATCTTCATCAATTATATGGTAACTATTTTTATTATCTATTATTTTTTTCTTAATATTATTAAGTTTCCAATCATCATAAATCGTAAATAGATTTTCTTTTTCTCCTGTTATAGTTCCATATATATAGTTTTGTATTTCAAAAGAATTATCTCTATCCATAATTTCGCTATTATCATTTATAAAATAACCATATGATAGGGGCATTTTTGACTCATAAAAACCAAATGAACCATACTTCTTAATATATTTATAATAGTTATCTTTTATTTTATCCTTAGCCATAATATATTTATTAGCTAATAAGGCATCGGTAAACAAAGTCCCACCTCTAGAAGAAGTTTTCACCCACATTGATGAATATCCTAACTTCTTTAAACTTCTAATATTACTGCGATCTGTTAATGATGTAAAATGATCTAAAGAGTGATATTTCATTATCATTCCTGTATTGGTTAAAAAGTTATCATTTAGATTTTTAACTCGGTAATAATCATCACTTTTATAATTTTCTTCTAGTTGATGCAGATCTCTATACTGACCCATTAAATAATTCTGTTTACTATCGATACCTAAGTATAAGAAACTATTACATGTAATATGAACTAGTAAAATTATTCCCATTAAAACAGTAGAAAACTTATCTATTTTACGGCAGGCCGTTAATATTAAAAAACTCCCAATAAAAGCAAGACCCGTTGTAAAAGCTAACATACAAAGTAACATATGATTAACTGATAACGTTAATGTATATAATGCTGCTTGAAAATCATCATAATATTTGATTGTTAAAAAGATAATTCCTAAACATGAAACAACTGTAATAATAATAGAAATTAACTTTTGACTTATAACTGTTTTATTAGTACTATTCTTATAATATTCAAACCCATAACAAGCTCCTATTATTAGTAAAAACATTAAAATAAAACCAGCACGATACGTAAAGAAAGCATAAGAACCAAAATGCCAAATCTTATTAATTGGTTCAATGATAAGTGGTACTAACATAATTAATAGTGTTGGAAAATACCAAGTTATAAATTTCTTATGTTTTTTAAAATTCCTAATTAGTAATAATAATCCTAAATACATTACCCCACCAAACATTATCATCACAAATTTATCAGTTATTGGTCCTGTTCTTGAGTTAAGTAAAGATCCAAGATCAAAACCTACTCGTGAAGAAATTGAAATCTGTAAATAAGAAGGCACTATTATAAACAAAGATATCATTAAACTAATAATAGTCGTTATTCCAAGAGCTAATATTCCTTTTTTTCTTTCCTTTGAATTTTTATATACCAAAAGATAAATAAAAGAAGCTAGAAAGATAAATATTAATACCATCATCGAAACATAAAAACTACAAATAAGTGCTAAACTCAGAAAAACAATATACATTGTAGGCTTTTCTAAATCTAAAACTTTCTTTAATCCCATTACTATTAATGGAAATAAATACATTACATCGATCCATGGTGTTATTTGATACATTGTTAAACTATATCCTGAAAAAGCATAAATAAGAGCTAAAAACACACTAATACCTGATGGTATCTTTTTAAAATAAGTTCTAATAAAATAAAGACAAGTTAAACTCGAAACTAATATCTTTAACGCTATTACAATAGATACCGCTAAATAAATTTGTTCTCTTGGAAATAATAATAAAATAAAACTAAAAGGACTTAAAATATAATAAGCTAATATTCCAATAAAGTTGATTCCGGAACTAGTAGTAAAATTAACAAGTAACGATGTCTTACCATGAAAACAATCATAAAAATGATAATAAAAAGCTGTAATCTGATCATGCATATCACCCCAGATAAGCGAATTATTACCAAAAGGGAATATTCCTTTACTTACAAATATAATTAAAAAGATACAAACAACTAATAAGAATGTTATTATATATGGATACCATTTTTTCATACATTTACCTCTAACTTACTTTACTTAAATTTTTTAAAAAAGATTTACTCTTTAAATATAATCCTGAATATTGATCATAATAATCATCAATAAATTCATTTATCTCTTTTTTAATTTCTTCTTTAATATCTAACTTAGAAATTTTACTAATATCAACATAATAAAACATTCTAATTAACTTAACTGTTTTATTACTATAGATCTTATCATTACGATAACAACTCTTACAGACATAACCACCACTAGTAGCACTAATCGTTACAATGTCTTTATCACTACCACAGACACTACAATTATCTATAACTGGTCTAATTCCCAAATAATCAAGTAACTTAAGTTCAACAATATTCGCAATTATCATTGCATCATAACCTTCATTTAATTTTATTAAACCATCGATAAGTAATTGATAAATATTACTATTATCACTATTTCTAATAACCTGTTCTGTTAAGTCTAAAAGATAAGTCCCATAACTAATTTTCTCAATATCCATTAACATTTTACTAAATGAATTTTTAATATCGACCCCAACTAAAGTAGATATCCCTTTTTCTTTATAATAAAGATGAAAATCTCCATAAGAAAAATTAGCACTAACCCCACGAAGTTTACTTTTTAAATTACGACATCCCTTAGCCATAACACTAAGTAAACCATATTCGGAAGTTAGTACTTTTAAAATTTTACTAGATTCACTATAATTAGTTGCACCTAATACAATTCCCTCTACTTTAATAATTTCCAATTATCTCACTTCTTCTCTTTGACTTTTTTAGAAAGTACATAATAATTTATATTACCAGTTTTTTTAAATAAATCCCATAATAAATTATTCATAATATCATCACCTATTATTATAATGATATTTTTTTAACTTTCTAATTCATCTAAACCTAATTCTTTTAAATGTTTTTCTCGATCACGCCAATTTTTAATTGTTTTAACAAACGTTTCTAAATATACGGGTTTACCAAAATACTCTTCCAAATCTTCACGAGCTTTAGTACCAATATCTTTAATCATTTGTCCGTTATGACCGATGATTATTTTCTTTAAACTATCTCGGTCAACTACAATCAACACTTGAATATGAATTTTATCTTTTTTATATTCAATATTTTCAACATAACATGTAACTGCATGAGGAACTTCTTCCTTAGTTAAACGAAGAACTTTCTCACGTACTATTTCACTAACATAGAAATTAGTTGAGATATTAGTAAATGTTTCATCTTCAAATATCTTACCATCATTAGGTAAATACTTTTTTATTGTGTCTAATAATCGTTCAACATTATCATTTTTTAATGCTGATATCGGAAATATTTCACTAAAATCATAAACATCTTTATTTTTATCAATTATTTCTAACAATTGATCTTTACGAATTGCATCAATCTTATTTAAAACTAAAATAATTGGGATATTTTCATCCTTTATCTTATCTAAAACAAATGAATCACCGCGGCCAATTCCTTTTGATATATCAACCAAGAATAAAATCAAATCTACTTTATCAGTCATATGATAAGCTTTTTTATTTAAAATTGTTCCAAGTTTATTAACTGGTTTATGAATACCTGGTGTATCCACAAAAACAATTTGACTATTATCATCTTCATATACACCTTGAATAATATTTCTTGTTGTACCAGCTTTATTCGACGTAATAGCTAACTTAGTTTCTAATAAACTATTTAACAAGGTACTCTTTCCTACGTTAGGTCTTCCAACGATACTAACAAATCCACTTTTCATATGTACCTCCTATTCTTCCCTTTTAATACCATAATTATTTAAAATCTCTTCTTGCTTTTTAAACATTATTTCTTCATCTTTACTATCCATATGATCATACCCAAGTAGATGTAATAATCCGTGAAGTGCTAGAAAAGATAATTCTCTACGAAAGGAATGTCCATAATCCTTAGCTTGTCCCTTCGCTTTATCAATTGAAATATAAATATCACCTAATAAACGTACCTCTAATTCTATCATCTTATCATCTTCAAGAGCAAAACTTATTACATCAGTAGCGCTATCAATACCACGATATGATTTATTTATTTCTTGTATTTGTTTATCATCAATGAAAATTATATTAAACTCAGTATTTTCTAATTTTTCATAATTAAGAACATAATCAATAAATTTTTCTAATTCTTTAATATCTTCACTTAAAGAATAGCTTGTCTCATTAAAAATTTCAAAATTATTTTTCACTATACCATCACCACCCATATATAACTAACTAATACAATAATTAATAAAACCGAAAGTAAATTCAAAAACCATAATTTAGAAAATACTTTAGGTAAAGAATCACCTAGTTTCGCAAAGATTAAATAAACTGCGAACCCTAACATCCCACCAACGACATTTAAAATAATATCATCAATATCAAAAACTCTACCAATCGCTAATTGTGTAAACTCAATACCTAATGACGCAAAAGTAATAAGTGCTAATGCTACTTTTGGTTTTATTGTCTTAGTAAAATATGAAGCAAAGAAACCATAAGGCACAAACATTACTAAGTTACCGACAACATTTTTAAAGAATAATCTACTTCCCAAACTATATCTTAAAATTTCTCTAAACGGTATTAAATTAAAATTATGATCACCGACAATTAATGTTTGATCTTCAAAAGTAACAATTTGAAACAAACATAAAATATAAATCATAAAGAATAGTCCCAATACTTCACGGTAAAATACAAAATTATCATGATTACGAATTAAACTAGTAATTCGAATTGAAGAAACAACTAGAATACAAATAATAATCATCGGCCAAGTAAATTCCATAACACCCTTAATTGTGTTATCTAACGGTGTAATCATTCGAATCACCTAACTTCCTTCTTCTGTTTGTGGCATTTCCTCTTTAATATCTTGATAATCAGTAATATCTTCTTTTACTTTAAAAAAGATTACTATTACTATTTTACTATCTTCTTCAGTAATTTTCAAACTTTTTTCATATAATATTTTATCATCGGTACCTATTTTAGTTGCTAGTTTTTTCCTAGCTAAATTATTAGCTTCAAAGATAGCTTTATCTTTTGTATATATTTGTTCAAACTTTTCTATTTCTGATTCCTTATTCCATGATATAGAAAGTGGTAACATCCTATTACTAATCGTAAAATCTTGTTTTACTTTCTTATTTTTATATGGTGAAAAGTCAAATAAATTTATCTTTTTCCCGAAAAAAGTAATCGTTAATACCTGTTTACTATTACCTGTTTCCTTCTCCTCACTATAGTGATATGGTAATTCCACAGTTACATCATACCATGTTTCCGCAAAAATTCTACCATTTGAGCGAACTTTAGCCATCAAAATCTCTTTGTTTTTAATCTCACCTGATATTAAAATATCTCCCTTTTTAACATATTGGCCTGGCACTACTAAAACTGAACCTTGACTAGCATCAATTTTTACTACTCGTCCATCCTTTTTAGCTATTATATCACGTGGTTCTTGATTAGTATCTATATCCTTAATTTTTCTTTCTTCAACCTTGATAATATAAGATACCCCAACTCTTTCAATTTCCATCCATTCTAATTTTTCACGGTACTTGTGAATAATATTAGAAACAATCTTTTCTTGACGTTTAAAAGGAACTACAAAATGGTATTTACTAATTCCCTCTAATTTTAATTCATCAATAATCAAATCCCTTATTTCTTTTTTATTATGAACTACAGTAACATTAAAAACAAGATGCGATAAAAAATAGATTAAAATCAAACCTATCCCTAAAAACAAAAAAAAGAAACGATACATCTTTATAAAGCTAATTACTCTAATAGGACCGTATAAACGAACCGTTTCCACTTCATAAATCGTTTTTATTTCTTTTATTTTATCATAATCATTTTGATTTACCCTAACGATAATACTCCCCTTAAGATGTTGAATATGATAAAACTGTATTTTTGATTGATGAAGATTCCTTAAAAAACGCTTTAAATCTTTTCCTGTAATTTTTACATCGTATTGATTCATCATAATATCATTCCTTAAACTCTATATTTTCAATATTACCTACAATTAGTATTTCATAATCAAGTAATTTACGAATCCTAAGGTCTTGTCCTTTTACTACAATTCCCCCACCATCATAAGAAAGAGAAATTTTAGTATCTTCCATATAATTGATTTTATTATAATTAATTACATTTAAATGACTCTTAGTATAATTCATACGAAACTCATTATCCTTAATATAATTCAAAAGATAGGACATATTATCACCTAATAAAAAGTATGAAAAAAAAAGACTAATTATTAGTCCTTTTTGATTTTATATTATTTTATTCAATTTTAAATTGGTGAAAGTAGTCAATATCGTATAAAATACTAACTTAGTCTAGACTTAATTAAAGATGAAACTACTCCCATATCAGCTTTACCTTTTACTAATGGTGTTATCATTCCCATAACTTTACCCATATCCCTAGCTGTTTCTGGCTTAATTTTATCAAAAACATCATCGATAATTTTATTAATTTCTTCTTCCGATAACTGTTCTGGTAAATAGTTACTTAATATTTCAATTTCTGCTTGTGTCTTTTCAATTAAATCATTACGATTACCTTTTGCGAATTCATTTATTGATTCTTTTCTTGATTTAACACCACGACTAACTACTTCAATTAATAACTCATCATTAATTTCTCTCTTCTGATCGATATTAGCCTGTTTCATACCACCCTTTATTTCACGAATAACTTGTAAACGTTCTTTTTCATGAGCTTTCATGGCTTCTATCATATCTTTATCTAACTGTTCTACGAATTTCATATAATTCTCCTTTTTGATTAAAAAAAGACTAAATAATTAGTCTCTGTTGTTTCTAGTATTTTTGTTGCGTTTACGAGTATTTTTAATACCCTCTTTTTTTGCATTTCTTCTTTTTACTCCTGGCTTATCATAACCTTCTCTTTTCTTGCATTCAGAAGGGACTCCATCTCTAGCAACTTTTTGTTTGAATTTTTTTAATGCAAAATCAAGATTTCCATTTTTTACTGCCACCTGTGTCATCATTTCCCCTCCTTCCGCTTTTACTAAAATTGATTATAACGCAAAACTCCTTATTTTTCAACATATTTTTCGAAATTTCATCTATTTTAGTGTAGAAAAGTAGAAAAAGGTTCTTCTTTAGTATTTTTATCAGTCGTAAAACTACTAAAAATTTGCTTTTGAGCCGCACATATTTCTGGAACATAATTAGGATACAAAGCAATTGCTTCTTTCACCACTTCTTTTAATAAATCCATTGTCCTTTTTGATGTTTCTGCGTGTGTTGATAGAAGTCTTATAATATCTTTAACATCATCTCCATAGCCTTGAAATATATCTCTTTCTTCAGAATTCATTAAAACAACTTCTTCTAATTTAAAATCAACAAAACTATCCATTAACTTCTCATTCTGAGTTCTAATAATTTCATTAACAATCTTTTCTAAATCATATTTAAGTATTAATATTTCCAAGTTTAATTTTGAATTTCTCAAAATTCATTCCTCATTCAAAATTATATTTACTACTTCCACTGCATCATACCAATTAAAAGCCTATAAAGTCAAGCTTTCCATCAAAAAAGAAAAGTATTTCTCATACTTTTCTTAACAAACTATTCGGTACAAACATCTAAGGAAAGTACCACTATAACGTCCTAACCAAAATAATGTTAACATCATATACTGACAAACACTAACTACATAGGGTATACTACATATCCCTAAAATAGTTATAATTAGTGTTTTCTTATCCCTTAATTTATCAAGCATTATAACGAACACAATTTATTAGAACCAATTCTTCTAATTGCTGAACCTAGATTTCTACCTAAAGACGCTATTGTTTTAACCATTGTTGATAGAGAATTAACTAGTGTACCAGTAAAATTAACTCCACCTTCAATAGCTAATAACTCCTGTTTATCTAAAGCTACCATATTTACCTCCTATCCACATTTAACTGGTCTAGAAATACCATCAATAACACCTACTATGAATACAACAGCTGCGATGATACCGAAAATTCCCCATACTGAGATTCCACCACCAGTTACATTTTCTAATTTTTCTTTTTCTAACTTATCCATGCTACTCCTTTCTAAAATAACTCTTAAGATAACTAAATATTGATTTAGATTCATGAGAAACTCCAATTTCTACTATTTGATTAGAAATAGTAGAAAATTTAGGGGCCTCTATCACTACTGATAAATAAATAATACCATTTTGAATAATCGGTTCATCATCGATTGTTTTAACCAAATAGTAATAGTTTTCTCCCTCATATTTAAACTGATTACTACTTTTTAACAGATCAAAATCATCATGTGAAATAACTAACCTATAATCATTATTACCTATTTCATAAAGTAAAAAGTTCTTCTCTAAATCAAATCTTATTCCTAAAAGTATATATAATATCCCTACTACTAAAATAACTATTGATAAGAATAACATTCTTATATTTACTTTTATCTCCATATTTCTTAAACGAAACAAGAGAATATTATCAACTAACTTCATAACATTTACCATCTCTTATTTCTAATTTTTTACTATATAAGTCATTATTATGATAACGGTGAGAAATCACAATAAAAGTCTTATCTGGATATTTATTAAATAAATCATTCAATATTTCTCTTTCTCGTTCTACATCTATTTCATTTAAACTTTCATCAAAAATATATAGATTTGCATTTCTATAAATTGCCCGAGCTAATATAATTCTCTGTCTCTCACCACCACTTAAATTAAAGCCATTTTCTTCTAATAACATCTTATAAGAAAGCATATGTCCATCAACAATCTCGTCTACTTTACATAACTTACAAACATCTAAAAACGTTTGATATGTATTATCTTTATTAAGACTTATGTTTTCATAAACTGAATTTGTAAATAAAACCTCATTTTGTGATAAATAACACACTTGACTATAAAAATACTCTTTTTCATAATCATTAATATTATAATTATCTAAAGTAATCTTACCGTCCTGTGAATCAATAATCCTCGCCATTATCTTGGCTAAAGTACTTTTACCACTACCACTCTTACCATATATTAATACCCTATCACCCGGACTTATATTTAAGTTAATATTAGTAAGTACCCTCTTCTTAGGATGATAATGATATGAGATTTTTTCTAACTCTAACTTACCAGTAATAGTATTATTTAATTCACCATTATTAGTATCACTAGGAATCTGATAAAAATCTTGTGTTTTTTGATAAGATGCTCTAACATCCTTATAATTTAAACCCAGACTTAAAAGATTCTGAACTGGCTCTAAAAGATAACCTACTAATGTATAGTAACTGATAAATAAACCTAATCCCATTTCCCCATTCATTACTAATCTGCCTCCTACTATCAACAAAACAAAGGTCCCGTACTGTTCTATTAAATCTCTCATCCAACTAAAATAGGAAGCTGCTTTCATCGTAACGATATTGATGGAATTATATCCCTCATATCTTTTAAAAATATTAACTAAACTGTATTTCTGTAAGTTAAAGTTTCCAATTGTCTCAATACCAGAAATTGACTCTACTAAATAAGAATTAAATAACGACCATTTTTCTTTTAATTTTAATAGACAAGGATAAATAAAATGCCAAAATACCAAAGATATAAACAAAAGTAACACTAACATTACCGATAAAACTATTGTCATCGACAAATTGATCTTTAGTAATGTCAAATAAACAAATAATATTAAAAATAAGTCTATTGAAAAACAAATAATAATCTTACTTATAAATTCTTGTACATTTTCTAAATCATGAATCCTGGCTATTATTTCCCCTGTAGAACGATTTTTATAGTAGAGATAAGGAAGTGACAAAATACGATTATACATATCCATAATCAAATGTTTACTTAAGCCACAATTTAAATAGATAAACATCTTTTCTTTTAGCATTTGCATTATACCCTTAATTAAAATAAAAAGGCTGAAAACAAGTATATATTTACTTAAATTTGTAGTTGACTGATATTCTATTACCCACTCTAGTAAAAGTTGAAATTGAAAAGATAAGACAATACTAATAACAGTACTAAATAATGATAATAATACAATTATCACTAATATTTTCTTATTAGAAAATAAAAACTTAAATAAGATATTTAGTAATTGATTATCGCTCTTTAAAACTGGCAATTTTTTGATTGGGTTTAATAATAAAAAGACTCCTGTCGAGATAGTTTCAAACTCTGTTAATGATATTTTCTTAATCGAAGAAGCCGGATCCCCTATTAGTACTTGTTTCTTCTTCCTATCAATTTTATATACCACCACAAAGTGTTGATATTTCTCTTCTATTACGACATGAGCTATACAAGGTAAATCATCTAACACTAAATCATTGATATTACCTTTTACTCCTTCAGCTTCAAACCCAACCTTTTTAGCAGCTTCCACTAATGAGTAGGCATCAACACCACTTTTAGTAGTATTGGTTAATTCTCTTAAATATTCTTTAGAAATATCCCCTCCGTAATATTTCATAATCATAAGTAAACAACTAACTCCACAATCCTTAAGTCCATCTTGAGTAACTAATGGATATTTCATATCATCACTTCCTGATAATAATTATGTAGATATAATTATCAATCACTTAAAAAACTCATCAATTTGACGAGTTTTATTTTTAAATATTTCTTTGTTTTAATTATCTCTAAGTTTAGCTCCTAATTTCTTCTCTACTTCTACAATAATTGAATTAAAGATAGTCATAACTTCTTCATCACTTAAAGTACGATTTTGATCTTGGAAAGTTAGATTAAAAGCTATTGATTTTTCATTATCATTAACATTATTACCTTCATAAATATCGAAAACATTAATACTGGTTAATAACTTACCACCAGTCTTTTTAATGATTGTAATAACTTCTTCTGCCATAATCTTTTTATCAACTACAAAGGCTAAATCTTTTGAAATAGTTGGATACTTAGATAATTCTTTATACTGCATTGGTTTAACTCTGAAAGAAAATAATTTATCTAATTCAATTTCAATTACATAAATATTATCCTTAATAACACTCGGATGAACTTTCCCAATTATCCCAATTTTAACATTATTTAAAATAATATCAGCACTTTGACCTGGATGTAGTTCTTTAACCTGCTTTTGAACTTTTAAACTATAACGACCATTATAACCAAGATAATCCATAAGTTCTTCTAGAACTCCTTTTATAACATAAAAATCAACATTCATCTTTTCTAAACCTAAATAATAGTTACCTGTCATTAAAATAGCTAGTTTACTATCCTCATGATATTCATTATCTTTTTGATAGAAAATATTACTTATTTCATAAATACAGATATCTTTTTGATTACGAGCTTTATTATAACGATATATATTCATTAATGATGGTAAGATACTATATCTTAAAGTATTTCTGTCTTCACTCATTGGATCGGCAACTTTTACTATATCAAATTCATCATTAGTAAACTGTTTAACTTCCTTCTCAGAAATAAGCCCATAACTTAATGTTTCATTTAAACCAAGACCAGCTAGTTTATTACGAATAAGACGATTATTTTTATTCAAGTATCCAGGTTTAACTGGAAGAAGCATCTTCTTTCCTTGAATCTTATCCATTCCATAAATTCTTCCTACTTCTTCAATTAAATCCTCTTGAATTGAAATATCTACTCTTCTAGTTGGTACTGTAACTGTAATCATATCAGCACTAACTACTGAAGAAAAACCTAACCTATCAAAAATACTTATAATTTCCTCTTTTGATACTTCAATACCTAAAATACGATTGATTTTATCTACGGTTATATCTATTTTTTTATCTTCTATTTCTATATTTTTATATTCTGCCATTCCCCCAGTAATAGTCGCATCAGCATATTTTTCTAATAAATGACAACTTCTCATCATTGCCATATAAGTTCTTCTTGGATCAAGTCCTTTTTCAAAACGACTACTAGCCTCACTACGAAGTACTTTCTTAGATGTTTTACGAACCGCTATTGAATCAAAAATAGCTGCTTCTATTATAATGTTTCTCGTATCATTTTCTATTTCAGTCGTAATTCCACCCATAACACCTGCTAAACCAATAGCTTCTTTATCAGTCGCTATCACAATATCATTATCAGATAAAATGCGTTCTTGATTATCAAGTGTTACTAATTTTTCATTCACGTTAGCCATACGAACTATTAATTTTTCACCTAATCGATCGGCATCATAGTAATGTAGTGGTTGTCCTGTTTCTAACATCACATAATTAGAAATATCAACGACATTATTGATTGGTCTAATACCTGATGCTATTAAACGATTCTTGATAAAACTAGGACTTTCTTTGATTGTTACATTAGTAACTTTCTTAGCTAAAAATAAAGGACAGTTATCAGTTCTAATATCTAATGAAAAAACATCATTAATATTATCATTAGTCTCTTTAAAGTCTAAATCAATATCTTTTACCTTCTTATTATATAAAGCCCCTATTTCATAAGCCATACCTAAAATACTAAGTAAATCTCCACGGTTAGAAGTTAAATCAAAATCGATTACTTCATCATCTAACTCTAAATAAGAAATAGCTTCTTCTCCAACTGGAGCATCACCTGGTAATTCATGAATACCTTCAATATCCTTCTCAGTTAAAAATTTATGTTCAAAACCTAACTCATTGATTGCACATAACATTCCATTAGATTCTTCACCACGAATTACACCTTTTTTAATTGTACCACCTGGTAATACTGCCCCATCTAAAGCTACAATTACTTTTAATCCTGCTCTAACGTTTGGTGCTCCACATACTATTTGAATAGTTTGAGTCCCAGTATTAACATTACAAACATGTAAGTGGTCGCTATCAGGATGATCGATACATGATACAACTTCACCTATTACTAGTTTTGAAACTGGTAGTAACTTACCACATGAATCATATTCATTTCCAATATTAGTCATATCTTCAGCTAATGTTTTTAAATCAACATCTATATCTACGTAATCACTTACGAACTTTCTACTTAATTTCATTTTCTTCATCCTTTCTATCAAACTGTTCTAGGAATCTGATATCATTTGTATATAAATAACGAATATCAGGAATAGCATATCTAAACATCGCCAAACGATCTAATCCTGTCCCAAACGCAAAACCAGTCCATATATCAGGATCATATCCACCCATTCTAAGAACATTAGGATGAACTATACCTGCTCCTAACACTTCAATCCAACCTGTTTGTTTACATAATGAACATCCTTTTCCACCACATTTAAAACAAGTAACATCAACTTCAACACTAGGTTCCGTAAATGGGAAGAAACTAGGACGAAAACGAACAACTGTTTTATCACCCAACATTTTCTTTGAAAACAGTTCTAAAGTTCCTTTTAAATCAGCTAATGAAATATTCTTATCAATTACTAATCCTTCAAATTGACCGAATTGATGTGAATGAGTAGCATCATCATCT
>CAYRDW010000009.1:18879-22632 GCA_964423215.1 uncultured Muribaculaceae bacterium
ATAAACCTTACCCGGACAAATCATTCTAATTGGGGTCTTTTCAGTATTACTTTGCATTTCTCTAGCTTGAACACTAGACGTTTGAGTACGAAGTAAATACTCTTCATCGATATAGAAAGTATCTTGATTATCTCTAGCTGGATGTCCAAGTGGTACATTTAAAAGTTGAAAACAGTTCATATCCGTCTCTAACTCTGGTCCATCGATAACATCATAACCCATTGATACAAAGAAATCCTCTATATCTTCAATAATCCTATTAAATGGATGACGACTACCTCTTTTTACTTTTTTACTAGGTAAACTAATATCAATCGTTTCATTAAATAGTTTTTCATTTAACTCTTTATTACGTATTTCATCTTCTTTAGATTCTATTATTACAGTAATCTCTGTTCTAACCTCGTTTACTGCCCTTCCTAGCTCTTTTTTATCTTCTACCGGCAAATCCTTCATATTGGACATTAACTCAGTAATTAGACCCTTTTTACCCATATATTTAACTTTTAAATCTTGAATATCTTTTTGACTACTAACAGTTAAAATATCTTTATTAAGTTCTTCTTTTAAATACTTGATTTTTTCATTCGTTTCCATTTTCTTCCTCCTCTTAAAAAACACTCTATATAATCAATAACTTCTTGTTTTTTCTTACCTCTAAGTAGAACATGCCTACCATCTAATACAGTTGTATAAGTAACATCTTTAGATCCTATATTACTTCTAATATATTCCATTGTTTTATAAGGAACTACCTCATCTTTATCACCATATATTACTAAACATGGTTGTTTAACTTCAAAAATATATTCTTTATATTTATTTACTAATCTTCTAAACTCAATAGCTGTACTAACTGGTACTTTTACTAATTTATGAAAGAAATTTTTATATGAAGCATCACTATCTCTTAACCCTCTAATACTTCTTATATCTTCTTTATACTGATCCCTACTAAAATAATCATATGCTGCTGATAATAATACTATCTTCTTTATTTCTTTATATTTACTAGCTAAATAACCACTAAGTAGTCCACCCATACTATGACCTATAACATAAATTTTTTTGTAACCATGACTAATCAATAATTCAATTTGTTTTTCTACTGCTTCTATCCATTCTGGATATTTAACCTTATTAATTACAGGTTTCTCATGAGCTGGTAAAGTCCAAGCATAGACATCAAAATCATTATTAAATTCTAATTGATTTATTAAATATTCATTATCAGATAACCCTGCACTAAAACCATGTATTACCAAAATAGCCTTTCTAAACAACTTCATAAACTTCCTCCATAAAAAAACGATTATTAATCCATAAGGACGAATAATCGCGGTACCACCTTAATTCATAGTAAAAACTATGCATCTCAATTCTTTAACGCAAGATATACGGCTAACTTTTTATTAGCAACTCCTAAGACGAATTCATAAGCTTCTATTTCCTTGTTTACACCAACCACAAGTTCTCTATAAATAGTATTACTTATTACTACTTCTTAATCACTGTCTTTCAACATGAGTAAATTATATACTATAATTGTGATTTTGTAAAGATAATGTATTATTGCGAGGAAACTAAATAGAGAAAAACAAAATTAATCACTAATTTCTATATATCCAAATAATCTTTTATCAAAAATAAATCATGATACTTTTTTTTCAAACGATAACTATTAGAATGACTTGCATGTGCTTTCCAAGAATTCCAACTCATTTTAACTTTACTTATATCACAATTTCCTTCCTGAACCTTTCGATTAGTATCCCTAACTAATTTTCCTATTTTCTTTTTACTTCTTTTTCTTAATAAAATATGAGTTTCAAAAATACGATACCCACAAAAATCTACTCCCATACTATTAGGAAAATAATTACTTTTCTTATTTAGTTTTAATTTTAATTTATCTTCTATAAAGTTTACTATTTTCTTTTTCGTAACCATAGCTTCTTCTTTAGAAGGTAATAATAAAATAAAATCATCCATATATCTAACATAATATTTTATTCTTAGATTTTCTTTTACATAATGATCTAATTCATTTAAATATATATTCGCAAAAAATTGAGAAGTATAATTACCAATCGGAATACCTACTGTTTCTTCATTATCAAAAATTAACATTTTAGTAAAATCTAATAATTTACAATCACTAATATGCCTTTTTAGTATTGATATTAAAATATTTCTATCAATATTATAAAAATACTTTTGAATATCACATTTTAAAATATAATATTTATTTGTATTATGCTTCATAATTCTCATATAATGTTGTATTTTTCTTACCGCTTTATGCGTACCACCGTTTTCAATACAAGCATAACTATCTGCTATAAATTTTTTACCAATCATAGGCTTAATAAATTCCTCAATATACCACTGATGAACAATTCTATCAATATATGGTAAAGATCTTATTATTCTAACTTTAGGCTCTTTTACAATAAATTCATTATATTTACCTACTTTATAAGTCCCCTTTTTAATCCTATTATATAAATTCATTATATTAGTTTCTAAATCTATTTCAAAAGTAAGTACTTCCCTTCTTGATCTTTTAGCTTTAGATGCTCTATCATGGGCCTCTAAAAGAGATACAAAATTAAGTTTTGAATCAAAACAATTTTTTATCGATTTTGGCATGATTTTATCCATCCACCTAGTAGATTTGATATATTAGTTATTTTTTTAACCCAAGCTGTATAATTTATACTCGTAATTAGTTTTTTTCGATAAGAAATACGTGTATATACTTTTAACAGTTTTAATTCAACATCTAGCTGATGTAAATAACCTAATTTACTAGTTTTTTCATATTCTTTGTAGGCACTAATAATATGTCTAAGTCCTGTATATGCACTGTTCTTTATATTTACTACCAGAGATAGTTTTTCACTTTTTGGATACTTCTCAGTAATCATTTCTATATAATAAATAAACTCCATATATTGTTTATATATTATTAAATCTTCCACTTCCTTACTCATCTATATACCTCTTAATTTGTTCTAAATATTGGATAGATTCTATAGGAGTAATTCGATTAATATCAATACTATTAATAATTTTTTTAACATTATTATATTTATCATTTAATAGTTTATCATTACTAACTACTGGTTCAAAATTATCTATTATTTCTACATTCAAATTATGTTTATTAAATATTCTTATATAATCGTCTATTCTATCACAAGGAAAACCACATTTATGGGTTTCTTTAGTAAAAGGGGTCTTTTTCAATACTAAATAATCATTAATAGTATCAGCATCTTGATCTATAAAAATTAAAAACTTACCGCTTTTAAATAGATATAATTTATCTTTATCCTCTTCCTTTAATTGTAAATATTTATCATATATTTTACTCATACTGCAAAAACTCCTTTATTTTTCTAAAAAAAAAGGTAGTACAAAAATTTGTTACTACTTCTTATCATGATATATGATATTCAATATAATTTACTAACCATATATCACTGTTTATGTGTTTCTTTGAATTGTTTCAAAGAGGAATTGATTCTCTACAAAAAACATTCTGTTACAGTCCGTAAACTATAATTACAAATGGAATACATTCAATATTCTTTTTTTGTAGTCTCAGAGCAAGAACCGCGCGGAAACTGTGGTTGCTGTTCGCATGACCGTTAGTGTTGTTGAAGTTGAAGGCACCTGCGTTAGTGGTATTATTATAACCTCCGCCGCGGTTGAACCATGGGTTACCAGAATTCGCGAACGCTACTG
>CAYRDW010000010.1:0-21833 GCA_964423215.1 uncultured Muribaculaceae bacterium
CCACGTAGTCAGCTTGGAAGGCTGAGGTTCTACCATTAAACTACATCCGCATGTATATTGCCTTCGATGAAGACAATATTAATTATATCAGAAAAAGATTATATGTCAACAACTTTTCCTTCTTTTTTTTGACTTTTATGATGTTATTATATTCTATTATATGAATAATATACTTCTTAGTAGCAACTTCCACCTAAGTCATTAAAATAGCTTTGTATTTTACGCAAAATTATTTAACATTTCTCTCTTCTGTCATTGGAGAACTAATTCCTTTTCCTGTATTAGGGTTTTTTCCAGAGTAATAGAAGTCTCCTATCATTAACATTATTAAAACTATACATAGAATAACTTTTTGTTTTTCTTTTATTTTTTTAAACCATTCACTGATTATTGGGGCAGCAATATAAATAGCAGCACAACCGCCTAAAGCAAATACTAATAAGGCTTCTAGACAAACTCGACCATTAATATTTAAGAAATAGCCATTGTAGTCCCACCAATTCATATTATGACGCCATTCTAAATACCAACCAGTAGCATATTCAACAAGACCACAAACAAACATAGCTGTAAAGAAAGTCACAATTGGTTTCTTACGAAATGGTTTTAATAATATTAAAACTAATACTCCACCGGTACCATAAATTGGTAACCAAGGGCCTAATAACGTTCCACGATTAACAAAATCACCATTAGTAAATAAACGTAGTAATACTTCCCAAATCCACCCTATTGCGGCAAAACTAAAGAATAATAAGATAAGATCAGTAAGTGAATACTTTCTATCATAATTAACATGCATCCATTTTCTACTATCATGTTCTTTATATAAATATAGATTTTCAGGATAAATATCATCACTGTAACTACCTTCTAAATAATCATCACTAAAGGTTCTAGCTGCTAACCCACTCTTTTCTTTATTTTTATTTCTTAAATGCATATAGACTTCAGCTTTAGTAGCTTCTTTATAAGGATTAGTATAGATAATATTAGAAACATTTAAACTCATAACACCTAAAATATGCCAACCAATAAAAGATAAATCTATTAGAAACATTTTCCATTTATAACCATTCATCATCTCTTTTGATAATTTAATTGCTTGTTTACCTTTTATATTAGGGTTTTCGGCTAATATATAAGGGACTAATAAATAAGAATATCTTTTTACTATAGCCCCTACTCCTGTAAAACACCAAAAGAAATAGTAAATCTTCTTTCTAAACATAGCACTAGCTACATTCCAGGTTTTCTTTACACGATAAGTAAAAAGAATTTTACTGATTTTAGTTTTGGCATATCTTCTATTTTCTAAAAAGAATCTAGCTCTACCTACTTCTAAAACATTACCTACTAATATCCAATATAAAAACCCAATCAAAGCACCAATCGTAATTATTATTCCTGCAAAGATTTTGTCTTTAAAAATTAACTGATTTAGGGCATTTAAAAGCCCAAATAGATACGAACTAGACTTAGATATATTATTAACTACATTTGATAAAACTCCTGCTTTAGCGTGTTTAAACGTAGGAGGATTATCTTTTTCAATAACATTAAAACCACTAATAAAATCATTAACAATCATAGAATTATTCTTATGAGAGAAATAATTAATATTCTTATTTAATGTTATTTGAAGATTAAGTTGATTAGCCGATGTCTCTTCGATTCTAGATGAAGTTATAATCGGTGAGCCTAGTAA
This sequence comes from uncultured Muribaculaceae bacterium, assembly GCA_964423215.1. GTDB lineage: Bacteria > Bacillota_I > Bacilli_A > RF39 > UBA660 > Alloscybalousia. The sequence continues at coordinate 1,709 of CAYRDW010000010.1, forward strand.
AAAAGCTACAATCAAACATACTGTTATAGATTTTCCAAAATTACGATTAAAAGCTTCTTTACCTTGTCTTTTTATTTGTTTACGATTCCACATACTACTAACTCCTATATTACTATTTTACCACAAATTAAATTATTTTAAAGTAACTATTAACAATTCACCTCTACCTGAAGTACGAATAGGTATTCCCCAAGTACCATAACCATTAGATATCGCTAAATGATAATCTTTTATTTTAATAAGTCCGTGTTTTACAAATAAACTACCAGGAAACAATTGACCATTATGGGTATGACCTGACAACTGTAAATCAACTCCTAATTTAGCTGCTTTTATACTATCGACTGGTTGATGATCTAAAACGATAATAGGTAAATTCTTATTTATATCAGTAAGTAATTCCGTTAATGATTTTCTTTGTTTCCTAGAGTAATCTTTTCTACCAACTAAATAGAATTCATTGTTAATAAGTTTAACTTTGTCCTGAAGAACTTTTACATGATGTTGATCCCAAAGACTTCGCATTTCTTTATTAATATAATCGTGATTACCTTCCACAATATAAGTTCCATACTTTGTTTTAACTGCTCCAAAATTCTGATAAGCATATTCTTTTAATTCATCAGTAGTTCCTTCATCAAAGATATCCCCTACTAAGACAAATAAATCAGGTTTTTGATTATTAATTTCATCTACTATTTGATTAACTGTATATTCAGTACTTCCTGTTCCTAAATGTAAATCTGATAACATTAGTATTTTAGTTTCAGTTATTGATTTTTTTAGATCAAATTCATATTTATGGATAGTGGGATTATGAGCTACATACATTCCATAACCAGTTAATATAGCCGCAATAATATAAACAGTAATACCTCTTTGATAAAGTTTTAATAAATATTTCTTAGCTTTATTAACTTCTAAATATTTTATTAAGAAAAACAAACAATCAAATATAGCATAAAATAACGCAACATAAAAGAAATAAACAGCGAAATAAGAAAGAGTGATAATTGAAATAATAAAAATAAGCAATACAATAAAGTAATAAGCTATATTTCTAAGTTTATCTTGTTTTTGATTAGGAAAAAGATCATTACTTTTCTTTTTGATGTAATAACCAAAGATAAATGCTAATGGTAGAAATAATATATAGTGTATTAGCTTCATCAAATCACTCCTTATTATATAGTATAATACATTTTATTTTAAATAAAAGAAAAAGAGAAAGTTTTTTTCTCTTTAATTACGATATTTAATCTTTTTATATAGTTCCATCACTATTAAAATTATTAGTGATAGTAAGAATAACTTAATCATTGAATTAAAGGGAACAGTACTTGTTTGAAGAAAACTACTAAGAAACGGAACTTCCATTACTATTACCTGTAATATAATTGAAGAGATAATACTAAAGATAATTAAGGGATTACTTTTTAAGGATATTTTAAAGGTTGATTGTTTTTCACTACGACAATTTAGAACATGGATATTCTGCATAAATACCATCAATACCATAATATAACCTCGAGCGATACCAACATCTAGTTTTAAACTATTTATTAGGTAAACCCAAACACAGAAGACAATTAAACCAATTACTAAACCTGATAGTCCTACTTCTAATAGTAATTCTTTATTAAAGACAGTTTCCTTAGTACTACGAGGTGGTTCTTTCATTACATTTGATTCTATCTTTTCAAATGATAAGGCAAAGTCTTGAAGTCCATCAGTAACGATATTTAACCATAGTAACTGAATAGCTACTAACGGCATTGGTAAATTAAAGAGAATAGCTAAAATAAAAAATAATACTTCAGCTAAACCACAAGATAAAAGCATATAGCTAACTTTACGAATATTACTATAAGCACATCTTCCTTCTTCAATACCAGAGACAATAGAAGTAAAGTTATCATCTAAGACAATCATCGAAGCTGTTTCTTTCGCAACATCGGTTCCACTTCCCATCGCTATTCCGATATTACTACTACGAATAGCAGGAGCATCGTTTACACCATCACCAGTTACAGCTACATATTCACCTTGTCTTTTTAGGGAATTAATTATTTCTAATTTTTCCATGGGATTAACCCTAGAAAAAACAGTTATTTTACTAATAAAGTCATCAAACTCTTGAGGAGACTTTTTTAAATGTTCCTCAACTTCAATTCCAGTACTTATCTGCTCATCATGTTCTACTAAATCTAATTCTTTAGCTATCGATAAAGCTGTTAAGGGATGATCTCCAGTAATCATAATAACCTTAATTCCAGCTTCCCTACATTCTACAATAGATTGTTTAACCTCTTCACGAATTGGATCAATAAAAGCTACCATTCCCATAAAGGTTAAATCTTTGATATCAGATATTTCATATTCATCAGTAGACTTTTTATTTAAAACCGCATCAGCTAACGCTATTACGCGATATCCCTCACTAGCTAAGTTTTCATTTTGTTTTTCTAAAATATTTTTATCAATCGGAAGTTCCTTCCCTTTAAAATACATTTTATTAGAAAACTCTATTACCTTTTCTAAAGAACCTTTAACAGTACAATGAACTTTATCATTCTTTTCATAGAATATAGCTGAGTATTTATTTTCTGATTCATAGGGAATTACTTTCAATATTTTTATATCCGAGGTATCAACACCTATTTTTTTACCTAGGGCTAAAAAAGCAATATCAATTGAATCTCCATGGTACTGCCAAGCATTATCTTTTTTATCTAAATGACTCTCGTTATTAATATAGCCAAGTTTACTAATATAATAGGCTCTATTTAAATCTGACTCTTTAATAGGAGTAATTTTTCCATTATCATTATAACCGATACCATCGACATTAAAACTCTGATCATCAGGTAAAATAATCTTCTTAGCTGTTTGTTCGTTAATAGTAAGGGTTCCTGTTTTATCACTAGCTATTACGGTACAACTACCTAAACTTTCAACTGAATTTAACTTTTTGACAACAACATTCTTTTTTGACATTCTGCCAGAGGCAATCGTTAGCGCCATCGTTAAAGCTAGAGGTAGTCCTTCAGGCATAGCTGATACGGAAAGAGCTATAACCGATAGAAAGATTTCTGTTCCGGGTACACCTTTTGAAAACAGAATCGTCGTAATAATAATCGCAATAATAACTATTAAAATAGTAATCTGTTTAGAGAACTTTTGCATTCTAATCGTTAGAGGTGATTTTTCAGCTTTAGTATGAATAACATGATTAGCTATTTTTCCTATTTCAGTATTTAAAGCTGTTTCTACTACAAGACCTTTTCCCCTACCCGTTACTACCGAAGTTCCGGCATAAGCCATGTTTTTACGATCTGCTAAACTAGATATTTTATCTAAAACTTGGTTATTCTTTTCGACATTTAAACTCTCACCAGTTAGAATCGATTCATCAATTTGGAGATTTTGACATTCAATAATTCGTAAATCAGCACTTAGTTTCATTCCTGATACTAATAGAACAACATCACCTACAACAAGTTCACTATAATCTATTTCTATTTCTTCGCCATTTCTTATAACATAAACATTTTCTTTCATTAAACTTGATAGACTCTCAGCTGTTTTTTCAGCTTTCCATTCTTGAAAAGTTCCCATTAATAAATCAACCATGATTATAAAGATAATCGCGATAGCATCTAAATGTTCCCCAATAATAAATGAAAAGATAACTGTAATTATTAAAAGAATAACAATTGGATCTAATAGTTCATGTAACATTATCTTAAAAAAATTATCTCTTTTCTTCTTAGGTAAGATATTTTTTCCATATTTTTTCAAACGAATATTTGCTTCTTCTTTAGTTAAACCAGAACTAGGATTAGTTAAAAGTTTATTTTCAACTTCTTCTTCAGTTAATTGATACCAATTTTTATCCATATCATTACTCCTTAGTATATTATAATATATAGTATAAACCAAAAAGGTAATTAACATCAAGTTTTCTGATAATTATTTATTATTATAAAAAAACTTCTGAATATATTTTAATATTCAAAAGTCTTATTTGTAGTTAACTTACTTTCTTTTCTTTAGGTTTAGGCTTACCATTTTCATATGCTTCTTTGTCATATCTATTCAAATCAAGCTCAGTATATTTTCTTTCTTCATGATTATTAATATAAGCATCAGTTACTTCCTCTTGATAAGTTCTTTTGTTTTCTAGATGATTTTTTACTAGTTTGTATACTCCGAATGCTAAGAAGCTAGCTCCCGCTATATATCCTATTTTCTTTATTTTTGACATATTATCTCTCCTTTTTTTGTGACTACTAGAGATTATACTACTTTAATGTAAAGAAGAGAATAGTTTTTTACTAATTCCCATACTTTTACATATTTATTAATTTTTATCACTAATTATATTTTTACTACAGTAATAAGTAATTAAGAAGTATCCTCCATAAATTACGATTAAGAAAATAGCTGTCATAACAATCGATGTTAATAGTTTTTCATTTCCTAAGGTTTGAAGAATAGTATTACATACTTGGATACCGAAAATAGAATGAATGATAGCTAATAGTAATGGTAATGAGAAGAAAATAGCTATTTGAGAAAACAGTGCTCGATTAAGCATCTTTTCATCAGCACCAAGTCTTCTTAAAACAGTATATCGTTCTTTATTATCAGTACTTTCAGATAATTCTTTTAAGGCTAAGATAGCAGCACTACTTATTAGGAAAATAACACCTAAGTATAAGCCAATAAAAGTTGCCATAGCACTAAGACCAATACTAGCTTCATAAAAGGAAATCTTGGTTGAAGCATCTAAATAACTATTTCTAATTTCTGGATGTTTATCTAGCTCTATTATTTTATTTTCAATTACTTGTTTTTCTTCTTTAGTCTCACCGTTATAATTAGCCATTAAATAACTTTTTAGTGGACTTAAATTACTAATAGCACTGTCAGGAACAATAATTATACCCATATTAATATGATTACTAGAAATATCGATAAAACCTGTTTGACACTTATTATATTTTGGTTTGTAATCTTTTCCATTTATATGTAGTTTAGTGTTTTCTTGTAAGCTTCTATTACGTATTTTAATCATCATATCAAAGTCAGCGATTATTATATATTCATCATCTTTTAATTCGTATGTTTCATTATTATATAATTTAGCTAATTTATTATAAGCACTAAGCCCAATAATTTCTTCTTGATTATCTGTTAGATAGGGATTTTCTTTTAAAGTTTTATCAAGGGTTGTACCTAAACTAGTTTTAAAAGTTAGATTTGGTTCTTGATAAGTTGTTAGTTCAACAATATCTTTTAAATTATTATTAACATCATAATTAAATTTATTTAACACCTCTCTAGCTGTATCATCTTTATAGTCACCACTAGCGAATAATGGTTTATATACTTCAATATCGACTGGTAATAAAGTTTTTAAATTAGAAGTCATAGAATTTTTAATTGATAAGGCGCTAGATAAAATACAAATAGTCATAAATAACATTAGACAGATCACAGTCATTGAAAAAACTGTTGTATTTATTTTACTATTAACTTGTCTTAAAATAAAGGAATTGAGTCCTTTTAAATATACTTTTTTTATTGACATAATGATTCTTAAAATCAGACCTGATAGCGACCAGAAGATAAAGAAGGTACCTACTGCTCCTAACACCATCTGAAAGATTACATCTTGAAATTCAGCTAATTCATTAATTCCAGCTGTAACGTTATAATAAGCTATTCCTAATACTATACAAGATATTATAAATACTAAAATACATAACACTGGGTTTTTCATTTTAATAGTTTCAGTTTTCTTACTAGCATGAATTAAATCTATTAATTTACATCTATTTACTGAGAAGGTATTAAATATCATGACTAATAAATACATTATCCCAAAATAGATCATTGTTTTTATCATCGCGGAACTAGAGAAAACAAAAGTAAAGTTTGTCATATCTGCTTCAAACATATTAGCTACTAGAATTGACATCAACTGTGATAGTCCAACTCCAAATAGTAAACCAACACCTAGTGATATGATACCAATGAAAATAGTTTCAAATAGAAGAATCTTTGATATTTTACTTTTACCCATACCGAGGGTCATGTAGATACCAAATTCTTTTTTTCTTCTTTTAATTAGGAAACTACTAGCATAGATTATTAAAAATCCTAGTATAAATGAAACAAAGATACTTACACCTGATAAGACTTGATTCATTAGTTCAATTAATTCATGAGTTGACTGAGATACATTTAACATAATAGTTTGACTACTTAAGGCATTGAAAACATAAAAGACAGCTACTCCTAATATTAAAGTAAAGAAATAGATGGCATAGTCTTTAAAGCTCTTTTTTATATTCTTTAAAGAAAGCTTAAACAACATCAGCGAAGTCACCTCCTAATAAGGTAACAACATCAATAATGCGATCAAAGAACTCTTTTCTACTATTATCTCCTCTTATTAATTCGTTAAATAATTTACCATCTTTAATAAAGACAACACGAGAAGCATAACTAGCTGTAAAAGCATCATGAGTAACCATTAAAATAGTAGCCTGTAACTCTTTATTTAAATATTCAAAATTTTCTAATAACATCTTAGCTGATTTTGAATCCAAAGCTCCGGTTGGTTCATCCGCTAATACTAATTTAGGATTAGTTATAATCGCTCTAGCTGATGCTACTCGTTGTTTTTGTCCTCCTGACATTTGATAAGGATATTTGTTTAAAACATCCATAATACTTAGTTTCTTGGCAGTATCTTTAACTCTTTTATCTATTTCTTTAGAATTAACGCCTTGAATAGAAAGAGCTAATGAGATATTTTCATAAGCCGTTAAAGTATCAAGTAAATTAAAATCTTGGAAAATAAAACCTAATTGTTCTCTTCTAAACTTATTTAGTTTATTTCCTTTTAATTTAGTAATATCTTCTCCTTCAATATAAATATGACCACTAGTTACTTTATCAATTGTAGATATTACATTTAGTAAGGTTGTTTTACCACTACCTGATGCTCCCATAATCGCTACAAATTCCCCTTTTTCAACATCAAAAGAGATATTATTGATAGCTTTAGTTAAACTAGCTTTATTACCGTAGTATTTTTCTATTTTTTCTATTTTTAAAATATTTGACATAAAATCCTTCCTTTCACTTACTAATTATAGACAGTAGGAAGACAAATAAACATCGATTTATCTAACTTTACCTTACACTTTTGTAAGATTACTTTAAAACATCATAATATTCACCTTCAGTAAAAGTTATAATGACTCTAGTGAATTTATTTTCTTCTGATTCAACTTCAATTTTATGATTTAGTTTCTTAATTAAACTAGATACAATATATAATCCCATACCAGTAGAAGAAGCTATCTTACGGCCATTTTCTCCAGTAAAGGTTTTGTCAAATATTCGTGATAAATCTTTTTTATTAATACCTAAACCGTTATCTTCAATAATTAGTTTAGTTTTTTGATTATGACAAATCGCAGAAATAATAACTTTTGAATTACTTTTATTACTGTATTTTAAACTATTACTAATTATTTGATTAATTATATATTCTAACCATTTACTATCACTTAAGACCGTTAGATCTAGATTATTCTGTTCTATTTTTATTTTTTGACTGATAAAGATATCTTTATTCTTGATAATTACTCTATTTACTACTTCTTTTAAATTACACTCTTTAATTAAGTAATCACGTTCAGCATTTTTACTTCGAGTATAATAAAGAACTTGTTCGACATCATTCTCAATACGATTTATCTGATCTAATAATTTTGATTCAACTGGTAATTTATGATTATGAAGAATTAGTTTAATACTTGAGATAGGAATTTTTACTTCATGAATCCAAAGTTCAATATATTCTCTAAAATCTTCAATACTATATTTATATTTATTAATATGTTCTACCATTGATTTATTAGTCTCATACATGGTTTCTTTTAAGTACTTACCTTCTAAGAAGTTTGCATCTGGTAATAACTCTGTAATTAAATACTTTTTATCTAATTGTTTTAAATTAGTAATTAGATAGTCATAGAAATACTTTTTTCGTAAATAGTTATATATTAAAATAATTAAGCCCGCAACTGACAAACATAGAGTAATTGCGATAGTAAGTTCTTTCGGGGAGTTAAAGGCTAATAACATTAATACTATTATTATCATCATAAAAAGATAAGTAATAATGGAAATTAGTTTATCGTAAAGATAATTACTTATTTTCATAATAATATATACCCCTGTCCTCGTCTAGTTTCAATAGCGTCTTCTAAACCTAAATCAGTTAGTTTTTTACGTAAACGATTAATATTTACAGTTAAAGTATTATCATCGACGAATTCTTCGTTATCCCATAAATAATTTATGATATCATCACGAGTAACAATCGTGTTTTTATTTTTTAATAAATAATAGAATATTTTTAATTCATTCTTAGAAAGTGACACTTCTTGACTATTAGTTTCAATTACTCCCTTAGAAAGGTTTAATTTAATATCACGATAGGCTAAAATAGTATTAATATTATCTAGTCTTTTAAAAATAGCTTCAACATGAAGAAGTAGTATCGTAGGGTTATAAGGTTTGGTAATATAGTCATCGGCTCCATAACTCATACTTATAACCTCATCTAATTCAGTACTTTTACTAGTTACCATAATGATCGGGATATTAGAACTTTTACGGATTTCTTTTAGTAAATATTCCCCATTCATTTCAGGAATATTAATATCTAGTAGTATTAGATCAACATTACTTTCTAAAATAGTAGTTAGAGAATTTTTAAAATCAGTTAAGATTGAAGCTTCATAACCATTATGTTCCAAAAGAATTTTTAATTCTTGACTAAGTTCAATGTCATCTTCAACGATTAATATTTTTTTCATAGCGGTCACCTCTTTTTTATTATAACTTATATTAGTCAATAAAAAAAGACAATGCTTGTTTACATTATCTTTTTAATGGGATGACGAATAACTGTTTTTAGATTTTCGACTTTACTTTTTCTGGGATCACTTAAATAAATTTCGTGGTGTTTACGTTTATCATTAATATCAGTTTGGTAATTATTATCTTTAATATAATTATTTAATATAGAGATACTTTCTTTTTCGTTATCGTAAGAACCAATATGCATGATTTGAGCACACAGCCCTTCATCTAGTGTTTTTAAGTATGATTTAGATAAATCTAGATCTGGTTTCTTTTTTGATAATTCCTGTTTAGCCCACTCAAATACTTCTGGTGTAACAAATTCTGGTTGACGAATCATAGAAGTCCAATTGAATTTATTTTTATCGAGAATATTACTGCCATCAAAATATTCATTGTCTATCCACCATAATCCCTCTAATGGTGGTACAACATATTCAAAATATCCTAATGGCTGATTGTTTTTCATTTTACTCATTTTAATAGTAAAACTAAGTCCATATAAGATTTCAATAGCTTGTTTATATTTTTCACTAGTATTGGGATTACCAGTTCCATCAACCATAAGATAAGTAATTGGGGGAACTTCTATTAGTGAGGGCTTCTTCTTAGGTAAATATATTTCTGGGTATTCTTTTTTATAATCTATTTTTTTCATAAAACTCCTTATATAAGAAAAAAGACATAATTGTCTAATTTTCTAAATCTTCGACTTCACCTTTAACTTTAGCGATAACACCACTGATACCTAAGGCTGTAAAGATTAAAGAAATAACATAATCTTTAAGTAACGCTGACATAAATTCACTTGAATCATATAGTAAGTTCATATTAGATATTGATAGTTCAAAACCATCTTTTATTAATAATAGTGCAGGAATTATTACTAGTGTAGATAAAGTTACTGCTAATAAGGAAATAACAATGATGATAATAGGTGTTTTCTTATCTAACTTTCCTTTTAATAATTTGTATCCTTTAACAGCTCCTAACGCAATAATGATAGCTAATAGTGATAATATCATGTTTCCATAAACATACACTAATACCCAAGGGATACTAGCAATTAAAGCTCCGAGTAAAGCACCAATGATTCCTAAGATATAATTATTATTCTGTTTTTCCATATTATCTCTCCTTTTTATTAGTATATCTAAAAGATGAGGATAAAGCCATATTTTTTTATTAGTTAGATGTCATATTTGTCTGTTAATTTGGATAGATTAATAAATTTTTCAATTAATAGTTCGTTAATTAATCTTAACTCTTCCTTTTTACTATGACTGACAAACCGATGACAATAAATTTCTTTTTCAAGTTCTTTTTTACGTTTTTCAATGGGTTTGATAATAGTATCACAGTATAGTCGTACTATTTTAGTATCCATTTTGTCCTCCTACTTTACTACAATCATAGTATATCATAAAATCGTATTTCTGTATAAAAAATAACGTTTCTCAATAAAGTTGGGAAAATAGGCTTGGGGTGGTAAGTAATGATTACTAGTTACATGCTAATATTTCGGAAATTCACTGATATCAGAGAAGATATGGATATTAGCCAAACAGAAATGGCTAAAGTGCTCAATGTGTCACAAGCTACTTATTCGAGATGGGAAAATGGTATTGAAATTATTCCCTTGGATAAATTAAATGATTTTTGTAATTACACTAATTATAGTATGGATTATGTTATGGGTCTTAGCTTAGTTAGTGATTCGGTTATAACAGGATGTTCTCAGTTAGATCGAAAACTGATTGGCTCTAAGATTCGGGAGTTTAGAATTAAAAAAGGAATGTTCCAATACCAATTAGCAGACTTTTTAAATACAACGCAATCTACAATTAGTGCTTATGAAAGTGGCAAAACACTTATTTTAACAGCCTTTCTTTATCAGATAGCTAAAGAATATCAAGTATCAATGGATTGGTTAGCTGGTCGATATGAAAAAGAAAAAATCTCCTATGAGATTTTTTTATTCGCTACGACGTTTCTTTTTACTGATGATATTAGTAATTATAAAGAATAAAACGATAAATAGTAACATGATACCCCAGTTAATCATTATTTGGCTAAGATTATGAAAATTAAAATTAGTTAATAGTGATATGTTATTATTAGCACTAATATACCAGTAAGAAGGAAAAACTTTAGCTATCGTTAAAACAAATGAACCTAAGAATTCTTGAGGAACAAAAGCACCACAGATAAAACTAGAACCTAAAGCAATTACATTGGTGATACCACTTTGGGCTTCTTTATTACGAATAGTAATCCCAATTAAGAAACCAATCGATAAAGCTACTAAGCTAAAGATAAGTGATGTTATTAGATATAAAAGACCATGACTACTTAACATCGCATTAGGATAGATAATTAAAGCTATAGAAGCGTATAATAACCAAATTCCTAAAGCTATCGCTGAATTACCTAATAGTAACTGAAAATTAAGTTTACGATGTGATAGCGTTCCCATTACATTTCTACGATTAAGATTTCTATCCATGAAAGAACCCATTACGGTAGAAATTATAAAAATAATTACAGCTAGAATAGTGTAATTAGTAAAATTATAAAAGAAATTTAGTTTCGTTATTTCTTCGCTATCAGAAGATAATAGTTTTATATTGGTTGTTTCTTTTAAATCTTTTCTTAATGATCTTGATATTTCTTCTTCACTAAAACCAGCTTCTAAATAAATATTTACCTGATTTAAATAACGATTTAATAACATTTCCGTATACATTGATGAGGTTGAATCTGGTACTTTCATCGTATCTATTTTAGGTTTATGACCTTGAATTAGTTCTTCTCCAAAGTTTAGAGGTATAGTTATAATTTCATCTACTTTTCTAAAAAACAAAGCATCTTTTAAACTATCATCATCAGTTTTTAAATTAACAATTGTAGAATTAGCTTCAATATAGGCAACAAAGTTTGAAGTGATTGTAGAATCAGAATCATTATTAATGATAGCTAGATTAGGTTTAATTTCTTCAAAATCAGCTGAACCTTCAAAATTAGAAGTAGCTAAAACTGAAAAGAAGCATAATATTGTGGTAAACATTATGATAGTAGGTATATATCTTTTTACTATTTTAAAATAATTATTAAATACTATCATATTTTTTTCTCCTTACTGCTAAATAAGAAATTACTATCATGACAACACTAAATATTATAAGACCGATAATATTTGAGTAATAACGATTCATGGAATCATAATAATATAGTGAATATAAGGCATCAGTAATCATATTTACGGGATTAATATTACCTATTATAGGAGCATGTTTAGCGATTATATATTTCATATCTATCATCATCATACCTGATAGAAAAGAGAAAATCATGGAAACGGCTATATGAATCCCGACTTTTGTATTATTAGAACACTTTAGTAGTGAACCAATAACTGTTCCTAAAGTAATTCCCGCTACTGACCCTACTCCCATTACTAGTAAGATATAACCTACTTGATTACCAAAATCAATCCCTAAACCGAAAACTAAATAAGCTAATAGTAGTAAATTTTCAATGAATTGAATAGTGAAACCAGCTAATAAGAATGATAATAAAGCTTTTAATTTATTAGTTGGCGAAACACTAAGACGAGCACCTTTTTTGGATTGATTAGCTTCAGCGACATCAATGGCATCAATACCGAAGAATCCAGCATAAATACAAGTCATCCCAATCAAAGTATAGAAATATATAACTGTAGAATCAACCTTATCATTACTTTTATCATTAAAGAAATCATAGTTAGTATTTAATTTAGCTAGGATATCTGCTGTTAAACTTTCAGGATGAAAGATATTTATATTAGATACTAAAGATAGTTTCTGGTAATATTCATCAACTATCATTTTCATAATTGTTGAATTTAGATTGTTCTGTTTGACAATTATTTTTATTTGGTTATCTTTTACCTGATATATTCCTTCAATATCATTGTCTTCTAAACTATTAACTGCTTCTTTTTCTTTTGAATAATTAGAAACTTCAAATACTTGATTATCCCCTTTATTAGAAAGAGATTCGATTAACTGTTTGAAGTTTGTTTCTTGTTTATATTCGTCATCTTGAATAATACCTATTTTTATAATATTAAAGGTTTCTTCACTAGCTAAATTAGAAAAAGCTAAATTGAAGAACGTAGCTAATATTAAAGGAAAGGCAAAGGTCCAAAAAATTATACTTTTAGTTCTTAATAGAGTTTTTAATCGATAAGTAAATAAATGAATAAACATCAGTCTCTTAACTCTTTTCCAGTTAATTCTAAGAAGACATCATTTAGGGTTGGGATTGATGAGAATATTTTATTATAAACTATTTTATTTGTTTTGAAATAATCGATTAAATCACTTAAATTATGTTTACCAGTCGTGTATGTAATATAAAGGATAGAACCATCATAGATAATATCTTCAATATTTTTTAATTTTTCTAAATTTTTAAGATGTTTATCAGCTAGCTCTTCTATCTCAACAGTTACTTTTTCTTTAGTATTAATTAAATTTTTTAGTTGTTCTTTGGTGCCAGAAGCTATTATTTTACCTTTATCAATTATAATAATACGATTACATAACTGTTCTACTTCTTCCATGTAGTGAGTGGTATAAATAATAGTCGCTCCTTTTTTATTTAAGGTTTTAATGCCCTCTAGGATATTATTTCTACTTTGGGGATCAACCGCTACTGTTGGTTCATCTAAGAAGATAAGTTCTGGTTTATGAGCGATTCCACAAGCGATATTAAGTCGTCTTAATAAGCCTCCTGATAATTGTTTAGGATAGTAATTAACAAATTCTTCTAAGCCGACTAAATTAATAGCGTCTTCTACATACTTGTTTCTTATAGTTTTATCTTTAATATAAAGTCCACAGAAATAATTGATATTTTCTTTTACTTTTAATTCTTCAAAGACAGCAACATCTTGAAAAACAACTCCGATTTTACTCTTTATATCATAGCTATCTGGTGTCATCTCTTTTCCAAAGATTTCGATATTTCCCTTGTCAAAATTTAAAAGCGATAATAAACAATTAATAGTGGTTGATTTACCACTACCATTTGGACCAAGTAATCCTAAGATTTCTCCTTTTTTAACTTCAAAAGAAAGATCATCTAGGGCTTTTTGTTTTTTATATGATTTGTGGAGATTTTTTACTTCAATAATGTTTTCCATATTTTGTATCCTTTCTAGTTTCTTATTTTAAATGTTTTAGGAGCTTGGCGATAAGCAATGATTAGAGAAACTCCTACATATATTAGTGAGAATAAAATCATTAAACTACCAAAGACAAGGGTTGGAAGTTTTACTCCTGCCGCCCAATAACATATAAAATAAGTAAATGAGGAGATAAGACTATAAGTAGTACTTTTCATTTCAAGACTCTTATTATAAGGTTGAAGTAAATAATATAGTACTAAATAATGTACTGAAAAGAAAATTGACATTGAAATAACAGTTAGAAAGATAATCGGATAATTTATAATATTATCAGTACCACCTGTTACGAAAAGTAAAATCGGTAGTCCAAGTGCAATCACTAGAGCGGGAACAATATTTATTTTAATTAGCGTGTTAAGTCGTTCTTTAAAAAGTAAAATGATATCTTTAGGTTGACGGAAAAAACGATATGTTAACATACTATGATCACAGTTCATAAACATAGCTTGAGTTACTACTGTTCCACGATTTATAAAATACATTACGAACAGTAAATATGGTAAATACATAAGTAAGGTATCATTGATGGTTTTTCTAGACTCAGGCACAATCATACTAACAATGATAATTCCTAACATAAGCATAGTAATTACTACGGTCATCTTTTTAGCTGAACCAGTTAATATTTTACGATGTCTTTTAGTAAAGATTTCATTTAGATATTTATAACCTTTTTTATTACTAGAGATGGCTATATTATGATCGATTTGTTTTAATGAGTTAGCTTGGGTATTTTGTGATACTGTTTGTTTAGCATTAAAAATTACAACATCGGGATTTAAGAGTTTTTTATAGATTCTACTATATGAATTAGTCTTATTTATTTTATTTAAAGCAAAGATACTAATAATTAAAGTAATCGTAAAGATAATCATAAAAATAAATGGTGTTATCGCAATATTTAGATATGGCAAACCATATGAAATAGCTAAAAGAATACCTACTAAAGTCCATACTAACGGTGTAGGAAGATTTTCATTAGTAATCTTCTTCTTTTTTTCATATAGAATAAGACAAATAGTACTATAGATAACTTTTGATGAGGCAACAAAGATTGGCATTAATAAACAAATATATAATGGTATTTTAGCTAATAAACCAAATAGTAATGTAAAAGGAAGAAAACCAATAAGGTTTTTTAATAAGAAATAGTAATAATTACTTAATGTATATCTCTTAGCATCCATTTTCATTAATAACATGGCATAATATTTATCTTTAGAAGGATCAAACATATTAGTATTAAGTAAGGCCCCTACTATCGTTAATAAAGTAAAGATATGAATAAAGGAATTAGAATTACTATATACAGTTGACATTAAATAAACCATTAAAAATAAATAAAGTAATTTTCCTAAAAAGATAGAAGATATTTCAAAGATAGTACTAATAATATTTCCTAGTATTTTTAAACCATCATTACTATATAAAGATGATGGTAAAATCCTTTTAACTAACGGAAGCTGTTTCAAAGAAAAGATAATACTATTTACTTTATAAGTGTTCTTTAGACGAAAAGATATTAAAAAACTATTTATCATGTTCTTCACCTTTTAAAGCATCAATAATTTTATTTTTGAATTTAGTATTAGTTAAATTATCATTTTTAATCTCTTCTAAAATACCATTATTTAATATTACTATCTCATCACATAAATCTAAAGCTAATTCCATAATATGGGTGGAAAAGATAATAATATGATCTTTTTTTATTTCTTTTAACATCTGTTTCATTTCTTCAGCTACAACAACATCAAATGATGTTAATGGTTCATCTAGTAATAGAATACTAGGACTAGCTATAATATTTACTAACATTTGCATTTTGTTTTTCATACCATGAGAATAGTCTTTTAAGAGTTTATCACGATCGATCAGGTCAATTTTCATAAAGTCAAAATATTCATCAATAGTTTTTATATTTTTTATATTTTCTTCATTAATATCAATAAAGAATTTCAAAAATTCCCTAGCTGTTAAAAACTCTGGTACAACTGGGGTTGATAATACATATCCAATATCATTAGATTCTATTTTCCTTATATTTTTAGCTTCTTCAATCATGAACGAGCCAGAATCAACTTCTAAATCTTCGTTGATACAGTTAAATAAGGTTGTTTTACCAGCTCCATTACGACCAAGTAACCCATAGATTTTCCCTTTTTCAAAAGAAAAACTTACGTCTTTTAAAACTTCTTTGTTTTCAAAACTCTTTTCGATATTTTTTAATACTAATTTCATAACACTACACACTCTTTCTTTAATTTTCCTTTTTATTATAGCATATTATAACAAATAAAAAATAGTTTGTTTATAAACTATTTATAATATTGATTGAAGCCAGTTTATTCCTTTGGGTACAAAAATAACTAAGCCAATAATAGCAGCTATTAAACTAGAGAATAAAACAGCACCAGCCGCAGTATCTTTAGCGATTTTAGCTTTCTCATTAATATCAGGCATACAAATATCAACGGTTGTCTCAATAGCTGTATTAACTAGTTCTAATGAGATTACTAAGGCAAATAAAATAGCACAGATTAACCATTCGTAATAAGTTATTTTAAATAAAATACCACAGATAACTACAGCTATAATAAAAGCAAAATGAATAAGCATATTTCTTTCTTTAGTTAGTCCTGTTTTTATACCAACTATCGCATGATAAAAACTATTAAGTAGTGATTGTTTTTTATTGTTTTTCTTAACCATATTTTACTCCTTTAGTAGATATTTTGAACTTAAAAATGTGAAAACTATTAAGTATGATAGTGATAAACAAAAACCACCAATGACATCACTAGTATAGTGAACTCCTAAGTAAATTCTACTGATTCCAATTAATACAACAATAGTTATAAGTATTATTATCAGGATTCTTTTCCATAATATAGGTAATTTACTATGATAGACAATATAGATTAACAAACCATAAAAGGATAATGATGCCATTGAATGACCTGAGGGAAAACTATAACCAGTTTCTTCAATAATCGCGATACCTACCGGTCTTTCACGAGCAAAAAGAAGTTTTAGTAATCTATTAATAATTGTAGTATTGATTAAGTTAAGTGATATTAGATAAAAGAACTTCCTATTTTTCACAAACAATAATACGATGATACAAATAGGAATTAAAAAATAACCACTAACTAGTCTAGTAACAAGTTTAAAGAAGGTCGTCATTGGTGAGGATGATATTTTATTTATAAGATTATACATGGTTTCGTCAAAAAGAAAGGCATCTTCTTGAATAATATTTATCGCTAGTAAAACAAAAATAACAAAACAAATTATACAGATTATCCAGCGGATATGTTTTTTAAAAATATCAAATAGTCGTGGTGTCATTTATTTTGTCATCTCCTTTAGCAAATTAGTTTAAAGCATCTAATATACATGATGGGCATTTTCTTTTTCATTATTCACAATAAAAGTATACTTTTTATTCAAATAACTAGCAATCTTTTCAGGGATAGTTAATGCTTTTTCCCAACCTCTCAATATCTTTATATCAAGTTTATCTGTTGTGTAATATTTAACAATTAACTCTTTATCATTAATTTCAATATCAACAGCTCTTATTTTTTGTATTTCTTTATTCATTTTATCTTGAATGCTAGAATTTTCTGTTCTATGATAAGTAACATCTAATTTATCCGCTAATACGAGTGCTAAACCTATCAGGGAATCTATATTATCCCCTTTAGAATGATCAGCAATTGCATGTTCTAATATTTTTTCTTCCTCTTTCGTAACATCAGTATTATGAATATAATTTCTAAACATCTTACTACTTTTTATACCATGGTCCACTTTTTGAGTGCCACTTTCACTTAGTCCTATATCATGCAATAATGCTGCCGACATTCCTAGATCGATCGTTCTCTCATCAGCTTTTAATTGTATTAAAATTTTATTAACATAATCAGCAACTCTTTTATAATGCCCTAGTCCGTGTTCCCAATCCCATTTTCCATCAGTTATAAACTGAATCTGTTCAATTCTATCTACTAATTTTAGATATTCTTTATTACTTAATAATGTATCATAGATACTCATAACATACCTCCAAGATAATAAATATTTAAGCGTTACTCACTTTTAATTAATTGTATCATGTATTAATTAAGATATAAATAGTAAGTAATAGTTATTTATTCTGAAGTTGATGAGCTTTAATTAAATTGTAAAATAAGTAAAGAGGTGTTAATTGTCCTACACCTCCAGGAACAGGAGTAATCATTTTTACTTTTGGCTCAACATTATCAAAATCAACATCTCCGACTAGTTTATTATTTAATAAATTAGTCCCAACATCAATTATTATATTATCTTTACTAACCATATCTTCAGTTATATATTTAGGTTTACCAATTGCGGTTATTATAATATTATTTTTAAGTATATTTTCTTTAATATTTATAGTCTTTGAATCACATAAAGTAACTTGATTATTAGTAGATAAAATATCAAATAAAGGTTTACCAACCAAGTCACTTTTCCCAATAATAGCTATTTTCTGATTAACTATTTTAATATTATATTCATCTAGTATTTTTAATACAGCTAAAGCAGTACAAGGAATAATTCCCTCTTCTTTAGTTTGTCTTTTTTGCCTATTTATTTTATTTAAACCATCTACATCTTTTAGTGGTGAGATAGTATTTATAATTATAGTATCATCAAAGCCCTCTAGAATTGGCTTTTGGAGCATTATACCAGTAATAGAAGTATCGGCATTTAGTATTTCTATTTGTCTGATAATATCTTCTTGTTTAGTATTTTTATCATAGTTATAAGCTAAAAATTCAATATCAAGTTCAGTAGCTAGTTTCTCTTTTTGCCTTAAATAAATTTCATTTTCAGGAAAATAACCGATTTGGATTATAGCTATTTTTAATAATCTATTTATCTTGCTTCTTATTTTCTTTAAATTACTGATTTCTTGTTCCTTTATTTTTCTACATGACATAATCATTTTATCACTCTTTCTTGAATTTAATTATACACTAAAAAACTTCTTAATGATTAAGAAGTTTATACATATAAAAATTGTGGTCTATTTAAACTAGAAAGATATTCTTCTGGTTTTTCTTTATATTTAGGTACTAACACAACCTTTTTAGCTTTTAGACTTTTAGCGACATCGATAATTCTTTGATTGGTACTACCTCTAAAGGTACAATTATAACTTTTGTTTTTAAGTTCAAATTTACCATCAATTAAAATATCAATTTCTTCTAAAAAAGTCATTATATCAGGTTTAGATGTTGATAATTTTATAAGTTGTTCAAAAGTATAACCAGTGTAACACCATATATTAAGACCTTTTTGTTTAGCATGTTTAGCTAAAATACTACATGCTAGGGGTTGAATGAATGGATCTCCACCAGAAAAGGTTATTCCATCCTGTCCTTCTAATATATCAATTTCTTTTTTTATTTCTTCGAGGTCAACAAGAGCACCTCCGGTAACATCGTGCGTGCCTGGGTTATGACAGCCTGGGCATCGGTGGGGACATCCTTGAGTCCAAATAACAGTTCTAATTCCTTCCCCATCAACGATACTATCTAATTGTAAATCGGCTGCTAAATTAATTTTCATTATACTGCTTTTTCGTTTTTAATTTCTTTGCAGATTTCTTTATAACCGCTATGCTTTACACGATCTTTTTCTTCTGCTCTTTTTCCGTTATTGAATCTTGATACATCTCCTGCCAAATAACCTGTTACTCTTCTGATTCTTTCAAATCCCATTCCTTCGCCTACTGATTTTTCCATAATTACCTCTCCTTTTCTTTTTTTATCTTAAACATTAACAATTGATATCAGCTAATCTCTCAATTGGAATGTTTTCGAACTCTTTTCTTCCACATCCTGGACAAACATCTTTAATAACTCCAACATATCCACAAACTGGATCTCTATCTACTGG
>CAYRDW010000011.1:0-830 GCA_964423215.1 uncultured Muribaculaceae bacterium
CGTGGGTAATTAAAAAAAGGAGGAAAGTTTCATGTTACAATTTGAAAAACCAATATATAAAATTACAGATTGCGTAGAAAATAATTTTTTCGGAAAGTTTGAATTAGAACCACTAGAAAGAGGTTTTGGTACAACTTTAGGTAATGCATTAAGAAGAGTAATGTTATCTTCATTACCAGGTAGCGCTATTACTAGCGTTAAGATTGAAGGAGTTTCACATGAATTCCAAACAATTGATGGTGTTGAAGAAGACGTTGCCCTAATTGTTTTAAACTTAAAGGGAATTGTTATTAAAAACCATTCTACTGAAAAGAAAGTAATTCGTTTAGATATAACCAAAGAAGGACCAGTAACCGCAGGAGATATTGAAAAAGATGCGGACATTGAAATTATCAATCCAGATAAAGTAATCGCTAATGTAGCTAAAGGCGGAAAATTAGTGATGGAAATGACAGTAGGAAATGGTAGAGGATATGTAAAAAGCGATGATAATAAAAAGTTACTAACTGAAAAGAAAGTTGGAACTATCGCTATTGACTCTCTATACTCTCCTATTGAAAGAGTATCTTATGAAGTAGAACCAGCACGTGTTGGTCAAAATGAAAGTTATGATAAACTAATTCTTAATGTTTGGACAAACGGTGCTATGAGAGCAGAAGAAGCAATAGCTTTAGCTTCTCGTATCTTAATCGAACACTTTGAATTATTAACTGATTTAAGTAATATTGCTGATGTAACAGGATTAATGATTGAAAAAACTGAAGATCCTAAAGTAAAAGCGTTAGAGACTACAATTGATGATTTAGACTTCTCTGTAAGGGCTTATAATT
>CAYRDW010000011.1:840-21006 GCA_964423215.1 uncultured Muribaculaceae bacterium
TACATTACAAGACCTTGTTAACAAATCAGAATCAGATATGATGAAGATTCGTAATCTAGGTAAGAAATCATTAAAAGAGGTATTGGATAAGGTTAGAGACCTAGGACTAGTACTTCGTGATGAAGATTAATTAGTAAGGAGGTCAGAACATGGCATATAGAAAGTTAGGAAGAGATAACAAGCATAGAAGAAGTTTACTTGCTAATCAAGTAAAAGATGTTATCAAACATGAAAAAATCACTACTACTGAAGCAAGAGCTAAAGAAGTTCGTAAATTCGTAGATAAGATGATTACTTATGGTAAAAATGGAAATTTAGTATCTAGAAGAAAAGCATTAGCGTTCCTTCAAAATGATACTGAAGCTGTAAAGAAAATATTTGATGACCTAGCTAAAAGATATGAAACCCGTAATGGTGGATATACTAGAATCATTAAAATGGCAGAAAGAAAAGGCGACGACGCCCTAATGGTTATCTTAGAACTAGTAGAATAATTTAAAAATATCTCTAGTATGCACAAGACTTATATCTGTGCTATACTAAATTAGAGATATTTTTTTATCTATAAATATAATTAAACAAAATAACAAAAGACGATTCTGTAAATTATTTTTATAATTCAGTTCTGCTTCTTCTAGCACCTATTTATATAGAAACTTTAAAAAGTGACTTGTATAAAGTAAAAAGTAAATAACAACCCCAATATTGTATATAAAAAGTGTTTCAAAACTACAAAAATAATGGTATAATGAACTTAGGGTGGTAAAATGAAAGCATTAATTACGGGAGCATCATCTGGTATTGGTAAAGAAATGGCTAAATACTTAGATGCCTTAGGTTATGAATTGATTTTGGTTGCACGTAACAAAGAAAAATTAGAGAGTCTTGCCTATACACTAAAAAACAAACCTAAAATAATAGTAACAGACCTATTAGTAGAGGCAAATGTTAAATCATTATATGTTTTAACTAAAAATGAAAATATTGATATCTTAATAAATAATTCTGGATTTGGAGTCTTTGGATCATTTACAGAAACAGATTTAACTCGTGAATTGGAAATGATTGATTTAAATATTAAAGCTCTCCATATTTTAACTAAGATGTTTCTTAAAGATATGAAGAAAAGAAATAAAGGCTATATTTTAAATGTAGCATCATCCGCTGCCTTTCAACCAGGGCCATTAATGGCTACCTATTATAGTACTAAAGCTTATGTACTGCATTTAACTGAAGCTATCTATTATGAGTTAAAAAAAGAAAAATCAAATGTCAGGATATCTTGCTTATGTCCTGGGCCAGTTGATACTAACTTTAACCAAGTAGCTAATGTTAAATTTTCTATCAAACCATTATCAGCTCAATATGTAGCCAAATATGGTATTGATAAAATGTTAAAGAATAAATTAGTAATTATACCAGGTTTTAAAAATAAATTAGTTAAATTTTTTGGAAGATTTATCCCAACGAAACAATTAATGGCAATTGCCTATCAAATTCAAAAGAAAAAACAAGACTAGTATTAGTCTTTTTCTATTGAAATACTAAAAAACACTTAAACTAATTGAATTATAAGTAGCTTTTTAGTATAATAGTAAGACAAAATGAGGTGGTAAAATGTCTAAAATACTAGAAGTAAGAAATCTACAGTTTAACTATCAAAATAAAAAACTTTTTGATGGACTAAATCTTTCTTTTGACGAAGCCAAATTTACCACTATCATTGGTAATAATAAAAGTGGTAAATCAACTTTAATTAAATTGTTATGTGGTCTACTAGATAGTAAAAACTCTATTATTGTTGAATATGCTTATATTAATAGTAATAAAATAAATGATTACTCAAGATTTTTTGGTGTCGTTTTTTCAGCTAATGATAATCATTTTTTATTTAATAATGTTTATAAAGAATTATCTTTTCCTTTAGAAAATTTAAATATTGCCCCTCAAGAAATAGAGAAAAGAGTAATTGAAATAGCTAGAGAGTTTTCAGTAACTAAATTATTAGATAGTAAAATAGAAGATCTAACTAAATCAGAAAAACAAGAATTATTATTAATATTAGCCCTAATTCATGAACCTAAAGTATTATTATTAGATAATCCTTTTTCAATGATGACAAAGAAGACTAAGAATAAATGTTTAAAAATAATTAATAAAAGAATTAAGAATGATAATTTAACTGTAGTCTTAGCTACTACCAATCTATCAGATATTATTGATAGTGATTATACCTATGTCTTAAATTCAGGTAATCTAGTAATGGAAGGAAAACCATTAAGTATACTTAGGGAAGAAAAGTTTCTGACTAGACTAGGCTTAGAATTACCATTTATGATTGATTTATCTTTAAAACTACAATTCTATGAATTACTTGATAAAGAGTATACAGATATGGATAGGATGGTGGATACATTATGGAAGTAAGTTTAAAAAATGTAAGCTACTGTTATAAAAATAAAAAAATTTTAGATAAGATAAATTTAAAAATAAATAGTTCTATTATAACTGGAATAACTGGTGATAATAAAACCCTATTAATAGAAATGATCGATGCTTTAACTTTCCCTAGTTATGGTGAAATAAAAATTGGTGATAAACTAATAAATTCAGAAAATCTATTAACGATTAGAAAAGAAGTTTGTCTTATTCGTCAAAATCCTTCTGAACAATTTTTTACGAGTACTGTTAAAGAAGAAATGAGTTTTCTAGTTGGAAGACTAAAATATAAAAATAGTAATGTTATGAAAAAGATGAAAGAATCATTAACCATGGTTGGTTTGAGTGATAAATACCTAGACAAAGAAATCTTTCATTTATCAACAGGGGAACAAAAACTAATCCAAGTAGCTATTAGTCTCCTTTATAATCCGAGTATTATCATACTAGATGAACCATTTGTAGAATTAGATTATACTAATAAAAAGAAACTAATAAAACTAATAAAACTACTTAAAAATAGATATAAAAAAACTATTATCATCGCTAGTAATGATAGTAATATTCTCTATCAATTAACAGATGACTTAATAGTTATTAAAAAATCACGAGTAATAGCAGCTGATAGTACTGATAAAATTTATCAAGCTGTTGATTTTCTGATTGATAATGATATCGATATACCTGATTTAGTATTATTTACTAATAAAGCTAAGAAAAAGAAGATTAAACTGTCATACCACCGCGATATATTAGATTTAATAAAGGATGTGTATAAACATGTTTAATAAAGATTCAATCCTTTATGAGGTAAATGTAATATGTAAAATGATATCTATTATTATCTTTCTCATCTCTTTAGTATTTCTTAAAATACCAGGTATGATTGTATTACTATCGATTGTTTTATTTGGTTTATCATTTTCATTTAAATATCTATTTAGATATAGTGTTTTTACTGTGGTTATCGCAATTATAGCTAGTTTTTATCCACCAATTTTGTGGATAACTAAATTTCTAATTCTGATAAATTATATCCTACTTATAAATAAAACTATTAATTTTTCAGAAATGAGATACTTATTAGAAACAACATTATATAAATTTCAAAAAAGAAAAATAACCTATCGTATTTTATATGCTATCTACTTTTTTAACTATATGAAAAAAAATACTAAGATACTAAATAAACTAAGGGATGAATATGGTATAGCATCAGATAGTTATTATTTACAATTTTCTTTAAAAAAAGCTTATGAAAAAACAAAACATGAAATGGCAGAA
Source organism: uncultured Muribaculaceae bacterium (assembly GCA_964423215.1). Taxonomy (GTDB): domain Bacteria; phylum Bacillota_I; class Bacilli_A; order RF39; family UBA660; genus Alloscybalousia. The sequence goes on from CAYRDW010000011.1 coordinate 4,564, forward strand.
TTAATGTTAGTAAATCAATTACGTTTTTATAACTATTCAAGTAAAAGAACTTACTTAGAAAGACCAACTTGGGAAAGATGGGATAATTCTTATTTACTATTTCATATAATACTGTTAATATTTATTATTATATATGGGGGTTAAGATGAGATACAAAATAGATTTTTCCTATGATGGTACTAACTATAATGGTTATCAGTTTCAACCAGGTCTAAGAACTATTCAAAATGAATTAGAAAAAGCAGTTAGCTATCTAAATCGTCAACAAAAAACGATAGTTGCATCTTCTGGTAGAACTGATAAAGGAGTTCATGCTATTTCTCAAATTGCCCATTTTGATTTAAATGTGGAAATCCCTTTAGATAAAATAAAAAGGGGTTTAAATTCTATCCTACCAGATGATATCCACATAAACAGTGTAAAACCTATTTCTAAAAACTTTCATGCTAGATTTGATAGTAAAAAGAAACAATATCTATATCTTATAAATACTGGTGAATATAATCCTATGATGAGGAATTATATTTACCAGTATAATAAATTATTAGATATAAACAAGATGAAAGAAGCAATTAAACTATTTGAGGGAACTAATGACTATCGTTCATTTATAGCTAGTGAAGATAAAAGAGAGAACTCAGTTCGTACTATCTATAAAACAAGTATTACTGAAAAGAAAAAGATTATTAGCATTACTTTTACTGCCAATGGCTTTATGCAGAATCAGGTCCGCAATATGGTAGGTTTGCTTATTGATATTGGAAAAGGAAGAAAACAAGTATCAGACGTTGAAATAATACTAAAAGCTAAAGATCGTAAAAAATCATCAGTAACGGCACCAGCTGAAGGTTTATATTTAAAAAAAGTTAGTTATTAATTAAGCATAGAGAGGAAAATATATATGAAAGAAATTGAAGTGCTTGTAAGAGTTACGAGTGGAAATCAAAAAGATATTATAGAACAGCTAGATAAAAAATGTAATTTTATTCAAAAATCTGAGGTAGTTGATACTTACTACTATGATCCGTTAAGAAAAAAATTACAACCGAATGATAAGATGGAATTATTTGAATGTTTAAGATTAAGAAAAAAGGGACATAAAAATTATATAACCTATAAAATTGATAACTTTGATGATAATAATCACTGGCTATACTCAGATGAAAATGAAACAGAAGTTACTAATTTAAGTGAGATGAAATCAATATTTAAAAATATGGGATTGAAAAAACTCGTTGAAGTTTTTATGACAAAATATTTTTATGAGAATGATGACTATATAATAGCTTTTGAGATAGTGGATGGATTAGGCTGTTTTTTAGAAGTTGAATCAAAGAAAACTAATTGCGAAGATGTTGTTAGTGAGAGAGAAACCATAATGAATTTTATATTATCATTAAACATAAATGTAACTGGTGATGTGGGGATTGGTAAACCCGAAATGTTACTAAAAGAAACAGGCATATTAGAATAAAAAATCTATATTTTATCATATAAAAACTAAAAGATTAGTTAAACATTTAAAAACGCTAAAAAACATTATAAATTATAGCTTTTCAATTGACTTTACCCATGATTTATAATATAATCTAAACTGGTACATTTTATAGATTCTTTTAATTATAATGTTGTGGGAAAATATTATAGTAACAAAGAATAAGTAAAAGGAGAAAAAATATGACAAGTTTTATGCAAAAGAAAGAAACAGTTGATCGCAAATGGTATGTTATTGATGCTAAAGATCAACCATTAGGTAGAGTTGCTTCAAAAGCTGCACATATGCTAAGAGGTAAACATAAACCTACATTTACACCACATATTGACTGTGGAGATTTTATTATTATTATTAATGCTAAAGAAGCTAAATTAACTGGAAATAAATTACAAAACAAGATGTATTATAATCATTCTATGTATCCAGGTGGTTTAAGAGAAAGAACTGCTAAAGTAATGAAAGAAAAATATCCAATTGAAATGATGGAAAGAGCTGTAAAAGGAATGCTTCCTCATAATAGATTAGGACGTCAAATGTATAAAAAATTATTTGTATACGAAGGAGAAACTCATACACATATGGCTCAACAGCCTACTGTGATTGAGCTTTAATAGGAGGGTTATTAATGGCTAAATCAAATACTTATACTGGTACTGGTAGAAGAAAAACTAGTGTAGCTAGAGTTAAATTAGTATCAGGAAATGGAAAAATAACTGTTAATGGTCGTGATGTTCATGAGTATTTACCTTATGAAACATTAATCATGGATTTACAACAACCATTAGTATTAACTAATACAAAAGATATATTTGATATTGAAGTAAGTGTTCAAGGTGGAGGATTCTCAGGACAAACTGGAGCTATCCGTTTAGGAATTACTCGTGCATTATTAAAATACGATGAAACTACTGCTAAAGATTCTGAAAATAGTTTTAGAAAAATGTTAAAACCAGCAGGTTTTGTTACTCGTGATGCTCGTAAGAAAGAACGTAAAAAACCAGGTCTTAAGAAAGCACGTCGTGCGCCGCAGTTCAGTAAACGTTAATATATGGAAATTTAAGAAGCCCTGTGGCTTCTTTTCTTTTTACAAGTTAATTAATATAATAATAGTAGGTGAAGTAATATGATAATAAATGCTAGTGGAAGATGTGATATTCCTGCCTTTTATTCCGAGTGGTTTATAAATAGATTAAAAGCAGGTTTCGTTGATGTACGTAATCCTTTTTATCAAGAGAAGATAACTAGAATTCCTCTTACCAAAGAAAAAGTTGAAGCTATTATTTTCTGTACTAAGAATCCTATTCCGATGCTTAAATATTTAGATAAAATACCATTTCCCTATATCTTTCAAATTACTATTACCCCTTATAAAAAGAATATTGAACCCCTTGTTCCTAGTAAAAAGGCAATTATATCAGCAGTAAAAGATATATCAAATAAAATAGGTAGTAATCGCGTCATTGTAAGATATGATCCAATTTTTATAAGTCATGAATACTCAATTGACTATCATGAAAAAGCCTTTACTAAATTATGTGAAGAATTAACAGGTTACACTAACAGAATAATAATTAGCTTTCTTGATTTAAAAAAGAATACTTTAAAACATCGCAAAGAATTAAATCTAATACCATTTACTAAAGAAAATATTGAGCTTATTGCTGAGAAGCTTTCACAAATAGCTCTTTCAAAAAACATAGAATTATCTACTTGTGCTGAAGAATATTCCCTAGAAAAGTTTGGTATCTCAAATAGAGGCTGCACCGATGAAAAATCAATTAATGAATTACTAAAAACTACTGGTAAATATCATAAATCTAAAAATAGAGATTATTGTCACTGTATAGAAACAACTGACATTGGTGCTTATAACTGTTGTCCTCATTATTGTAAGTACTGTTATGCTAATTACCAGGAAGAAGAGGTTCAAGCTAATTATAATAAACATGATCCTAATTCCTCTCTTATAATTGGTAATATAGGTTTTAAAGATATTATTAAAGAAACTCATAAAAAATGAGTTTTTATTTTTACTTATACTATTGACATATTAGTAATATTGTAATAATATATATAACATATGAATACATATTCATATAAGGAGGAAAATAATGAAAACAAAAGAATGCACAATAATTCATCAAGATAAAGTAGATTATGTTAAGGATAATATGTTATCCGATGATATAATTTTTGATACAGCTGAACTATTTAAAATATTCGGTGACTCTACTAGAATGAAAATTATCTGTGCTTTAACATACAGTGAACTATGTGTTTGTGATATAGCTAGTATTACTAATTCAACACAATCGGCTATCTCTCACCAACTCAGAATTTTAAAACAAGCTAAACTAATAAGACCTAGAAAAGATGGAAAAGTAGTTTATTACTCTTTAGCTGATGATCACGTCCAGCAGATATTTAAGATAGGATGTGAACACATTGAAGAAGTATAGCTATAATTTAAAAAACCTAGATTGCGCCAGCTGCGCTACTAAAATACAAGATGCTATCTCCAAAAATAATGAATTTAAAAATGTTAGCGTTAATTTCTCAACCTTAAAACTTAATTTTGAAAGTAATAGCTAACAAGTAAAAAGTAAAATAAAGAAAATCATATCTAAAATAGAACCAGAAATAGAAGTTTTAGACAAAGATGAAATCAATACTGATACTAAAACCAATTATGCTACTCTACGTCTTATAACAGGTATAGTTATCGGTTTAATTGGTAACTATATTAAACTTCCATTCTATTTAAATAATATTTTAATAATTATTGCCTATCTGTTACTATTATATAGAACTATGAAGAATTCCGTAAAAATTTTAATAAAAAGTCATAATATTGATGAAAACTTCTTAGTCTCAATTTCCTGTATTGGTGCTTATTTAGTAGGCGAACATGTAGAAGGACTAATGGTAATAGCTCTTTATGAAATAGGAAAAATATTAGAAGAAAAAGCCATTAATAATACTAGAAAATCTATAAAAGATTTAATGAATATAAAACCAGAGTATGCTAATTTAAAAATAGAGAATACTTATCAACAGGTACCACCTGAATCTTTAAAAATAGGTAATATTATCGTTGTTAAACAGGGTGAAAAAATACCTATCGATGGTATTGTCATAAGTGGAACTGCACAACTCGATACATCTGCTTTAACAGGTGAAAGTGAGCCAAGACAAGTAGAAATCACTGACTCTGTCTTATCAGGAAGCATAAGTAACAGTGGTTTAATAGAAATAAAGGTTACTTGTGAATATGAAAATAGTACTGTTAATAAAGTATTAGAACTAGTAGAAAACGCTACTGATAATAAAGCTAAAACAGAAACCTTTGTTTCTAAAGCTGCTAAAATATATACCCCTATTGTTTTACTGTTAGCTATCTTAGTAGGACTGTTATTACCATTAGTTAGTAATATTAGTTATAGTGATAGTATCTATCGTGGTTTAATCTTTTTAGTTATATCATGTCCTTGTGCCATCGCTATCTCAGTACCCCTTAGTTACTTTTCAGGAATAGGAAGAGCTTCTAAACAAGGAATATTAATAAAAGGTAGTAATTATCTAGATAGTATCCAAGATATAAAAACTGTTATCTTTGATAAAACGGGAACTATTACTACTGGAAATTTCCAAGTCGACAAAATTACTAGTTATAGTGATGACTATTCTGAAGCAGATATCTTAGAACTATTCGCTAAAGGTGAAAGCTTTTCTAATCATCCTATAGCTAAATCAATTCTATCAAAAATAGACTACGAGCTAGATACAAAGTCTGTTTCTAATTATCAAGAAATATCCGGCTAAGGAATTCAGTACAACCTAAAAAACAAACTAGTAAAGATAGGTAATGCTAAATTCTGTGACTATACTGGATTAGATAATGATGCAATTTATCTTAATTATGATAAAGAAGTAATTGGTTCTATTAATATTAGTGATGGTATTAAAAAGAATGCTAAAGAAACAATTACTAAATTAAAAAGACTAGGTATCAAAACTACTATGCTTACTGGTGATAATGAAAAAATCGCTAATCATATTGCTGAAAAGATTGGCATTGATATAGTAAAGTCAGAACTATTACCCACTGATAAATATGCTGAACTAGAAAAACTATTAAATTCAGAACATGATGGTAAAATAGCTTTTGTTGGTGATGGTATCAATGATGCTCCTGTCTTAGCTCGAGCTGATATAGGGATTTCAATGGGAAACTTAGGTTCATCATCCGCTATTGAAGCAAGTGATGTTGTATTAATGACTGATGAATTAGATCGTATAGTAACTGCTATTGAAGTATCTACTAAAACAAGAAATACTATTAAACAAAATTTAATCTTCGCTATAACGACTAAAATAGTTGTACTAACATTATCTGTCTTTGGTTTAGCCGGAATGCTTTGGGCCATCTTTGCTGATGTTGGTGTAACACTAATAACTATTTTAAATACAACTCGTATTCTAAAATATAAAAAAACTACATAGGTTATGTAGTTTTATTTTTTGGCATCGTCTTTATTGACTAATGTTATATCAATAGCTTGTAAGCCCTTAGCTGTTTCCAATAAACGGAATTCTACAAATTGTCCTTGTTCAAGGGTTTTAAATCCATCTTGAAGAATATTAGAGTAATGTACAAAAATATCTTCATGATCTTTATATTCAATAAAACCATAACCTTTTTCATTATCGAACCATTTGATCATACCTAACATATCTCAACCTCCTATGTTTATTTGTGAATTCACTCTGCTACTTAAGTAACCCTATAATAACATTAAAATTCGACAAAGATATACAAAGGTTATAAAGAGACAAAAACCGATGATTTCAGGAACAAATTATTCAATAATAGTAGAGTTAGCGAGTTTTTCTTTTAATGGTGTTTTCCTATCCCTAGTTAATAAATCTGTTTTCTTATTTTTAAAATAAATAATACTATCTGTTAAATTAACAGAAGTTATATTATATAGATTAACAATACAGCTTTGATGAGTTTTAAAAAATCTTGCATCATTAGCTAGTTCCTTTTCGATTTTTTTAATACTCTTCTTAATTCTATATGAACCTCTTTCTGTAATAATTAAAGAGTAATTATCATTTAATTCTTTCTTAATAAATAAAATATCTTGATATGGTATACGATATAATTCACTATTATACTGGAAAGTAAATGCAAGATGCGTAGTAGTAATTTTATATGCAACCGATAAAGTTTCTTTTAATTTAACAGGCACATTATCACGTTTAGAAATAAAGTCTAAGGTGAGCATTTTACTAGTAAAAGCTTCCTGTCTATAATTATCATAATTAGAAATGATTATAATTTGACTTAACCAGTCACCACTAGCTCTAATGTCTCTCGCAAAGTCAAGACCATTTTTACCTGGTACTTCAATATCTAAAATATATATCTTCTTACCTAATAATTTACTGATTCCATTTTTTAAGTAATCTTCATATCTCCCAAAAGATGAAATATTATAACCATCCATCTTACCACCAATAAAATCAGTAACAATTGACTTATATAACTCCCTCGCTTTCGCATTATCCTCATAAATAATAAAGTTCAGCACTAACATCCTCCTCACATATAATTATAAAAACATTCTAACATAGGAACAAATAAATATGAAAACTAAAAAGTATTTAAACAATTTATATTATTAGATTTGGATAAAATTCCTAGTAATAATAATTTTATACTTATGTGTTATAATATAAAAAGTAGAGGTGAAAAAAATGAAGATATTTAGATCTGCAGTATTATTAATCCATGGCTTTGCGGGTGGCGTTTATGATGCTGAATATTTGGATCATCAATTAGAATTAAATTGGAAGTTTGATGTCTATAGTTTTACTTTACCAGGTCATGATGGTGATACTAGTAAAAAGATAAAGTATCTTGATTGGCTAAACAAAGCTGAAGCTGAAGTAGAATTTTTAATAAAGCATGGTTACCGTAGAATTTATGTTATAGGTCATAGTATGGGTGGTGTTATCGCTACTCATTTAGCCTCAAAATATAAGGAAATAAAAAAATTAGTTTTAATAGCGCCAGCATTTCGTTTTATATCATTTGAAGATGGTAACTTTAAACCTTTTGCGGCATTAAAGAAAACCCCAAAAATCTTGGAACAGTATGGTGCTAAATTAATCACTTCTCGTATGACAAAACTCCCAACATCAGCAGTTAGTGAGTTTATTACTTTAGTAAAAAAGAACCAAAGTCTTCCTACTTCTGTAACTATCCCAGTTTTAATTATTCAAGGAACAAGTGATACTATTGTTCCTCCTAAAACTGCTGAATATGTTTTTAATACTCTTTACTCCAAAAGAAAGAAGATTGTCTATCTAGAAGGTATTACTCATGATATCTTTCGTGAAAAGAAGAAAGACATTGCTGCTAACTTAATTGAAAAGTTTTTAAAAAGAAAATCTAATCTATTAAAATTCAAAGAAAAATATTAATGAAATATAAAAAGATAAGACATATACTTTATTAGGTGAATGCTATGAGAAGGCATATTTATAGAGTAATAGTCTTATTTTTATTTATTACTTGTTTTTTTATATTAGAAAAAGTAGATGCTAAAATAAATGAATTACCATTACTTGGAAGAGTCATATTTGTCGATCCTGGTCACGGGGGTCGAGATCCCGGAACTATTTACGGAACTATTTTCGAAAAAGATATTGTTTTAGATATTTCTAAAATACTAAGAGATGAGTTATCTAAAAAAGGAGCTATTGTCTATATGACAAGGGAAACTGATGAAGATTTATCAAGTAAATGGGATGCTAGAAAAAAAAGAGGAGACCTATATCGCCGTATTCTAATGTATAAAAAATATAACGCTGAACTATATTTATCGATTCATATTAACCAGTATAAAAATGCCGCTTGGAGTGGGGCTGAAGTTTTATACAACCCTATTAATAGAGAAAATAAAAAACTTGGTGAAATTCTTATTAAAAATTTCCGAACTGAATTCAAAACAAAAAGATCATTAAAACAAACTGATCTTTATATGTATAAAAGTACTACTGTACCCGGTGTATTAATAGAATGTGGTTTTATATCTAATGCTAATGAAAGATATTTATTAAGACAACCTGAATATCAATTAAAACTATCTAAAAGTATTACTAATAGTGTAATAGAATATTTTAATGATTAATGACTTAATTTTTGAATATATGTATTTGGATAATAATGATCGAGGATTTGCTTATAAGTATATCCAGCTTTTGCCATACCTTCAGCACCATATTTACTTAAACCTAATCCATGTCCGTGACCACGAGTCGTAAAGGTTGTATAATCATCCTCAATACTGATACTAAAGTCATTAGAGTTAAGTCCTAAACGCCTAGATAATATTAATCCATCAAAGACTTTATCCCCGAATTTAACATAACCTACGCGGTGACCTATAGTTCTAACTAATATTTCAACTGGTGTTTTTTTAGTTATAGAAATATTTAATAATTTTGATAAATAATCGTTAGGTACAACTCTACGACTAACATAATTATTATCTAAATCCCATGTACTAGGAACACTAACTAAGTAAGGATATGCTAGTTTTAATACATTTTTAGAATCTTCCGTTTTCCCATTACTAGATAAGTGATAATAAGCATCTATATAATCACCATCAAACATTAAAACTTGATTTCTAGTTTCTTGTATTGCATTCATAATTTTATCATGATATTTATCATAATTATCAGCCCATATTTCCTTTAAGTATCTCTTATCACGAAATATCTGTGTTGCATTATAATCTCTTATCTCTAACTTACTATTAAGTCTTTTTAGTGCATAAGTTCTAGCTATTACCGCTTGTGCTTTCAAAGCTTCTTCATTAAAGATAGCTGGCATTTCTCCACTTACTACCCCAAAGATATAATCATCAAGTTTTAATTTCTCAATGATTCCGGAACTACGATTTAAATCAATAAACTTAGAACTATAATTTGTACTAGTTTCTAATAATTCAATAATTTCATCTTTCTTATCATCATAGTTACTAAGATCTATCGAAGCTAAAACAATATCATTAACTACTAATGATACCCTTTTACCATGAAAATCTATTCCCATATTTTCAATATAATTATAGATCTTTCGGTAAATACTAATATTCTCTTCATTACTTTCCGATAAGTCTTTAGAAAACTCCTCACTATTATTTGAATACAAATAAAGAACATCATTTCCATCACTATCTACTATCATATATTTATAAAACATATTATCACCTATTAGTATTATTGTGAAAAACCACAAATTTAATACAATAAACGAAGAATAAGTTAAAATAAATAAAAAAGAACTAAAATTCAAAATGTTTTAGCTCTTTCTGTTTATCACAATCTTTACCAGATATATAACTATTATTCCCAACAATTCTCTTAATATTAATATTTTTATCATAGTATAAATATTGATTAATTTGTTTAATCATAGTAACTGTTTTATTTAGACTATGAGTATATATCTCTAATAATGATTTATTACTCCTTGTTCTCTTATCAGTTGGATTATACCATGTTTTATGTTCTAAGTTTAACCACTGCTTTTTATTTTTAGTATTTATATTATACGACAAAGAAACTTTACGTAGTAAAGATCTAGGACAAACAAAATCAACAATACTATATCCAAATTTTTTAATACCAGTTGGATCATATCTAAATACTCTAAAGAAAAATCTCATCTGTTTAATAGATTTTAAATAATACTTATGGAAATTACTAATCCCAAATACTTCTTTATAAGTAAAATCCATTACTTCAACTAAGCCCTTATTAATATCATCAACATTAAAACAATGTTTATGATATTTAAATTTATTAGGTTTCTTGTTTCCTTTTAATCTAATTAAATAATTATCAAAGTAAGCTTCCAAATCAGCATGACGATGATTATATTTATAAGTATCAGGGTCACTCTTTTTAAAATGTCCTGTTTTATATATTACATACGGATGCATTGTTGAATCTAATACATAATGCGATAACATTCCATAAAGAAATGCCATAACTTCAGGATCATATTGATGATGATTAAGTTTAATATAGTGAATTAGAGTCGAAAAGAACTCTAAAGTTTTATGATTATGGAAATAATGTCCGAAATCACGCATCACTTTACCCTTTTTAAAGTTAGTAATATTATAAAAAAATAGAACATCCATACTCTGTGCCGTTGTTTTAAGAAGTTCTTTATGATCAACTAATAGCTCTTTACTTCTAATACCTAAACGATCATAAACATCCATCACAAAATACGCATGTGTAATTGAACTAGCCATATCATCACATCCACTATAAATTATAACATTAAATCCAATCTGTGTAAATTATAGTAATGTAATCATATATAATAAAAATGTCGAGATATCTACCATAATATTTCACAATTTTTTCATATATTTTACACAATTAATATGGTATACTTTATACTAGGTGATGAGTATATGGGAATAGGTAAAGAATTTAAAAATCTAGATGAACAAATATCTATTATGGAATATAAAGGATTAATCATTACTGATAAGGAATACACTCGTCAAGTATTAATCCGTGAAAACTATTTCTTTTTAAATGGTTATCGTCATCTTTTTCTAAAATCAAGTAATGATCGGCGTTTTCTTGAAGGAACAACTTTTGAAGAATTATATAGTCTATTCTTATTTGATCGTCAATTTCGTAATATTATATTTATGCATTTACTGATTATTGAGAATAATATTAAATCAATTATTTCTTATCAATTATCTAGAAAGTATGGATATAAAGAAAGCGATTATTTAAAACCTAAAAACTTTACCAGTGTACCAGAAAAATCTAGGCAGGTTAATGATGTTATTAAGAAGATGAAACGTCAAGTTCGAACTAATGCTTCACAGCACTCAGCTACAATGCATTATGTTAGTAATTATGGTTATATTCCTTTATGGGTTTTAGTAAAGGTATTATCATTTGGACTGGTTAGTGAAATGTTTTCAATTTTAAGAAAAGAAGATCAAGAAGATATCGCTAGTATATATCAGCTAGAAGTTGATTCCTTGATAAGCTATTTACCAGTTTTATCTAATTATCGTAATTTATGTGCTCATGAGGATATAGTTTTTGAAAATAGAACGCAAAGAGAATTAGAAGATACCATTTATCATAGAATATTAAATATCGAGAAAATGGATGGCGAATATGTTTATGGAAAAACAGATTTATTTGCATTAATCATTATGATGAAAGAAATGATAAAAGATAGTGAGTTTAAAAATCTAGTTGAACAAATAGACCATGCTTTAAAAAACTTAGAGTATAATCTAAAAACAATTACGATTGTTAAAGTACTAGATCGTATGGGCTTTCCTGAGAACTGGAAAGACTTAGCTAATATTACAAAGAGGGTGGAAGAATGAGAGGAAGAATAATAAATTTTATAGTTATATTTTCTACAATATTATTAGCTGTCGGAACTGGTAGTGGTGTTACTTATTACTTACTTCAAGATAAAATTGAGGAAAATAATAATACTAACGAGCAAGTAACTAATACTACAGGTATAATAAAATGTAATTCAGATATTAATATTGATGAAACAGGTATTTCAACAGCTGTAGGTGAAATATATGATGCTACTATCACTATCCAGAATTATCAAAATAATCGTATAGCTTCATCAGGAAGTGGTTTTATCTATAAAAAAGATGATAAATATGGTTATATTTTAACTAATCATCATGTTGTCGATGGTGCTACTAAAATAATAGTAACTTTATCTAATGATGATCAAGTAGAAGGAAAAGTATTAGGTAGCGATCAGTATTTAGATTTAGCCGTAGTAAGAATCGCTGTTACTAATGTTAAACAAGTAGCTAAACTAGGAACAAGTGAGAAATCAAATGTTGGTGATACTGTATTTACGGTTGGTTCACCAGTTGGTTATGAATATCGTGGTTCTGTAACAAGAGGAACCTTATCAGGTAAAAATAGAATGGTAACAGTAAGTGTAGCGTCTACCGGTGACTGGGTAATGAATGTTCTTCAAATTGATGCTGCTATTAATCCTGGAAATAGTGGTGGTCCACTGCTTAATGTTAATGGCGAAGTAATCGGTATTAATTCTTTAAAACTAGTTCAAGATGAAATTGAAGGTATGGGTTTCGCAATCCCAATTGAATATGCCTTAAAGTTTGTTGATAGCTTAGAAAAAGGACAGCAGTTAGAAAGACCCTTGATCGGTATTAATATGTTAAATGTTACAGATACATATCGTTTATACCAGTATAATATTCCGGTTAGTAGTTCTATTGAGTCTGGGGTAGTAATAACTAGTGTTGTCTCAGGTAGTGGTGCTGATAAAGCCGGTTTAACTAAAGGTGATATTATAACTAAAATCGAAGGTAAAGAAGTCACTAATGCTGCCTATTTAAAATATATATTGTATCAGCATGAAGTTGGTGATACTGTAGAATTAACTTATTTTAGAAACGAAAAAGAAGAAACAGTTAAAGTAACTTTAACTAAATTAGAATCATAATAACTAACCACTTTAAAAGAGTGGTTTTTGTTTGTTACAAGTACGTTTTATGATATAGTATTAATGAATTATTGAGGTGTATTATGGAAAAAAATAAAGTAGTAGAAAATAGTTTAATAACTAGTTATCGTAAACAAATATGGGCTAAGTTTGTTAAAGGTGTAAAAGAATTTAATATGATTAGTGAAGGCGATAAAATAGCTGTTTGTATTTCTGGTGGAAAAGATTCTTTTATTTTAACTAAATGTATGCAAGAAATTCAAAGACATGGCAAAATAAACTTTGATTTAGAATTTATTGTTATGGATCCTGGTTATAAAAAGGAAAATCTTAAAAGGATTGAAGATAATGCTAAACTACTAAATATACCCATCGATACTTTTGAAACTGATATCTTTCAAGTTGTTGAAAAAGTAACTGAGTCACCATGTTATTTATGTGCTAGAATGCGTAGAGGTTGTCTTTATAATCGCGCTAAAGAACTAGGTTGTAATAAAATAGCTCTCGGGCATCATTTTGATGATGTTATGGAAACAATCTTATTAAGTGTTATCTATGGAGGCGAATTTAAAACGATGATGCCTAAATTACATAGTACTAACTTTGAAGGTATGGAGCTAATTAGACCTATGTATTTTATAAGAGAAAAAGATATTATTTCATTTTCAAAGCATCATGAATTATCTTTTTTAAATTGTGCCTGTAAGTTTACAGAAAAGAATAATAATCAGAATCTAAATAGTAAAAGATTATTGATAAAGAATCTGATTAAAGAATTAAAAGAAGATAACGAGTATGTAGAAAACAATATTTTTAAAAGTGCTTTTGATATAAATTTAAATACCGTTATTGGCTATCATAAAGAAGCCGATAAATATAATTTTTTAGATGACTATGATAATAATAAAACTAATCAGTAATAGTATTTACTAATAAATAGGCAACGAGACCATTTATGAAACATACAATATTTTAAGGAGGAATATTGTATGAATTACAAGATAATTGTCGATTCTGGCCATGGGGGAGAAGATCCCGGTGCAGTAAGTGGTAATTTAAAAGAAAAAGATTTTAACCTAAGAGCTGCCAATTATATGTATAATCGTTTTAAAGAACTAGGAATTCCGGTAACTTCAACTAAGACAACAGATAAAACATTAACTAGAGAAGAAAGATTAAATATAATGAATAATACTTATGGTAGAACACCTAATGTAATAATTTTATCTAATCATATTAATGCTGGAGGTGGCGAAGGTGCCGAAGTAGTTTATCCACTAAGAAGTAATGATAGACTAGCTAAATCTATTTTAGAAGAGATTGGTAATGCCGGACAAATTACACGAAAATATTATCAAAGACGTTTACCAGAAGACCCATCTAAAGATTATTACTATATAATGAGGGAAACTCCAGATACAACAGCTTTATTAATCGAATATGGTTTTATTGATAATCCTAATGATGTAAAAAAACTAAATGCTAATTTATTAACGTATGCCGAAGCTGTAGTCAAAGCAGTAGCTAATTATATTGGAGTACCATATGTAAGTCCAGGTGGAGTAACCGAAAATACTTATACAGTTCAAAGAGGAGATAGTTTATATAGTATCGCCCAGAAATTTAATACAAGCGTTGATAGATTAAAACAATTAAATAATCTAACTAATAATGCCCTACAAATAGGTCAAACTCTAATAATATCAGAATCAGCTGGAACGACCCCAACTACAGAAAATTATATTGTTTATACTGTAAAAAGTGGTGATAGTTTATGGAAAATAGCTAATGAGTATGAAACTACAGTTAGTGATATTGTAGATTTAAATAATTTAGAAAATAATAATTTACAAGTAGGTCAACAATTAAAAATACCTACTAATACGGTAACTGTACCACAATCAGATTTTTATATAGTCCAAAGTGGTGACAGTCTATGGAAGATAGCTAATCAGCTAGGAGTAAGTGTTAATGATATAATTGAAGCAAATAACTTAGCTTCTACCGTTTTACAAGTAGGACAGCAATTAAAGATACCAGGAAGTACTGGAACTACCCCAACCCCACCAGTAACTCCACCATCAACAACCAGTTATACAGTTCAAAGAGGAGATAGTTTATGGTCAATTGCTAATCGTTTTAACACAACAGTAGCCCAGCTTAGAGCTTTAAACAATTTAACAACTGATGCCCTACAAATAGGTCAACAATTAAAAATAGCTTCTTCGCCAGCTACTAACTATACTGAATATACCGTAAGAAGTGGTGATAGTTTATGGTCTATAGCTAATAGATTTAATACAACCGTTAGTCAAATTAGATCTATAAATAATTTAGCTAGTGATGTTCTACAAATAGGTCAAATATTAAGAATTCCCCAATAAAAAAAGAACGGAGTTCTTTTTTAATGAATCTGAGGGCAAACACCTGGATCTGGTTCATAAAAACAATGATTTTTATATCGCCCAGCTAATCTCTGGTTATACCAAGTAGAGACGCATTGCGCATTCTGGGCTGGTGAATAAAACCATAAAGCATGTGTAGCAGGATAATAATACTCACCCTTTAAGACTCTAGCAGCAAGTTCTTTTTCTAAAGTAGTAGCTGCAGGAGTAAAAAGATTACTATTGACTCCACTAAATCCACCAGGATTTTGATATATAACTTTAGTAACATTAGTAATATCTTTAAAAACCAAGCAATCAGCTAAAGCACGGTTAGCAATTACATTACCAACCATAAGCATACCTAAGTCACCCTCACCAACAGCCTCCGCTCTCATTAATCTTGCGGTTAAGTCTAGCTCTTTGGAAGTATGAGAAACTACCATAATATCACCTATAATAAAATATGATAAAAATAAATAAGTGTTATTGTATATTATTTTTGAATATGATATAATACCTCCCATAGGGGTATAGTTTAATGGTAGAGCGACGGTCTCCAAAACCGTTAATGTGGGTTCAACTCCTGCTACCCCTGCCATATATGAAATCACTCCAACTTTTGGAGTTAAAACATAAATAAACCGTGTAAAACAAAGGGATTACGCGGTTTTTTGTTTTGATAAAAAAGGAGTGAAAAAACATGAATTATAACTATAAAAATCTACGAAAAGATAGTAATTTTGAAAAACGTATTGAAATTACTTGTAATATGAATAATGATAAGTACTGAGCCATGCTCACACGTAGCCTATGCTAATTGGGCACTTGAAAACGGTTTAAATATCCTTATGGATAAACCAATTTCAACCCCACTTAATTTATCAACCAATATGAAATCAGTTAATCAATTATCAAAAGATTATTTTAATTGAACTAGCCGATAAGTTACATAACTTGGTTTCAGATTATTCATTATTTAT
>CAYRDW010000012.1:0-20987 GCA_964423215.1 uncultured Muribaculaceae bacterium
TCGTAATAAGAGTTCTTTCGTTTTTGGTAATTCGATCTTTTATTTCACCAATTAGATCATCAATTTGACCCTCACTTGGACGAATCTCAATCGTTGGATCTAATAGACCAGTTGGACGTATAATCTGCTCTACTGACTTATTATCTACTTTGGCTAATTCATAATCACCCGGAGTAGCTGAGACATAAATAGCTTGATTTATTTTTTCTTCAAACTCAGTAAATTTAAGTGGACGATTATCTAAGGCACTTGGTAATCTAAATCCATATTCAACTAGATTCATTTTTCTCGCTCTATCACCATTATACATAGCTCTGACCTGTGGTAATGTAACATGCGATTCATCTATTACTAAAAGAAAATCCTTACCAAAGAAATCAATTAGAGTAGTTGGGGTTTCTCCTTCTCCTCTTAATGACATATGTCTTGAGTAGTTTTCTACTCCACTACAGAATCCAGTTTCTTCTAACATCTCAAGATCATAGTTTGTGCGCTGTTCTATACGTTCTGCTGCCAACAACTTATTATCATTTTTTAATTCCTTTAATCGTTCTGCTAGTTCACTTTTTATCCTTTTAATCGCTTCTAGCATCTTTTCATCACTAGTTACAAAGTGACTAGCAGGAAAAATACTGATACTTTTTTTGTTTTGAAAGACTGTTCCTGTTAAAGTATCAATCTCACTAATACGATCTATCTCATCACCAAAAAATTCAATTCTAAATCCCTTAGTACTTTGATATGACGGAATAATTTCTAAGGTATCACCTTTAACACGAAAGGTTCCTCTTTTAAAATCAAAATCATTTCTTTCATAAAGCATTTCAACTAACTTAGCTAATATTTGATTTCTTTCAACGATATCACCAACGTTTAAGGTTAACATCTTTTTTAGATATTCATCAACCTCACCAATTCCATATATACAGGAAACACTAGCTACTACAATTACATCTTTTCTAGAGAGTAAGGCACTAGTTGCGGAGTGTCTTAATTCATCAATTTCATCATTGATTGAGGAATCTTTTTCTATATAAGTGTCCGTTGAAGGAACATAAGCTTCTGGTTGATAGTAATCATAATAAGAAACAAAATATTCTACACGGTTTTCCGGAAACAATTCTTTAAATTCTGAATAAAGTTGTCCGGCTAAGGTTTTATTATGAGCTAGAATCAAGGTTGGTTTTTGAACTTCCTGTATTAAATTAGCAATCGTAAAGGTTTTACCAGTACCTGTAGCCCCAAGTAATACTTGATCTCTTTTACCTTCTTTTATTCCTTTTACTAACTGATGAATAGCTTCTGGTTGATCACCACTAGGTTTATATTTAGATACTAATTTAAATTCTTTATGCTCCATATTTACCTCCTATTATGATATTTACTCAAAATTATAACCTGATATTTGTCATTTACTTTTTTTAATTCATCTATTTCTCTTTTTTTTATTGTTTAATATATAAGGTCTAATTTACTAGTATATTTTAGCACTATTAAATCAATTAAACAAGTAGGAGTCATATCTAATTATTGAGTTTAAATACAATAATTTTAGATTATTTATTAAGTTGTGATATAATTTATGAAAAATATAAAGTACTAAAGAATAATTAGAAAAAGAGGTATTAATATGAATAACAAAGAAATATTACTTAATAATTTGGATAAAGTACATACTACTGAAATGGGTATTGATAGAATAAAAAGAAATTTAAAACTAGATTCAGAAGATGTGGTTGATTGGTGTGTAAACAAAATAAAAGACAAAAATTGTTTAATAACTAGAAAAGGTAAAAACTGGTATGCCGAAATAGATAATTTAATAATAACCGTTAATGCCTATAGTTATACAATAATTACAGCACATAGAATTAAAAATAAATCATAATATAGAAAAAACATGAAATACGATTTTCATGTTTTTATTTAGTTAAATATTTCGTTTATATCTAACAGTTCCACTTTGTCATCTTTTAATTTTGGATAGTTAGTTTGATTTTCAGTTTTATCAATGTCAACGTTTTTATATTCTTTCATATCAATGATATTAGATATCTTAGCAAAAACATTTGTCTCATACTTATCTACAATTTCTTCTATATTGTGAATAGCAAAAATAGATTTTATTTTATTATAGGCTGCATTTTCTATTAATTCATTCATTATATCAAATTTAGGTAGAGTATTAAAATTATCAAGGACAAATGTAAAGCTTAGTTTCTGATAATTTATACTATTAATTAACTCTTTTATTAAAATATTAGTAATAGAATTTAAGTTATCCTTAGATATTACAAAGATAGCTGTTTTATCTTCTATTTTAGATATTTTTAACTCATTAGTAGATAGCATTTTTAACATTGTAGGTCTCATTAGAAATAAATTTATTTTTTGTCTTAATACTGATAAAATACTAGATTTAGTTGAAGGTGGAGCATAAACAGTTGATGAAGCTAGAATATAAGCAGGATTTAGTGGATCAAGTTTATCAAAATATTCTTTAACTAAAGAGCTATCACCTTTCTTTTCTTCACTTTTTCCGATTAAAATCCCTAAATTAGTTAAACTAATTTCAGTTTCTTTACCTTTTTCAAAAAGAGTTATAATTAAACCTGATAAATAATTAGCAGCTGTTAAATCCCAGAAGGGATCGGCATTTTTATTATTACTAATACAAATAGTATTAGATATTGAATTAACCAGATCTAAACTTTTATCAATTTCTCCTTTTTTATATAGATAATAGGGATATTCTAGTGGATTCCATCCATTTGAATTATTAGGATTAACTAAGTTAATAACATAAATGTTATATCCTTTATCTACTAGATCTTTTTTAAATCTAGAATAATATTCTTCCTTAGGATCAAGTATTAATAAATTCTCATTATTAGTTATAAAGTCTCCTAGTTCTTTAAATATAATTCCTTTTGTTTTTCCAGAATCAATATCGCCAATGATTAAGTTAGTATTGTTTTTTAACATATTATTATCTCCTTATTATTTTTTCTTCTTTTAGGTCATTGGGAACAATTTTTCCATTACTGACCCTGTTTCGTAAATGGTCAATTTTTCTAATCTTTTCTTTTATAATATTCTGTGATAAATAAAGTTCCCTTTTCTTTTTCAATAATTTTTCTTCATCAAAATCATTCCAATTTTCTATTATTTCTTCTAAACTAAATCCTACTTCTTTTAATTCTTGAATTATTTTAAAATCTTGTATCTGTTCTTCAGAATAGTATCTATAACCTGTATATATATCAATTCTACTTGGTTTGAATAAATCAATATCATCATAATATCTAAGAGTTCTAATTGAAGAATTAACTAATTTAGAAAAATCGCCTATTTTATACATTGGTTCTCCTTTCAAAATTAGTATATATCTCTAGTTAACTAGAGAGTCAAGTTCTATTATTATACTTTAGTCGTTTCTAATTCAAGCAACTTTCTTTTAAACTTAATTCTTAGTTATCCATTGATGTTTTTTTAAATCAACACAACCATTTTCTTTTATTATTATCTTTTCTTTTTCTAAGAGGTATTTCTGTTCTTTCCAACCTGGTACAAGTCTTCCCTGATGATTTACTACTCTATGACAAGGAAAATCACCATAAAGATTCGCTAGTGATAAAGCTTTTCCTACTAATCTTGCATGGTTGGGATAACCACTTAATTTAGCTATTTGTCCGTAAGTAGCGACATTACCATAAGGGATTTCTTCAATAATAGAATATATTTCATATAAAGTAGATTCATTTATTCTCATTTTTAACACTCTTTCATATCCAGTTATCTATTTTATTTTAACATTTGAAGCATTATAAAACAAGGAACAGTCTTCCTTGTTTATATATTATGATTTACTTCTAGTAAATCGCCATTGTTTAAAATACTTGCATAATCCTTCATCAGTTAGACTTATTTGAAATATTCCATCTATTTCTTGTATTTCATTTGTTGGGATAAATAATCTTTGCATTTGCCAGTTTACTATACAATTATTATCATCATAACATATTATTTCATATTTATAGGAAATATCTTTTTGATTAGTATCTACTACGTCCCATAGTTCTTTTACTTCATCAAATGTTCCACAAGCTTTATCAATTGGATTTTCATAATACTCTACTTCTTCTGATAATAGACTAATCGTCTTATCACTTTCAAGATTTTTCCAAGATAGCATGAAATCATTTATCCATTTATTATATTTTTCAAACATTTTAATTTCTCCCCATATACCATTGTTTAAAATAAGTGCATTTATTATTATCATCTAATTTTATTTCGTAAACCATATCGCAAAGATAATTTGTATCTAATTTCATTATAAAATTAGCAATAATGATACTATCTTTTATACCTATAATTTTATATTCTAAACTTATAATATTCTGTTCTAATATATCATTCCAGACAGTAGTAATATCATCTACTTTATCAAATGGTGTTTCATAATAAATAACATTAGTAGCAAATAATTCACCTACTATTTTACTTACTTCTTTATTAAGCCAGTACTCTTTTAATTTATCAAGCCAATCATTATAGTTCATTAAAGCGCCTCCATATATAATATATTTTATTCTTTTTATTTTATAATGATGTTTTAGTTCGTGCTTTTTTGATTATTTCTTTTCTTAACATATATTTTTCTAGTACTATTAAATTGTTTTGTGACTTTGTATCAAGTAATTTTTCTAATTTAGAAACAGTTTTTATGTCTGATGATGATAATATATAACTTTTACCATCTACTAAGCTTATTATATTTATTAACCATGTATCATTATAACTATTCATAATATTGATTATTTCTACTTGGTTTTCTAACATTTTTGGGCCATCAAGTATTAATAATTGACCAAAATACTCTGGTAATTCTTCATTTATATATTCAATTTTAATATCGTTAGCTATAGCTTTTTTTAAATCCTTAATTATATTTCTTTGACATGATGCAAAATAGGTCATGTTCCAGTTTTCAGAGAGATTTCCTATTTTCAATAAATTAGTATAAGCATCAATATCTCTTTGTGTAGTTATGTTTGCTTTTAAATTAAGAGTATTATCTATAATTCCAGCTATTAAAAGCTTACATATCTCTGGTTCTATTTTATTTTGGATATTATTTTCGACATACTTTTCATAAATAATAGTACATACAGAGCCAATGAATTCTATATTAGTTAAAACATCTTTTCTATTTTTCCAATAATCTTCATATCCAGTATGGTGTTTCACATCGACCACATCCATTTACTATGATAGCTTTAACATAAACAGGGTTACTGGCAATCACTTCATTATTATATTTTAGATAGGCAATGTTTTCTAATACGAAACTTTTTACATTATTTTTTTTTAACTTGAAACGTAACTACACTACTTGCAGCGGGTGAAACATTAGGTATAGTTACCGTTAAAGTACCGGTTGCTGCAGTATATGTGTATTGTTCTGATGTTGCAGCAGTTCCATTAATAGTAACACTACCATCTACTAGTGTTACTTGGGTAGGATCTAATATATCAGTTATTATAGGATTTTGATATGCTAGTGTGGCATTATTACTAACCGTTATCGTATAGGTTAAATTACCATCAGCCCAAGATTGTTTATCAGCAGTCTTTTTTACTGATAATCCAGTAATAAGTGGTGTTACTAGTGGTGATGATACTAATGATGTAGGCAAGCTATTATAAGTACCAAGGACACTAGCTATATTTGTTAAATTACTACTCATTTTAATTCTCCTTTAAATGTATTCTATAATAGTTTATTCAGTAATCATTTTTTTGTATAAACCTTTGTTCTGGATTATTATATTTTATAATATAAAACAGAAAAAGACTAAATTATTAGTCTTATCTTCTACCACTAAATAATACATTTTGTTTTGGAAAATATATTAAGTCTCTTGGTCCTTTAAAAGAACCATTATTATAACTATTTGTTACATAAGATACATATTTACTCCAAGAACTACAATTCTTATCTGATTGATTATATAGACGACATGGAGCTATTTCTAAATGTAAATGTGGTCCATATGCAAAACCAGTAGCACCCATGTATCCTAAATATTCAGATGTTACCATCTTTCTACCTACATAGATATTAGGAGCAAATTGACTTAAATGGGTATATAACGATGAATAGTATTGACCCTTTAAGGTTCTATGTTCCATTACAATTGTTAAAGCTCCATATGAATCATAATACTTAGCTACGATAGTACCATTAGCTACAGGATATATTTTAGTACTATAAGGATTCTTATTTGATACATCAACACCTCTATGTAAACTTCCCCAACGGTATCCAAATTCACTAGTTACATACCCCGTATCAATTGGACGATACCATCCAGCTACACTACTAGTAACAGCACAATCTTTACCAATTACATCATTATCTTTACAACCTTGAGCTTTATAACCTTCAACAATGTCTTTATAGATTTGAATCTGTTTAGCTACAGAAACAGAGTTTTCATTTAGACTAGCTTTAACACCTGTTAAATTAGTTATTTTATTAGTAAGATCTTTTTGACGATTATTCATATCTTCTTCTTTTTTAGTTAACTCTACTTCTCGATCTTGATTAGATTTAATCATATTATTTAACTGATTAATTGTTTCTTTATTATACTGAACTAATTGTTCAACAACTGATAAACGATAAATTAAATCCGTAACGGTTTCGGCACCAAAAGCATATTCCAAATATAAATTATTACTTTGAGACATTTGATAATAAGCCATTACTTCTTTAGTTTGAATCTCTTTTTCTTTTATATTATTATTATAAGTTACTATATCATTACGCATTTTTTCTATTTCTTTAGTCATGTTTTGTAATTCTGTTTTAATATTTTCTATTTCTTTTTTTGAAGCATTAATCTGTCCCTCGGTTTGATTAATTTTATTATTATTACTACTTTGTTCAGCTATATATTTATTTAATAGATTTTTATAATCTTTTAGAGTTTCAGCATGAACAAGGCTCGTTGGTAGTAATAGTAGACAAAGGGTTAATATTAATACTCTTCCTATTTTCTTTATCATATCTTCAAATACTTTCTAACAGCTCGATAACTACCTAGCATACCAACGACTATGCCAATTAGTAGTATAATTAAAGCTATTATATAAATAAATGGTTCGGGAGTAATTAATTTTATTAATGGTGAGAATAGTTGTCCACCAAAGTGATTAAATAATGCAAAATAACCATATATTATTATAATGATAGGAATAATAGATCCTAATAGGCCTAGAACCATTCCTTCAATTAAGAACGGTACTTTAATAGTAAAGTTACTAGCTCCTACTAGACGCATGATTGATATTTCCCTTTTTCTAGAGAAAATAGTCAATTTAATAGTATTTATAATTAGGAATACTGTTACTACTATTAAAGCAATTACAGCTACAACGGCTACTTTTTCAACTATTTTGAAAGTACTAATTAACTTATTAACCATTGTTTCTCCATAATCAACAACATCTATTTCAGCTAAATTAGTTATTTTGTCGGCAGTAGTTTTTATATGTTCAATATCTTCAACGGTTACTAGAAAAGTATCTTTTAATGGATTATCTTCTTCGCCCCAATCTTTCATTACTTGATTCAAAGCGTCTGATGTTCCCTTCATTTCTTCTTTTATTTCATTTTTAGATCGATAATGAACGGTAGCTATATTATCCATATTTTCAATTTTGGCTTTAATAGTTCCGATTTTATCACTTTTTACTTCACGTTTTACATAAACAACAATCGTAACATCTTTTTTAATATTCTTTGCAAAATTATTTACATTTAGCGAGGTCATAATTGCAGCAGCAACAATAATTAAAGTAATCGTAATACATGAAATTGATGCTAATGATAAAGAAAAATTTCTAAACACGCTTTTGAATGCATCACGAACACTTCTAAAAAACATTCTAAATAGCTTCATCATCATAAATTCCTTTCTCTACATCTTTTACTAAGCGACCATCTTTTAAGATAACGACACGTTTTTTTAATTTATTAACGATATCTTTGTCGTGAGTTGCCATAATAATTGTTGTACCTAGTGTTTTATTTATTTCTTGAAGGACTTTCATGATTTCCATACTTTTTTCTGGATCTAAGTTACCGGTTGGTTCATCGCATAGTAATAATTTAGGTTCATTAACAATAGCTCTAGCTATAGCTACTCTTTGTTGTTCCCCACCTGATAATTGATCAGGATAGTTTCTTACTTTACCTTTTAAGCCGACTAATTCAAGAGCCTTTAATACCTTTTGATTTATTTCTTCTTGTTTAGCACCAATTACTTCTAAAGCAAAAGCAACATTTTCATAGATTGTTGATTTTGGTAGAAGACGATAATCTTGAAAAACTATTCCTAGCTTTCTTCTTAATTTATATACTCTTCCATTACGTAAGTTAGCTACGTTTAAACCACCAACGATGATTTCTCCACGAGTTGGTTTTTCTTCACGATATAGCATTTTAATAAGAGTACTTTTACCACTACCAGTTCCACCAATAACAAAGACAAAGTCACCCTTTTTTATTTTCAGGTTTAAATCATAGATTGCTGTTACACCATTTTTATATTGTTTTGTAACATCCTTAACTCTAATTAATTCCACTTTACCACCTATTTTCTATTACGATTAAAATTATATCATAAAATACGACAAATTTGTAGATTTATCGCTATTTTGAGTTGTCAATTAATGGTAAAGTAACCTTGTCTTTTAAGGGTTATTTCACTGGTAGAAATGTTGTTTTATTATTTTTTCATTAAAAAAGAGTAATATTTGTTTATTACTCTCCTCCATATACTTGATAAGAATCAGTGACAATGAAGAAAGCATCTTTATCTAATTCTTTTATTCCTTCTTTTAATTTATAATATTCACGGTTGGGAATAGCAGTCATTAACACTCTTCGTTTCTTTTCTAAGAAACCACCTTTTACATCAAATATTGTTACTCCATGATGTAACTCATTCATAATATAATCTTTAATTTTTTCTTCTTCTGATGTCATTATATAGAGTGCTTTATTTTTACTAACACCAATTAACGTTCGGTCTAGCACTAAACTATAAATATAAAGTATAATAGCGGCATACATAACCATTGTCCAGCCAAAACTTAAACCTCCAACTACAACGATAATAAAATTTATCACAAAACTAGTATTAGAAATAGGTATTTTCTTATATTTAGAAATAATCTCACTAATAATAGCTAAACCACCATTACTAAAACCTACTTTGTAAACCATTCCAGTAGTTATTCCTGATAAAACACCGAGGAAAATAGAAATCAAGATTTTATCTGATAAATCGACATTAATATAAGTGCCAATATTAGCTGTTAAATCAACGAAGATAGGATATAAAATAGTAGATACTACAGCACCGGATGCTTTTTCTATTCCTAGAAATATTGCACCAATAATTAATAAAGTTAAAGAGATTATAAAAATTATTGTTGAAGGATTTAAACCAAAATACGAATTTAAAATAATTGATACACCAGTACTGCCTCCTGTTACTATTTTACTTGGTAATTGTAGTAAATTAAAGTAACAAGCTGATATAAATAATGATAATATCAAAATTAGATAGCGGCGAACCAATTTCTTTTTACGAATTGAGTCTAAAACATTTAGAGTACTTTCTCTACCCTTTTTAAATAAATCCATAATTACTCTCCTCCAAACACTTCATAAGCATCAGTTATAACAAAGAAGGCTTTGTTATCAATTTCCCTAATACCTTCTTTTAATTCATAATACTCATTAGTTGGTACCACACAAAGTAGAAGTTTTTGTTTTTCCTTAGTGTAACCACCTTTAGCATCAAAGATAGTTACACCATGACCTAGTTCTTCTAAAACATATTTTCTTATTTCTTCATCCTTTTCAGCTACAATATAGAAAGCTTTTGAATCAGAAATTCCTAAAAGTACTTTATCAGTTAGTAAACCAACTATATAAACTACGATAATTGCATACATTAATTTATTAACACCAAAGACAAAGACACCTAATATAACAATCAAACCATCACACATTAACATGGCATTACCGATACTTGTTTTCATATGTTTAGAAATAATCTGATTTATTATATCAGTACCACCAGTAGTAAAACCAGCTTTGAAAACTAATCCCATCCCAAAACCATAGATAATAGCACCAAATAAAGCTGCTAGTAAAGGTTCACTATTAATATGGATATATGATGTAATATTATCTGTTAAATTAACAAATAAAGGAAACAAAATAGATCCTAGGATAGAACCAGCTGTTTTTTCTTTACCTAAAACTAGATAACTAACTATTAATAATAAAAGTGAACCAATCATAATAAAAGTGGATGGATTAATATCAAATAAATGTTTAGCGATTATTGATAAACCACTTACACCACCAAAAACAATATCATTAGGCAATAAAAATAAATTGAAGGCAATTGATACTATAAAAATACCTACTACTAATTCAATGTATCTTCTTAAACGATATTTAGAGTATATTTCTTGTACAATGTTATCGGTTGTATCTTTTTTTCGTTTAAAAAATCTCACTTTAATTTTCCCCTTTCAGATAACCTTCAATGAATAAGTCTAAATCGCCATCTAATACTTTATTAACATTACTAGTTTCGATATTAGTACGATGATCTTTTACCATTGAGTATGGATGCATTACATAACTTCTTATTTATGAACCAAACTCAATATTATGATAATCTCCTTTTAATTGACTCATCTCTTGTTGTTTCTTTTCTTGTTCTAGTAGATAAAGTTTAGCTTTTAGCATCTTCATGGCTTGATCTTTATTCTGAACTTGACTTCTTTCATTTTGACAGGTTACTACTGTCTTAGTAGGTAAATGAGTTATTCTAACTGCAGAATCAGTTGTATTAACACTTTGTCCTCCAGAACCACTAGAACGATAGACATCTATTTTAAGATCTTTCTCATTTATCTCTATATTGATAGTATTATCAAATTCTGGAATAATATCTATAGAAGCGAAAGAAGTATGTCTTTTATTAGCAGTATCAAAAGGTGATAAACGTACTAGACGATGGACACCTTTTTCGTTTTTTAAATATCCATAAGCGTTAGTTCCCATTATTTTTAAACTGGCGCTTTTTAAACCAGCTTCATCACCATCTTGGTAATCGATAACATCAATTTTAAAACCATGTTTTTCAGCATATCTATTATACATACGATAAAGCATTAAAGCCCAATCACAAGCTTCAGTGCCACCAGCACCAGAATGGACTTCTAAAATACAATTATTTTTATCATAAGGTCCATTTAAAAGTAAAAGAATAGATAAACTTTCTAGTTCTTTTTTTATTTCGATAGATTCTGAGTTTATAGTTTCTATAATTTCATTATCTGGTTCTTCATGCAGCAAGGAAATAAGCTCAAGATTAGAACTGTTTTTATCTTTGATACTTATCAAATCAGAAGTTATTTTTTTTAATTCAGATAAGCGAGCAATCACTTCATCACTATGTTGTTTATTATCCCAAAAATCAGGCTCATTCATCGTTTTTTCTAGAGAACCTATTTCAGTTATTTTATTATTAACGTCAAAGAGACCTCCATAAAGCTTCAATTTCTTGGTTATTAGAAGTTAATACTTTTTCTATTTCATTTAGTTCCATATAATCACTCTTTCTATTTTCTATATTATAGCATCTAACGAATATTTAGGGAAATGTTTTATTTAGAGCTAATATTTATTATTAATTTTAATTGTTTAAGTTATTTTTCTGTGTTAATATATAGGCAAACAGATAGGGGGCTTTTTGTATGGATGAACGTAATCAACAAATACTAGATATAGAAAAAAATATTATAGATAAAAAGAGAGAGCTTTATAAAATTATTGATAAAAAAATGAATATAGAAGGAAATATTCACACTCTTAATTTTTATAGTAGAAGTAAAGAATTTAAGGATTATATCAAAAGTATTAATAATGCTATTGAAGTATACAATTCTTCAATTGATAATATAAATTTCAATAGAGTAGCAACATTATCTATGACAGGATTGACTTTTTTAATTTTATTAGCTTTTAATAAAATTAGTAATTATGAAGATTTTAAAACTATTATTATTGGTGATACTGCACTTAATGTTGCTATGTATATATATTATCTTTTTATTACTAAAAAGGATAGAAAGGTTTTAAAAGCTAATGATATAGAAGAGCTTGAGAAATCTTTATCATTCTATCAAAGTAAACTTGATTCTATCCTTGATAAAGAAAAAGAAAAAAAAGACTTATTAGAAAAGGAAAAATCTATTTTAGGTTATAAACAAAACTTATTATTTTTAGAATTAAAAACTTTAATTTCCAAAAAAAACTATTTAACCAGTACAACATTAGTTGATTTTAATGATGCGAATATAATAAATAATTTGGAAATCGATTGGGGTGATGAGAAAAACAATTATCAATCACTGAAAATTATTAATTTTGATTCTAGAGATTTACCTTACATGAAAGTAAAGACTATAGGTACAATGCCAAATAAAAAATAGAAATCAACAAGAAAATAGTATAAATGTTGGTTCTTATCCATGAATAATTTTGTTAAATAAAAGAAATGATAGTTATTTAAATAGTAATAAATAAGGATTCTGTTTAAAACCGTTTCCTTTTTATTTTGTAGAAAAGAAAATTGGTTTTATTATGTTTCTTTGATATAATTAAAGTATTAATAATAAGGGGTCCTGAGTATGAAAGATTTAGATAGTATTAAAAATTCTATTGATGAGCTTATTAAACGAGCTTTAATAGCGCAAAATGAGTATGATAAACTTAATCAAGAACAAGTTGATGTAATTGTTAAAGCGATGGCATTGGCTTTTAATGATAATCATATGGAATTAGCTAAAATGGCAGTTAATGAGACTAAAAGAGGTATTTATGAGGATAAGATAACTAAAAATATTTTTGCTTCTGAATATATTTATAATGATATTAAAAATATAAAGACAGTTGGAGTAATAACTGATAATGAAGAAGAGGGTTATTTAGAGATTGCTGAAGCTATTGGTATTATTGCGGGGATTACACCGGTTACTAATCCTACTTCAACTACTTGTTTCAAGTCATTAATAGCGGCTAAAACAAGAAATGTAATTATATTTGGGTTTCACCCTTCAGCACAAAAAGGTAGTAGTGAAGCTGCTAAAATACTTAGAGATGCAGCAGTTAAAGCAGGAGCTCCAAAAGATTGTATTTTATGGATTGAAGAACCTTCTATTGATGCGACTAAGATGCTTATGGAACATTCTGGTGTTAGCTTAATACTAGCTACTGGTGGTAAGGGAATGGTTAAAAGTGCTTACAGTTCTGGTAAACCAGCTTTAGGAGTTGGACCAGGAAATGTTCCTTGTTATATTGAAAAGAGTGCTAAATTAAAGAGAAGTATTAATGATTTAATCTTATCTAAGTCATTTGATAATGGGATGATATGTGCTAGTGAACAAGCAGTTATTGTTGATATGGATATTAAAGATGAGTTTGAAAGATTAATGATTCATAATGGTTGTTACTTTGTCAGTAGCGATGAAAAATTTAAACTTCAACAGTATATGTTTAAAAATGTAGAAGAGAGTTTTCAGTTAAATTCGGAAGTAGTAGGACAATATCCATTTGATATTGCTGAAAAAGCGGGGTTTGATATTCCATTTGATACAAAAGTATTAGTTGTTAGTGAAGATGGTGTAGGAAATAAATATCCGTTTTCAATGGAGAAACTAAGTCCAGTTCTTGCTTACTATGTAGTTAATAATGATAATGAAGGAATTAATTTAGCTGAAAGATTAGTAGAATTTGGTGGAATGGGGCATTCAGCTGTAGTTCATTCTGAAAATAACGAGGTTATAAATAGATTCGCTACTAGAATTAAAGCAGGTAGAATATTAGTTAACTCTCCTTCAACTCATGGAGCTATTGGAGATATTTATAATACTAATACCCCTTCACTTACTCTAGGTTGTGGTTCTTATGGTGAGAATAGTACAACAGATAATATTTCTTGTCGTAATTTAATTAATATAAAAAGAGTAGCTAAAAGACGAGTTAATATGCAGTGGTTTAAAATACCTAACAAGATATACTTTGAAGCTGGTTCAATTCAGTATTTAGCTGAGATGCCTGATATAGAAAAAGTATTTATTGTAACTGATAAAGAAATGATTAAGTTTGGATATGTGGACAAAATTTTATATCAATTAAAAAAAAGAGCTAATTCTGTTCAGTATGAAATATTTAGTAAAGTAGAAGCTGATCCTTCATTTGAAATTATTTTTAATGGCGTTGAAGCAATGAGAGATTTTGAACCTGATGTTATTATAGCCTTAGGTGGTGGTAGTAGTATTGATGCTGCTAAAGGTATGTGGTTGTTTTATGAATACCCTGATGTTGATATTGAAGGGTTAAAGCTTAAATTTATGGATATTAGAAAAAGAATATATAAATATCCAAAACTAGGTAGTAAAACTAAATTAGTAGCTATTCCTACTACTTCAGGAACTGGTAGTGAAGTAACATCATTTGCAGTAATAACTGATAAAGAGCGTAATATTAAATATCCTCTTGCTGATTATGAATTAACTCCTGATATAGCGATTATTGATCCTAACTTTGTGATGAGTTTACCAAAAGTACTTACTGCTGATACAGGAATGGATGTTTTAACTCATGCGATAGAAGCATATGTTTCTAATATGGCTAGTGATTATACGGATGGATTAGCTGAAAAAGCTATTGAATTAGTATATGAGTATTTGATTGATGCTTATAATGATGGTAATGATAGTGTAGCTCGTGAGAAAATTCATAATGCTGGTTGTATAGCTGGTATGGCCTTTACTAATGCCTTTCTAGGGATAAATCATTCTTTAGCTCATAAGATTGGTGGAGAGTTCAATATTACTCATGGTAGGGCTAATGCAATACTTTTACCGTATGTTATTAAGTATAATGCTGAAATACCTAGTAAATTTGTTTCTTTCCCTAAATATGAATATTATATAGCCGATAAAAAATATGCAGCTATAGCTAAAAAATTAGGTTTAAAAGGTGATTCAAATAATGAACTTATTGATAATTTAATAATCATGATTAAAGAGATGTTGATAAAATTGAATATTCCATCATCGTTTAAAGAATATGGAATCGATCAAGAAGAGTATATGCAAAGGATCGATGAGATTAGTGAAAATGCTTTTTATGATCAATGTACTACTGCTAATCCTCGTTTACCCTTAGTTAGTGAATTAAGGCAACTATTAATCAATGCTTATTATGGCTTTGGACAAATTTAAAGAGACTTCATTCAAGTCTCTTTTTGTTTACTCTTGTGGATAATCATAATCCCATAAGCTTAATTTACCATTAATAGGTATGGGATCTATCTTACTTACATTTTCTAATTTAAATCCATAACCATCCCAATCACTCTTGTGTGTCATTCCATAATAAACTAATGGGTCCCTTTTGGTTAAATCAGCTCTTAATTTATCATCAACATAGATACAGTCAGTAATAGTAGCTTTAGCAATAATACAACCTACTGGATATTCTAAATTTAAATGTTTAAAACGATCCATAGCTTTTTTATCAATACTTTTACCAGCATGAATTAAAATATCACCACGATAATGAGTACGCCAAGTTCTAAATTCATATTCTTTTAAGCCTTCGGCTATTAAAGTAGCAAAAGGTTGTTTAATAGTTATAACTTTCATATATTCTCCTATTAATGATTATATATTCATTAAAGCTTTTTTTGTAAAGTATAATTTGACCACATTGTTTTTACTGGTCTTTTAGTACTTGATAAATCTTCAAAATAATCAATTATTTCTATGTTTCCATTTAAATTTTTCAATATTTCTTCTAATATCTCTTTTGTTAAATGGTTATAATATTTTCCTTCTTTTATTTCATAACCTTCTCCTTTTTTAAATGCTGTGAAGATTACTCCATTTGATTTTAGAGATTTTGCCATTTTATTTAGTATATTAGGTAGTTCTTCTTTTTCAACATGTAATATTGATGAACATGCCCATATTCCATCATAAACATTTTCACTATCTAATTCATCAAATTTCATACATTCAACATCTTGATTAAGATATTGACTAGCTAACTTACACATTTCTACTGAGCCATCTTTAGCTTTAACTTTATATCCTTTGTCTATAAAATATTTAGTATCTCTACCAGAACCACATCCAAAATCTAATATATACGCATTTTTAGGGATATTTCTTAAAAATGTAGCATACTTATCTTCTAAATTTCCTTCTATAGTTTGTTTAAAATACAATTCAGCATTTTCATTATAATATTTTAAAGTATCATATAATTTTTCCATTTTTTACTCCTATAATTATTTTGTTTTTCTTTTATATATAAGCACATTTTATTACTAATAATTCTGCTTTTGGACTTGGGTAATTTTTATAATTGTATATCTAACATATCATTTTCTATCATCTTACGTCTTGAGTTTTCATTTTCAGTTGGTGACAATTTGTCACCGATTCATTTCCCTCTTGATTTAATTTTGTTTTTAAAGCATTCCAATATTTTCTAGATTTAGGACTGTCTATTAATACTCTCCAATAAGTTTGAGGATTACTATTTTCAGAAATAATACTGACAATATCTACTACGTTTATATAATACTTTTCAGTCTCTTTATCCCATATGCTTCTTATTTCACTATTATCAAATAGTTTATTAATAACCTGTAATTCATTTTCATTGATTTCAATAAATTATATATAGTTTTTCACACCTTGTCCTTTTTTTAGTTTAATACCAATTTTTGAAAGAGCATCACTTAAAAACTCATTTTCACTTATGTAAACCTTTTCAAATTTTGAATCAGAAATTATAGTATGACATTTTTGAAAGTCGTTTCTTCGTCTTTCAATGAACTCTTCACTATTACCTCTGTTTCTAAAACTTTCTGCTAACTGTTCAAAATTTTTCTTATCTTGAATCGCAAAAATAATTCTAACATTACTACTTTCTTCTAGGTATTTTAGGATTTCAAGTAAGGAAGTTGCGAATGGAACTAAAACAATTCGTCCCTTTTGCAATTCTTCAGATAGTGCAGTAAAAAAATTATTTGGCCATTCTTCATTATTAGTTCTTATATCAGTTCTCCCTTTTAATTGTTCCAATGGTAAATGTTTATGTTTTCCATAATTGTAACGAAAATGTTGAAATTCTAAATCACTAATATTTTCATAATTATCTGCTAAATAAGTTTTTCCTGATCCTGGGTATGCTAAAACCAAAATTTTTTGTTCCATTATATTTCCTCCAACTTTAATTTATATAATTAATCAATACTTTCATCAATAATATTTCTATATGCTGTTTGCCAACCAGTTACAACTATTTCAGCTGCATCATAAATTTCGCTTTCTTTTATTTTGCGCACTTCAATTTTCATAATATTTCACTTCCTTGTTTTTATTATTTAATACCTTTTTTCAATATTGCTTGACTAACATAAGTATACACTAAAAACAATATTTATTGAATATTTGCATAATTAAAACTGCTTTAAAACGTGATTTATTATCTAATATATCTCCTTCACGATTTTAATAAGCGAAGTCAAGTCATTACTTAACTCTTTATCTTTAGTCCAAATCTGAATTGCTACATCTGTTCCTTTTCTATTTAGTTGTTTTTTAAAAATTAAATTGCTTTCTAGATTTGCACTTAAAAATTTTTCAAGTTCTTCACTTTGTGATGAACTACACATAAATACAATAATTGCATTTTTATTTAAATTATTATACATATTACTTAGGGTTGCTTTAATATCCTCTACAGCTTTTTGATTGAAAGGAACTTCTGTAACTAAAGCATCAAACATTTTATTAATTTTTGTTTCGCTAGCATTTCCTACATGATGTGTTGATCCATAAAATTCTAGTCCTGGTTTTAATACTGATTCAATATCAATACTTGTCATGGTCACAGTAGGATTTATGTATTTATACATATATATAATTCCTCCACCACCAGCAAAAGGATCAATAATATTCTTATTTCTAAAAGGAACTGACAAATTAACCATACATCTTGCATCTTCAACTGGTAAAGCTCTTCTACCAAATTCAGAACCGTCTCCCCTATAGCCTTCTAATGTTTTTACTGTTCCATCATTAGAAATTATTTTAAATTCTCGATTGTGTGGTGATTGTTGTTCATATTTTTTTTCATCTTGCTCAAATAAATTCAATAATGAGTAATCGAGACCTTTCCAATTTAATCTATTGATTGATAAAATATCCGTCTCATTAATGCTTGTAGTATCATTAAAAGATAACTCAAAGAATCTATTAGAATAACCTAAATATTTTAGACGATTAACAACTTCATTCCAATCACTTTTTCTAACAAAGAAAGATATAATTCCTTTAACATCACCTAGTGGAGGATTTTTGATAAAACAAACATCCTTTTCATAATTAAGCATTATCATTTCTAAAATTGCTAATTGTTTTGATTTGATTCTAGAATTTCTAATTTTACAGCACATAACATTGTAGTCCTTTAGCAGTTCTTTTAAGTTCTTTTTTTCAACTTCTAAATACTTTTCCATTCTTGACTCCTTATGAATATCGTTGTTTCTATATTAAAAATGATATTCTTACCAAATTTAATATGATTGAAATAAAAAGAACAGATGTCATTATAAATGATTATCTGTTATTTAATAAGTCTAATTAAATTTCATAAATCCAAGGAATTCTTTGTATTCGTTGAATTTTTGTTTTTCTATTTCCATTTTATAATCTTAATTAGTCCTGTTTTTTCTTTTCAAATATTCTATATTCACTTATCTCATTTACGATTAGTTTATCTAACATATCAGCTTCAGTTAATACTTGATCAATTTTTTCAACCATTACGGCTCTTTCTTCGGCTGTTGCAGGAATTTTTATATCTGCCCACCAATCTAGCATCTCTTGCTCTAGTTCCTCTTTACTATTAAATTTATCTATTCTTTCTTTGCCAAGTATAGCTAACCAATTTTTTAAAGGTTCTGCTTTAGGACTCGGAATGGATTCTATAAGTCGAAAGATCCCCTGGGTATCTAGAGTATCTGTTGTATAACTCTTGCCATCAGAAGATTGCATTTTCAGTTGCATGATTTTTTCGTGCAACTCACTTCCTTCGTTTCTTAATTTACGTTTTAAGTCACTCCAATAGTTTCTTGGGATTTTACTCTCACTTAATGCCCCACATATATCAACTACTGAAAAGTAATAATCCTCTTTTTCTGGATCCCATAAACTTCTTATCTCTTTACTTTCAAATAGTTTTGTTATAGTTTCTAATTTATTATCATCCATTCTAACCCCTGGTTTCATATTTTTTTCCACATTTCTCAAGTATCTCCATTTAATGAATGCAGAACAAATATATTCGATCTTATTTTCATATTTCATCACTATTATAAGTATACACTAAAAATTTCATTTATTGAATATTTGCATAGCCAAAACTATTTTGAAAAGAGTCTCATCTTCTAGATTCAAAGTAGCGAGTATAGTGCCTATAAACACTTTATACTTGTTAAGAAGTCACATAGTAGCTCATATAAATAGTTTTAGATAAACAAAAATGTTAGTACTTTTAAATACTAACATTGGTTATATTTTTGTCTGTAGAGTATATGTTATAAACAATAGATTTTAGTACTTCTATTACTATTATACACATAAACTATACTCATTTCTCAAGTATTATCTTTTTTTATTGTTTAATTTTATAATTGTTTGCTTTATAAATTATTTCCCACAACATTGTTTATATTTTTTTCCACTTCCACAAGTGCACGGGCTATTACGACCTATTTTCTCTACTTTCTTTGGTTTTTTCTTCAATGAATCATCACTATCATTAGTTATTTTCTTCTTTGATACTTCTTTTCTTTCAATATTCTGACGTATTTCAGATTTAACTAACATAATTGTGATATCATGATCGATCTTTTGCATCATCTTATCAAACAATTCAAAACCTTCCATTGTATAAGCACGTAATGGATCTTCTTGTGCATAACCTCTTAAATAAATACCTTCTCTTAAATGTGACATGGTATTAATATGTTCAGTCCAGTGGTGATCAACAACATTTAAACTGATTGCTTTTTCAAATTCATTTTTAATCTCTTCAGGTATATCTTTTATTTTTTCTTCATATTCCTTAATAACAATATCCGTTATATATTCAATTATCTCATCAGGTGTCTTATTATCTACTTCTTCTTTATCTATATCTTTACTAATTAAATTTTCATTAGCTAACCTAACAATATCTTTAACATCATCATTATTTAGTCTTCCTTCGGGATAGACATGTGAATTTACTAAATCCATAATATAATTATTAATAGTTTTTAAAGCTGATTCATGAACTGATTCACTTTCTAATATCTCATTACGTCGACCATACATGATTTCTCTTTGATTATTCATAACGTCATCATATTGTAGTAATTGCTTACGAACATCAAAGTTATTTCCTTCAACACGAGCTTGTGCTGATGATAATGCTTTAGTAAAGGTTTTACTTCTAATTGCTTGATTCTCATCAAAACCTAAGTTTTGCATCATAACTTTAATACGATCAGAACCAAAGCGAATCATTAGTTCATCTTCCATTGAAACATAGAATTGAGTAAATCCTGGATCTCCTTGACGACCAGAACGACCTCTTAACTGATTATCAATACGACGTGATTCATGTCTTTCAGTACCAATTACACATAATCCACCATTCTCACGAACTTCATCACTTAATTTAATATCGGTACCACGTCCAGCCATATTAGTTGCGATAGTTACTGAACTACCTAAACCTATCTTTTCAATAATTT
>CAYRDW010000013.1:0-14821 GCA_964423215.1 uncultured Muribaculaceae bacterium
TTTGAATATTCATACACTCTATTGTGCACTTTACTTTTTATTTAACGTCTTTACAAAAATATACTTTTACAGTTTTTTTCTCATACGCTTATTATCTTCAACAAATTCTTTATAATTTGTGATATATAGAATATGGGTCAAAAATACAGGTATTCCTTTTATTAGTAGCGTACTTTTATCACCATAATGTCCGGGTTTAATACCAATAGGGAACTTTTCAGGTAATAAAACAAATTTATATCCTGGGTATTTAAGTTCGTTAGCTGTAAGTAAAGCCCATATGATACTTTCATGTTCTTTAGTAGAATATGAATCTAGATTGTAGGCAGTAGATACTGCTCCTTCTTTCCCAATAAAAATATCACCAACTTTTTTTATATCTGATTCTTCGGGAATGTAGTTTGCGATATTGTTATTTCTTGGGTCTTTATATGATTCAAAACCATTATATAAGGTATCACTCCAAGTAAAAGTAGTCTGCGCTGATAAAAAACCAGGTAGGTTTTTATTTTCAGTACTAAAAGCCTTAGGCTCGAATGTTTTTACATCTATTATATTTTGCATTATAATCTCCTTTTGGGTTAATAATAATCTAAACGGATTATCTTGTCAATTGATAAATAGTTTATTTTTTATAGATAAGAACAGTATTTTTAGGGAAAAGGCCACTACGACCTGAATCAATAACTATTTTGTTGACTTGATCGTGGTTAAAAATGTAACTGGTTTCTTTTTCTGGTTCACTTATATCTTGGCGATAATCTAGTATAATAGAACCATCAGGGTTTAGGGATTTTGATAGAGAATTAATAGCCCAATCAACCCATTCTTTTTCAATCTTATCTATAGGTGCGTTATAATATTCATCGCAAGCGATAGTAACATTAGACTCAAGGATGTTACTTAAGTCTATTACATCAAATTTTAAATTAGAAATATTAACTTTTTTTATATCACCTTGTATAAAAGGGGGATAATTTATATCTTTAATTATTTGTCTGGTATCTTTATATCCTTCTTCTGTGTGATATGGCACCAGACTTTTTATTTCTTCTTGTAGTTTTGAATTTCCTCTACATCTAATAGGTAAAGCTAAATTAACTATATATTCTTTAGGTGCTTTACTAAGATAACCTTCCCAAAAAGCAGCCACGTTTTGTGGTAGGCTTTCTTTTACTTTATTAAAAGTTTTTCTACCAAAAAAATCATCATTTCCTTCAACATTAAGTGTAAATGCTTCAAATTCTTTTTGATCAGGAAGAGCTTTCATACTACCTATATAGAGAAAAGCTATCGGCTTTGAAAAAATACTTATATCATATAGAGTAATATGTTTGGCTCCATAATAGGCGGCACTAAGAAAATGATGTCCTGAACTACCAGGAAGTAGAACATCTTTACCTTTAACATCAACAATTTGGTATTTTTGATTTAAATTTTCATTGGTAAAAGTAGCTATACTAGAGTATTCAAAATATCTGTTTTGATAAGGATTATAGCTTTCAATAGCTAAGTTTATTAATTTTTCAACATCACTCATTATCTTCACCTCAGTGGGCCATGTTATAACACAATTTAATGAAAAAGACAATTTATATTTAGTCCAAATAGTGCTAAAAAATATAAATAATGGTATACTTAAAGTAGTGAGGTGTTAAGTGTGAAATGTACTAAATGTAGTTCAGATATAGAAAAGAGTGCTAAGTACTGTCCGGAGTGTGGAGAAAAAACTACTGTATATGAAGATCCCTTTGCGAAATATCGTGATAATAGTATTCATAATACTCAAATCAGTTATAAAGATGATTTAAATAAGAAAAATAGTACTATTCAATATGTTGATGATAGTAGTATAAATCGTGTTTCTACTAATAGTGATAATAAAAGTGTGATAGGAATTATTTTAGCAATTATAGCGATTCCACTATTGTTTTTTAATGTAATAGTTGGTGCTACGGCAGGAGTTATTGGTTTTGTTTTAACGGTTATAGGATTTCGTTACGCTACTAAGGGTGTAAAAGTAACATCGCTAATTATATCGATATTTTCATTAGTAATAGTAACAATAACTACGGTATTTATGTTTGTATCAATGATTCCTTTAACTTTAAATAATGGCTATGAAACAACGATTGGTAATTACTTTAAAAGTGCTTTCTTTAATGGTTATTATAGTGATAAAATTGAAGGTTATTGGCTAAGTTCA
Source organism: uncultured Muribaculaceae bacterium (assembly GCA_964423215.1). Lineage (GTDB taxonomy): Bacteria > Bacillota_I > Bacilli_A > RF39 > UBA660 > Alloscybalousia. The sequence continues at coordinate 2,207 of CAYRDW010000013.1, forward strand.
GCTGATGAATTACTATATTTTGATGAAGATGGTAAATACTATTTGTATATGAATTATGATGATTTGAGTGATAATTATTATACTGGTGATTATTCTTCACAAAGTGGTTATGATTTAGGAGATAATGATACAATATTTGAAGATGATGACTATTATTACTATACTGTTAATACATATAATAATTTCTCAGTATTTGACGATAATGAAACGGATAAAACTTTAGATATACTTAAGAAAATGATAATTATAAAGATAGATAAAAAAGATTATGATAAAATGATATATTTTGTTCCTGATAAAAATCTTGAAATAGAATTAATTAGATATTAAGATAACGTAAATGTTATCTTTTGTTTTGTGGTATAATAATGGTGGGTGATGGTATGAAATATTGGTGGTTAGATAAATATAGAAAATTAGAAATAAAAGAACTACCCAGTCTATTACTAGATATTAAATACTTTATTGTTTTGCCTAAAAACTATGAAAAAATTTATGAAAGAACAGAAAAGCTTGAAATAAGTAAATTAAAGGAAGAGGAGCTTTTGATTCATTTAGCAGTGATTGTGAGTTCTAAAAATATAAAAAATAATCGGTTAATAAAGATAATCGAAAGATTGCTTATTTTTCCTGATACTAATTTACCTATTAGTGATTATTCATTAAAAGAAATATTACAAGAGATAAAAAATCTAAAAACAAATTATCCTGTTGCGGAAAAAATGGATAATAATAATGTAGTAGCATGTTATAAATGTTTACAAATTTTTTATGTAGATTATATAAGTGCGGTTAATAAAAAAGGGTTATGTCTTTGTCCGTTTTGTCATAACCACTTTCTCTATTTCGATAATGATTATATCCCTATGAATTATTCTTTTTTGAAATTAGCTTCGATCTATTATGGCACTTCTTTATTAGGGTCTAATTTTAGGGATATTCAAAAGATATTTAAGAAAAATGTTCATCTAACGATGGGTGATGCTGTTAAAACTAATATAGTTATACAGGAGAAGAAAACTAATAAAAAACATGAAATTATACCTTTACCATTTTCTTTTCATAAATTAAAAAAAATTACTTCTCAAGAAGAGAAAGAGATTATTAAAGATTTATTTGATACGTTTAGATACTGTGATGAGAAAATGGAATATGAAGTTACACTACGTCTTGAGAAAATACCATCTATATTAGTAGAAAGAATATCTTTTTTAATACTTTTATCACTTATGGAAATATTATCGCAAACTATATATTTAAAAAACGTGAATATTTTATGTGATAATCTGGAACTTTATAATATAATTAAATCGCAAAAAAGAATAATCGAATTATTTACCTAAAGACAATTGATTGTCTTTTTTTTGTTAAGCACCTATTTTTATTTGGAGGAATATATTAAGTTAGGGTGATGTCATGAATGGTAAAACTTTAGATAAATTAGATTTAGGTGAAAAAGCAGTAATAATAAATTTATTAAATAAAGGAAACATCCGTAGGCGACTATTAGACGTTGGTTTTACACCTGGAACAATAATTGAATGTGTATTAATTAGTCCATTTAAAAATCCGATTGCTTATTTAGTACGTAATGCTACTATAGCTCTTCGTAAAGAAGATAGTGAGAAGATTATAATCGAGGTGATTAACTAATGATAAAAGTAGCTTTAGCGGGTAATCCTAATGTAGGTAAAAGTACAGTTTTTAATGCTTTAACTGGTATGAGACAACATACTGGTAATTGGCCTGGAAAAACAGTTAGTAATGCAGTAGGAGAATTTACTTACCGTAATACAGATTATGAGCTTTATGATTTACCGGGAACTTATTCTTTGATCTCTCATTCAGAAGAAGAAACAGTAGCTAGAGATTTTTTATGTTATCAAAATCCTGATTTAGTGGTAGTTGTTTGTGATGCATTATGTTTAGTTAGAAATATGAATTTAGTTTTACAAATATTAGAAATTACGAATAAAGTAATTGTTGTAGTTAATTTAATGGATGAAGTTAAGAAAAAGGGTGTAGAAATAAACATTAAGAAACTAGAAAAGAGATTAGGAGTACCAGTAGTCGGAACATCGGCTAGAAATAAACAGGGACTTAATGAATTACTAGAAAAGGTTTATAGTTATAATAGTATTAATTTTACACCAACTAAAGTTAGATATAAGAAAAGCTTAGAGGAAAAAATAACAGAACTCGATAGTATTATTAAGGAATATGATATAAGGGATATTAATAGTAGATGGCTAGCTCTTAAATTAATTGATAATGATGAGGTTATACATAAAGATATAGAAACTTATTTAGGATATTCACTGTTAAAAAAACGTAAAATTCAAAGCTTTATAAAGAAAATAAGAACTTCATATGAAGAAGATGAATTAAAAGATTACATTGTATCTACAATAATGAAAAAAGCAGAGGATATTGTTGATGGCGTAGTTATTTATCATAAGAAGGATTATGATAAAAAGACAAAGAAATTAGATAGATTTTTAACTAGTAAGTGGACGGGAATTCCCTTTATGATTTTATTACTAATGTTAATATTTTGGATAACGATTACGGGTGCTAATTATCCATCAAGTACATTATTTGATTTTTTCTTTTCACTACAGGAACCTTTATTAAAACTTGCTTCTTTGATTCATCTTCCTAGTTGGTTAAGTAGTATGTTAGTAAATGGTGCTTACAGTACTTTAGCATGGATAGTCTCAGTGATGTTACCGCCAATGGCAATATTTTTTCCTTTATTTACGTTATTAGAAGATTTTGGTTATTTACCACGAATAGCTTTTAATTTGGATCGTTGTTTTCAAAAGTGTCGTGCTTGTGGTAAACAGGCGCTTACTATGTGTATGGGGTTTGGTTGTAATGCAGCAGGAGTGATAGGTTGTCGTATAATTGATTCACCTAGGGAAAGATTGATAGCGATTTTAACTAATAATTTTGTACCTTGTAATGGTAGGTTTCCAATGATAATTGCGATTATTTCAATGTTCTTTGTGGGGTTTGGGATTAGTGGAGCGGCTTCGCTAATTGAAATGCTTATTTTAACAGGGGTAATTCTATTAGGAATATTTATGACATTTTTAGTTTCTTGGTTTTTATCTAAGACATTTTTAAAAGGGGTACCTTCATCATTTACTTTGGAGTTACCACCATATCGCAAGCCACAGTTACTAAAAGTATTAGTAAGAAGTATCTTTGATAAAACATTACATGTTTTAGGTAGAGCAGTAGTTGTTGCGATACCAGCAGGAATACTTATTTGGATTTTAGCTAATGTAAGTATTAATCAAGTTAGTTTACTTAGTTATATTAGTAACTTTTTAGATCCTTTTGGGAAATTTATTGGTTTAGATGGAGTTATCTTAACAGCCTTTTTATTAGGGTTTCCAGCTAATGAAATTGTAATACCAATTATGATTATGGCATATATGTCATTAGGTAATATGGTCGATTTCTCTGATTTGGCACAGTTGAAGTCATTGTTAGTTAATCATGGCTGGACGATATTAACCGCTATTAATACAATTATCTTTTCTTTAATGCATTTTCCTTGTTCTACAACATGTTTAACAATTCGTAAAGAAACTAATAGTTGGAAATGGACGTTTTTAGCATTTTTACTTCCAACTATTTGCGGAATAATATTATGTTTTATAGTAACTTGTTTATTTAAAGTGTTAGGACTAGTATAAAGTTAAATTTTAGTAATAGAAAGAAAGATTTACTTTCTTTTTTTCTTATGATTTTGAATATTGGATATTTGCTTAATAATAGTATTTTGGATATTATTTGACATGTTTCTTGGTATTTTTTAATTTTAGGAAAATATTCGACAAATTACGAGCTTGTGATTAGTTATCATATGTATAGGTGATTATATGAAAATGAACTTTTTAATTTCTATTGTTTGCGCATTACTATTAGGTTATTTATGTGCTACTTTTATTTTTCGGGAATATCACGATACTGATTCTACTTTTCAAGAGGATAATAGTGTTTATTTTCTACAATATGGTGTTTATGCTAACCCTGAAAAAGCTACCGTTAAGGCTAATAAATATATAGGTATAGAAGAAGATGGTAAATACTATGTTTATGTAGGAATGACAACTAGTAAGAAGAATGCTAAAAAGATTCAGGAACTTTATCAAGGTAAAGGTCAAGAACTTTATATAAAGGAATTAAATATTAATAATAATGAATTTGTTAATGAGTTATCACAGTATGATATTTTACTAGATAATTCGAAAACAGAAGAGGAAATTAATTCGGTTTTATCAACGGTGTTAGCTTCCTATGAGGAAGTTGTTTTAAAGAGGTGATGGTTTGAGAATTAAAGATATTCCCATAGCTGATAGACCTAGAGAGAGGTTTTTAAGTTATGGAGTGGAAAATTTATCAAATGAAGAGATATTATCAATCTTACTTAAGACTGGTAGTAGAACTCGTTCGGTTAGGGAATTGGCAATGGATATTTTAGCTATTAGTAATGGGTTGGACAAGCTAAGCGAGATAACTAAAGAACAATTACTTGAAATTGATGGAATCGGGATAGCTAAATCATTAGAAATATTATGTGCGATAGAACTTGGTAAAAGGATACATCTGAAACCAAAGTTAGAAAATAGTAAATTAGGTAATGCTGGTGATATCTATGAAATGGTAAAATACTTATTTTATGATAAGAAACAAGAGTATTTTTATTGTATCTATTTGAATAATAAAAATGAAGCAATTGAGAGGAGATTATTGTTTATGGGAACGATTAATCGTAGTTTAGTTCATCCACGGGAAGTTTTTAAATATGCTTATTTGGCTAGTGCCTCATCGATAGTTTGTGTTCATAATCATCCAAGTGGTGATGTTAGTCCAAGCCGTGAAGATATCCGGTTAACTAAAGCTTTAGTAGAACTTGGTAAACTTAATTCAATTCCGATTGTTGATCATGTTATTGTTGGGGAAGATAATTACTATAGTTTTTATGAGGAAGGGAAAATTTTAAACTTATGAGACGTTATAGAAATATACATAAAAAAAATAAAGGTTTAATAGTAATTTTAGTTCTTTTAGTATCACTAATAGGAATTTATTTTGGAGTTAAGAATTATAGTTTTTTTGGGTTTGATTCTATTTTTCAAGATATAGGGGCTCATGTAACCAAACTTTTTATTCCTAAAAAAATTAGTTATCAAAAAGTTACTAGTTTACAGGAAGAGAGTTTAAAAGAGGAAAACCAGGAGTTAAAGAAGATGTTAGATTTAAAAACAACAATGGCTGGCTACGATATGATTTTTGCTACTATTACAGAACGTAATTTGGATTATTGGTTTCATACGTTAACAATTGACAAAGGTAAAAAAGAAGGAATAGAAAAAGATATGATTGTGATTAATCCCGATGGCTTAGTAGGAAAGATTAGTAAAGTTAATCGTCACTCTAGTGTTATATTACTAACTACATCGATAGATAAGAATAATAAAACAGCAGTATCAGTACATGATAAAGATAATATTTATAATGGAATTATAACCGGATATGATATGGAAAGTAATCAACTATTGGTTACTAGTATTCGTAGTACTAGTGATGTAAAAATAGGTAATACAGTAGTAACCAATGGATTAGGTAATTTGTTTCCTAGTGGTATAACGGTTGGAACAGTTGAAAAAATATCAAATGATGATTTAGGAGTTAGTAAGATATTAAAAGTATCTTCAAATGTTAATTTTGAAAATTTAAGATATGTAGCAGTATTAAAAAGGAGTGAATTATAATGTGGTTAATTTTACTTTCTTTTTTACTTGATGCAATATGTTCTAATTATTTTGGTTATTTACCATATAGTCTGTCTTTATTTCAACCTTGTTTTTATATAGTGATAATTGTATTTCTATTTTTTAATATGAAAAATAAAAAGAAATATTTAAGATTAGGGTTACTATGGACGGGTTTAGGATGTTTAATGTTTCAAAATCTATTGTTTTTAAGATTGTTTCTTTTTTATGTAATTTTTTTATGGTTACGTTTCTTAAAAGAACATTATCGAATGGGATTTAGTTTGTTTTTTATATCGCTATTTTCATCAATTTTAATATTTCAATTTTCGTCTTACTTAATTTTAAGTTTTATTGGTTATAATAATGCCTCAATTATTTTATTTTTATATCAATTTAGTCACTCATTAATTTTTAATTTAACGATCGGAGTTCTTTTTTATTATATTTTAGGAATAAATAGGGTTGTTCGTTAATATTAATTACTAGGTGATACGATGAATGAGTATAGGTCAGTAAATCGTTATTTGAATAAGAAGGACAATCTTAAAGTTTCTAGTTATGAAAATAAAAGATGGATTCTTAATTTTATTCATAAGGGATTAATATCGGGTTTATTATTAATCACAATTATGTGTATTATTAAAATATACCCTGATACTAAACAAGTTGTTTATAAGTATGTCTATCAGGACAGTTTTTCGTTTGCGAAAATAAATGATGTATATAAGAAGTATTTAGGAAGTTTTTTACCTTTAGATGATATTTTAAAAGATCCTACACAAACTGTATTTGATGAGAAATTAGTTTATCAGAGTGAAGAGAAGTATAATGAGGGTGTAAAATTAACGGTTGATAAGAACTATCTAATGCCGGTTTTAGAAAGTGGGATTGTAGTATTTATAGGTAACAAAGATAATTATGGTAAAACAGTTATCGTTCAACAAGTCGATGGGGTTGATTTATGGTATATCAATGTAAAGAGTGATTCTATAAAGCTGTATGACTATGTTGAAAAGGGAAGTTTATTAGGTGAATGTTTAGATAGTGAAGTATATTTGTATTATCAAAAATCAGGGGAATTTTTAGATTATAAAAAGTATTTACCATAAGATATCTTTTCATCCACTTTTCTATTTTGTATTAGCTCTAGCAGCTTTAACAGGGCGATTTCGAATGATGGTTATTTTTACTTTTATTATTATAATTCATGAACTAGGACATTTTATAACAGCTCTTTGTCTTAGATGGCCGGTTAGAAAAGTTGTGATATATCCATATGGTGGATGTAGTTATTTTGATAATGATATTAATGTTCCATTGTGGCAGGAATTACTAGTTTTAATAATGGGGCCTTTAATGCAGATAATAGTCGTTAATATATTACCGTTAGATATTGATAATTTAGTGTTATTACATAGGTATAGTAATTTAATATTAATCTTTAATTTACTCCCAATATATCCATTAGATGGAGGACGGTTAATACAAATAGTTTTATCTTATTTTATATCTTATTACCGTGTATTAGTAATTACTTTCTATTTTAGTTGGTTACTATTTTTCTGTCTCTTTTTTTCTAGTATCTTCTTTTATCCAAATTTTATTTTAAGTTTAGTTTTGGGGCTACTTTTGATTACACTTTGGCAAGAAAGACATAAAACATCTTATATGTACCGGAAGTTTCTGTTAGAGAGATATTTAAATAATTATCAATTTAGAAGAAGGAAACAAATATCTAATCATAAACAAATGAAGAGAGATGTAATGCATACTTATAGTTTATATTATAATGAAAAGGAATATTTAAAAGAACTATTTAATGGTAATGTTTTAAATTAGGTAGTAATTAAAAGAAAGAGACTAGAATTGACTTATTATATTAAATATATTAGTATACTGGTAACTTGTGAAAAAGGGAGTTGTATTATTAATGAAAAATAACTGCAATGGAAAAAAGGGAATACTAAAGGTATTACTTTTTTCTTGTTTTTTATAGTAATAGATTATATAATGGTGTTAATAATAGGGGGTTATATGAAAAATAAAGAAGATAATAAAGAGAAAAGACGTAAATGGATTATTATATTAATACTACTATTATTACTTATGATTATTACAATCACACTTACTTATGGTGTCTTTGTTTATACTAAAGAGGGTAATTCTGATAATGAAATTACTACAGGAACAATTAAGCTACTTTATACAGAAAACTCTGGAATAGGCAAAGGAATTAGTATGACTAATGCACTGCCTGTAAGTGATGAAGAGGGTAAAAACTATTCTACCGATGATTATGTTTTTGATTTTAAAATAACAGCAGTAGTCCCTAATGATAATATAATTAATTATGAAGTAACGGCTAGAATGAGTAAAGATTCTGATTTACCTATCGATATAGTTAAACTATATTTAGTAGAAAAGAATGGAAATATTGAGATTCCAGCTCCTCTAACAATCGATAGCTTGAAAAAAGTAAAATTATTTAGTGAATTAAAGGATACTACTCTTGCTTCTGGTAATTATAGTGATGGTACTAGTAAAGTAGAAAAAACTCTTTATAATGGTAGTGCTTTCGGTAAAGATTATACTCAAAATTTTAGATTACGTATGTGGGTTAGCGAAGATAGTAATTTTACAGGATTAGATCAAAAAGATGGTACAATTAAATATCCATATAATGATAAAACTTTTTCAATTAAAGTTAATGTTTACGCCAAATCTGATAGCTAAAGAAGTGAAAACTTCTTTTTTTATGTCTATTTGTGTATAATTCATTGACTTGGAGGGCATATTGTCTATACAATTAAATTGTAAGAAAATAGCAGTTAGGGGGAAATAAAATGCTTAAAAACAATGATAAGAAAAGCATTATTGCGGTAGTTTTCGTATTATTAATAATTATAGGGGTATTAGTTTTTGTACGTGGATGTAATCAAAAAGATTTAAAAGATGATAACACTAAGCCAGATCCAGTAATAACTAATCCAGATAAAGATGAAAACAAACAAGATGATTCATCAAAAACAGATAATAATGATTATAAGGTAGTAACAGTAAATGATGTTGCTTCACCAAAACCATCAGCACCAGTTTTAAACTTAAATGATGATTATTATGCAGAAGTAGGAGATGCTGATTTTCAGTTACCAACTATATCAGAAACAGATGAGGATGGTAATCCGTTAGTAGTAACTATTACATATCGTTTTAGAGCTACTAATGAAATGGACTTTTATGAAGTTTCTGGCTTCTCACTTCAAGAAATTGGAATATATGAAATAACTTATCAAGTTACAAATATTCATGGTCAAACGACTACGAAAGTAATCACGGTAGAAGTACTTGATTCAACTAATCCAGTAATTGAAGCTTTTACTAAAGAATATGATAGTGAGACTGGTTTAACTTCTTATACACCAGTATTAGCTGATTCAATAATTAATAAAGAAGTAAAATTAGTATTCTCTGATAATGATAAAGTAGCATATGCAGAATACTATAAAGCTATTTATGAAGTAATTGATGGTGAAAATACAATTGAAAAAGAATCAATGATGAATGTAGTAGATATTGATTTAACACAAGATTTTTATTTACATGAAGATGGTGAATACCATATTCGTGCATATGATTATAGTGGTAATTATGAAGAGTTTGTAGTAACAATCGATAGAACTAATCCAGTTATTAGTACAGATTATCAATTACTAGATGATAATACAGTTTTAGTAACAATTACTTCTGATGAAGAATTAAAACCAGTAGTAGGATTTATATTAAGTGAAGATCAAAAGATACTTACTAAGATTTATAATACTAATGAAATTAGTGAAATTACTATTGTTGATTTAGCTGGTAATGAAATTGTTTTACCAATTATAATCGATCAAATTATAACTATTTCAGTGTTACAAAACGATGTTATTACTGATAATAGAACACTAAATATATTAGATGGTGATATTTCTGTTTCTGTTAATGAACCTGAAGCAGAAGTTACTTATACACTTGATGGTGGAAGTAGTGTTAATTATATACAGGGTACACTGTTAACAGAAATTGGTGATTATTCATTTACTGTTACACATGGTGAAATTATTGAAACATTAGATTTCTCAATTTCTAGCATGCTAGTAGACAATTAAAATAGACCTAAGATAATAAGTAATGTTTTAAAAAAACATTGCTTTTTTTTTGGATATATTTGTGTTATACTTTTAGTAGAATAAGAGGGTGTCATTAATATGTTAGGTAATATTGTAGCAATTGAAAATGAAATGGTTACAGTTAAACTAGCTATTGATATTTCTTCACAAGCTAATTTAATAAATCTTCATATTATTTTTGAAGATAATAGAAGTAACATCGTTGGGGAAATTAAACAAGCCCATGAAGATACTATTAAAATTGCGATTGTTGGAGAACTAGTTAGTGAGAGATTTGTGCCAGGATCTAGTAAGAAACCTTCTTTTCGTAGTGATGTAAGAATGATAAAAATGGAGGAACTTAGTAGTATATTAGGTTCTCAGCAGATAGTTAGTAAAAATCAGGTTTATTTTGGATTATCAAGTATTTATAAGAATTATAGAATAAACGTTGATGTTAATAAATTTTTCAGTAATCATTTCGCAATATTAGGAAATACGGGCGCAGGGAAGAGTTTTACAGTAGCTCGTCTAATTCAAAATTTGTTTTTAGGAAGTAGTTATGTACCAGTTAACTCTAATCTCTTTGTCTTTGATGCCTATGGTGAATATACTGATGTTTTTGAAGGAATATGTGAGAAGAATCCTTTATTACGTAATAAGACCTATACAACTAACATTAGAGAGGGAAAAGGGGATTTTTTAAAAATACCGATTTGGTTATTAGATGTTGATGATATAGCTCAATTATTAGGAGTAGATCAAATAGTTCAATTACCTATAATTGAGAAGGCTTTGAGATTGGTTCGTATTTTAAGTAGTAAGAATCCTAATCTTAATAAAAGAAAGAATGATATTATTGCGAGAGCCCTACTTGATGTTTTATTAAGTGGGAAAGACTCAGGGAAAATACGTGATCAAGTAACAGCGGTTTTAACTAATTTTAATACGGAACAATTAAACTTAAATAGTGAAGTTAAAGAACCTGGTTATACAAGAACTTTAAAGCAATGCCTATTTACTGATAAGACTGGTCAAATGCAAGAAGTAGGTTTGGTTGTTGATTTTGTGAATACCTTTATTAGTGAGGAAGCAGATAAAGAAGAGATAATAGATGAAAGCTTTTATACATTAACTGATTTGGAGAAAGCTTTAGAGTTTGCATTAATTAGTGAAGGTGTTTTAAAAAGTAATCGTGTTTTTGATTATGCTAACATACTTAGTGTTAGATTACATTCCTTAGTTAACAGTGATTATGCAAAGATTTTTGAATGTAATCAGTATATGAGTGAAACAGAATTTATAAAAAGTTTATTAACAGCTAATGATGGTAAAAAAGCTCAAATTGTTAATTTTAATATTCATGATGTTGATGATAGAATGGCTAAAGCAATTACTAAGATTATTTCACATCTATTATTTAGACATAATGTTGAAGCGTTAGAAAGAGCTAAAGAACCATTTCATATTATTATTGAGGAAGCTCATCGTTACGTTCAAAATGATAGTGATGCCGAAATATTTGGTTATAATATCTTTGATCGGATAACTAAAGAAGGCAGAAAATATGGAGTAATACTAGGGCTTATTACCCAAAGATTATCGGAATTATCAGAAACTGCAACTTCACAGTGTAGTAATTTTATTATTCTAAGAACCGTTCATCCTAAAGATTTAAAATTTATGGAGAATATGATATCTAGTGTTAGTTCTGATATGGTTGAATCACTAAAAACATTACAAGCTGGTAGTTGTATCGCCTTTGGTTCAGCTTTTCTAGTACCAGTAATGATGAAGTTTGAAAAACCAACCCCAGAACCACGTAGTCATAATGCTGATTTAACTAATCTGTGGTATTAATAAAAAATATTAAAAATAAGGGGAAAAACTTCCTCTTTATTATAAAATGTGTTACAATTAATTGTAGAGTAGAATAAAATTGGAGGAAATGAGATGGCGCTTGATAATATTAAGAAATTTTTCGGTGTTGAAAATGAAGAAATAGTTAGCGAAATTGGTGGGGAAGACGAGTACTACAAAGTAAATCGTAATGATACGAAAGATGAAGCTGCTACAGGTAAAAATAAAATGATTCTATTTGAACCTCGTGCTTATTCAGAAAGTACACAAATAGTAGATTATTTGAAGAATAGAAATACAGTTGTAGTTAATTTAAAAAGAGTTACTCCTGATCAAGCTAAAAGAATCGTTGATTTTTTAACAGGAAGTTTATATGCGATGAATGGAAACTTACAGAAATTAGGAGGAGGAATTTTTCTTTGTGCTCCTAATAATGTTAATGTTGAAGGTAAAATTACAGATGATTCTGTAAAAAGTGTTAAGGGAAAAGATAAGCAAGATAAAGAAGATGAATTTAACTGGTAGTTATTAACTTTTGAGGTGAATTATGGAAAAATTTAATAGGGAGTTAAATGGATATAAACGTAGTGAAGTCAATGATTTTTTGAATGAAGTTATTGATCATACAGAAAAAGTATTATCCAAAATAGAGAAACAACGTCAAGAAATTAAATTGTTAAATGAAAAATTAGTTCACTATCAAAGTATTGAAAGTAGTATGAATATTGCTTTAAATAATGCCGAAACGGTAGGGAATAATATCAGGAGGATGGCTCAAGGTGAAGCTAGACAGATTATAGATGATGCTAGACGTA
>CAYRDW010000013.1:14831-19567 GCA_964423215.1 uncultured Muribaculaceae bacterium
ATTTAGAGATAGAAAAATTAAAGAGTGAATTAGAACATTATAAAAATCTAGAAAGCACATTTAATAGAGCGCTTTTACTAGCGGAAGATTCTGGACAACAAATAAGAAATACAGCAAGAAATGAATCACAACATATAATAGAAGATGCTAGACGTAATGCTGATAGAATTATAAATGATTCTTTACTTAGAACTGAGAGGTTAGAAATAAAGAATGCTAATGTCGAGAGAAATTTAAGAATATTTAAAAAGAAATTAAGAGCAATTGTAGAACAGCAATTAGAAATAGTAGATGAGATTGAGATACTGGAAGTAGATTAGATGATTAGTCTACTTTTTTAAAATGTAAATGGTGTGAGGTAAGTATATGAGAAGAAATAAAGGTTTTACTTTAATAGAAATGTTAGCTATAGTCGTAATACTTGGTGTTTTAATGGGAATCGGAATAATGACTTATTCAAGTTATGTAGGGAAAACGAAAAATAAGGCTTATGATTTAGCCGAAGAAAGTATGAGAAATTCAGCGATGTCAGCGATAGCTGATTGTTTAACTGGTGGGTCTCGTGATTTTTGCGCTGCCCATACTATTCCTGAAGATCAATATACTTATGAGGTTATTAAACTAAAAGAGTTAATTGATGATGAATATATTGATGAAATAAAAGATCCATATAATACTGATAAGATTTGTGATTCTTCTCTTTCATATGTTTATTTATCTAATAAAAAAGATTATGCAGCTGAAAATAATTTAGATTTAACATATAAAGTGTGTTTGATTTGTAGTAAGTATAAAAGTAAAGATTGTTTAGGTGATGAAGAAGGTGGAGATATTGATAATCCAACTACTTATGAGACTTTCTGTAAGGTTTCTTATGATGAATCTGGTAATGAGGTTTATGATGGGAAATGGACTAATCGAGATTTATATTTACATTTTTCAGTAAAGGGTGATTATAAATACGGGATTGATTATTTTAAATATCGTCAGGCTTCTGGAAGCTGGACTAAATTAAAAGCTACTAATAATAGTGGTTTAGTTACTTTAAATAATGATGTAGCTAATAAGGTTATAACAGTTAATGCATATGATGGATTAAATCAAGAAAGTACTGCTTCTTGTGGTACTATAAAGATTGATAAGGCAGAGTTTAAGAGTGTTTCTTTAACTGGTAAGTCAATCGATGGAGATCCTGTAACTTCTGGTAATTGGGCTTTAAATAACGTTGTTTTAACAGCAGTTACAAATCCAGGTAATACAGTTAGTGGATATCTTTATACATGGTATAAGGATGGAACTGTTATTGAAGGAGCTACAGCTAGTACTTATACAGCTACTTTAAGAGGAAATTATAAAGTAGAAGTAAAAACAGGTGTAGGTAATAAAACAATTATGTCTAATGAGTTTGTGGTTAAAATAGATAAAAATAATCCTGTTTGTAGTTTAAATGTTACAGGAACAATTGGATCAAATAGTTACTATACTAATAATGTAGGAATATCAATTTCTAATGTAAGTGATTTAGAGGGTGATGGATTACCAGGAAGTGGGATTGCTTCCCAAAGTTTAAGTCATTCTTCAATTACTAGTAATACAGGTGGGACGGTAGTAACAGGAACCGTTGTTGATAAAGTAGGACGAGTAGGAACTTGTAAGACAACAATTAAAAGAGATGCAACACCGCCAAGTATTAAATCAGTTACAGCTACTAAATCAAGTGCTGGAACAGTAGTCGCTAGTGGTGCTTGGTCTAATCAAAACTTAAAAATAACTTTAACAGCTAATACTTCAACTAGTGGAACGACAATTTATTACTGTAATGATACGGCTAATACTTGTACGCCAACTACCCGTTATTCAGCTGCTTTTCAGGTAAGTACAGCTGGTACTAGCTTTGTGAGATACAAAGTAGTAAGTGGTTCTGGTTTATCTTCAGGAGTAGGTGTTTATATCGCCAGAGTTGATACTGGAACACCGGCTATATCATTTAAAGCATCGCCGCTTACTTTAAGTAGTGGAGCTAATTATAATTTTCTAAATAATATTAATTATAGTTATACGGTATCATCAGGAACGGTTTACTGTAGTCCAGCTAATAATAGTACGGTTGGGAGTGGCAATGTTACTATAACTTGTACGGCTACTGGAAATAATGGAAATAGTCGTAGTGTTAGCTTTGTGGTTACTCATAGTTATGCAGCATCGTTTGCTTGTCAAAGTGGTTGGACTTTAGTAGGTACAAATTGTCAGGGTACTTGTTCAGGACAAAACTGTTATGAATGTACTAATCCTCATAATTGTCGTCCTGGAGCTTCTTATCGTAATGAAACGTTATGTGATTATTCCTGTTCTGATGGAGGAACTAGAACTAATTGTAAAAGATATACTTGTCCAGAATATGGTTGGTGTGGTATAGGTGATGGTTGGAGCACTTGTGATGATTATAATTATACATGTAATAATAATAATTATCGCTACTATATTTGTCCGAATGGGGGAACTTTATCAGGAAGTATTTGTAATTTTTAATAATACTTGCGCTACCAAATTTTATATGATATATTTATAGACATCAACGCAAGTGCGAAAGACGAAATAGTGGATTATGGCAAGAGAATTCCTAGTTAGGTGAGAGGGAATACATAAGAAATTATTTAGATCACTTTCAAGATTGCGCCTTGTGGATAAGATAAGGCCGGGTAGTTCCGTTAAAGATATTAAGTGGATAAGTTTCTTATCAATTAAGGTGGTACCGCGATTATTCGTCCTTATGGATTGAATAGTCGTTTTTTATTTTAGGAGGAATAATATGTTTAAAGAATTAAGTAAAGAAAAGAATAGTGTTATCGAGGAAAGAATTAAAAATAAATTTATCGATAATGATATTTTAGGAAAATCAATAAAACAAAATGATGAATATTTTGTCTTTTATGATGGTCCGGCTACAGCTAATGGAATGCCAGGACTTCATCATATGCTTGCGAAATTCCTAAAAGATACTTTCTGTAAATATAAAACGATGAAGGGCTATAAGGTTCTTCGTAAAGTAGGTTGGGATACGCATGGTCTTCCAGTTGAATTAGAAGTAGAAAAACAATTAGGTTTTAAAAACAAGGGTGATATTGAGGCTTATGGAATAGCTAAATTTAATCAAAAGTGTAAAGAATCTGTATGGAAAAATGAAAAGGCTTTCTCTGAATTAACTGAAAAGATGGGGCAGTTTATCGATTTGAAAAATCCCTATGTTACTTATGATAATAACTACATTGAAAGTGGTTGGTGGATTTTAAAGAAGTTTTTCGAAGAAGGTTATTTTTACGAAGGGCATAAAATATTACCATATTGTCCGCGCTGTGGAACTGGTCTTGCTTCACATGAAGTTGCGCAAGGGTATAAAGAAGTTACTGTTGAAACCGTTATTGTACCAATGAAGAAAAAAGATGAAGATGCCTACTTTTTAGTATGGACAACGACACCTTGGACGCTACTTTCAAACGTAGCTTTATGCGTAAACCCTAATCAGGAATATGTAAAAGTAGAGTCAATGGGTTATAAATTTATATTAGCTAAAGCGCTAGCACCTAAAGTGCTAGGGGAAGATTATAAAGTATTAGAAACTTATAAGGGAACTGATCTTGAATACATGGAATACGAACAGTTAATTCCGGAACTTAAAGTAGATAAAAAGGCTTTTATCGTTACCTGTGATACTTACGTTACCATGGATGACGGTACAGGTATCGTTCATATCGCTCCTGCTTTCGGGCAAGATGACTATAATGTTGGGAAGAAATATGATTTACCAGTTTTAAATCCAATTGGTGAAGATGGTAAATATACAGAGGGACCTTGGAAAGGAATGCTTGTCTTCGATGCTGATTTAGAGATTATTAAATATTTAAAAGCTAACGATAAATTATTTAAAAAACAAAAAGTAGTTCATAATTATCCGCATTGTTGGCGCTGTGAATCACCACTTGTTTATTATAGTAAACCAAGTTATTATTTAGAAATTACTAAGTTGAAAGATAAAATAGTAGAAGAAAATAAGAAAGTTAATTGGTATCCTGATTATGTTGGTGCTAAAAGATTTGGTAACTGGTTAGAAAATTTGAACGATTGAGCGATCAGTAGGAATCGTTATTGGGGTACACCACTTCCATTATGGAGATGTGAATGCGGACATATGCATATGGTTGGTTCACGTCAAGAATTAGTTTCATTAGCTATTGAAAAAATTGATGAGTCAATTGATTTACATCGTCCTTATGTCGATGATGTGCATATTAAATGTAGTGAATGTGGTAAGCCAATGAACCGTATTTTAGAAGTAATGGATTGTTGGTTTGACTCTGGTTCAATGCCTTTTGCGCAATATCATTATCCATTTGAAAATAAAGAGTTATGGGAAAGCCAATTTCCAGCAGACTTTATTTGTGAAGGAATTGACCAAACTAGAGGTTGGTTTTATACACTAATGGTATTATCAGTATTTATTACTGGAAAAGCTCCTTATAAAAATGTTCTAGTAAATGATTTAGTTTTAGATAAATACGGTAAAAAAATGAGTAAAAGTAAAGGTAATGGTATTAATCCATTCGAACTTATTGAAGAGTATGGTGCTGATAGTATTCGTTGGTATTTTCCATCGGTTTCACCTGTCTGGACCCCAATTAAGTTTGATGTTGATGGATTAAAAGAAGTAAATGCTAAATTCTTTAATACTTTAAAAAATA
>CAYRDW010000014.1:0-4088 GCA_964423215.1 uncultured Muribaculaceae bacterium
TAGAATATTCTATTCAAAAGTAGTTATATAAAAAGTGAAAAAAGTTTTTGCTTTTTTCCTTTTTTTTGGTATAATACATATAGGAAACGAGGAGGGATATTATGGCAAAAGTTGGAAACAGACAAAATAAGACTCTAGTGTGTACAGAATGTAATAGTGAAAATTATAGAGTTAGTAAAAATGTAAAAAACACTACTGATAGACTTGAACTAAGTAAATACTGTTCAATGTGTCAAAAACATACAGCACATAAAGAAAAAAAATAAACGTAAAATAGATAAAGAAGGAGGATATTATCATGATTAATGTTAACGATTTCAAAATGGGAATTACAATTCTTATTGATAATGATATATTCCAAGTTTTAGAGTTTCAACATGTGAAACCAGGTAAAGGAGCAGCCTTTGTTAGAACTACACTTAAAAATTTAAGAACCGGTTCTACAATCGAAAAAACCTTTAATTCTGGTATTAAGGTAGAAACAGCGCTTATTGAAAGAAGAGATATGCAATTTCTTTATTCAATGGGAAATACTTACTATTTTATGAATATGGAAACTTATGACCAATTAGAATTAGATAAATCATCATTAGGAAATGATATTAAATTTTTAAAAGAAAACTTAATGATTAGCATAACCTTTTATGAAGGAGAAATTCTTGGAATAAATTTACCAGATAAAATAGAATATACTATTACATCAACAGAACCTGCAGTAAAAGGTAATACAACTAGTGGTGCTATGAAAGATGCCACATTAGAAACGGGTATGGTAATTAAAGTACCATTATTCATTGAAGAAAACGAAAAAATTATAGTTACAACCAAAGATGGTAAATATTCGTCAAGAGCATAGTAATATGCTTTTTTTCTTGTTTTAAATATAGTAATTTGATATATTGCTAGTATAAGAATAGTGATAAAATGGAAACTTTAGAAGCGGCAGTAGAATATATAAATAACTTCTATAATCAAGAACTAAATAATTTTTATGATAAAACTGTAAATGCAGAAGAAATACAAGAATGTCAAAATCTAATTATAAATGAAATAACAACTTATATGGCTACTCAAAAAAACAATATAGAAAAAATACCAAATGATAATTCATATATAAAAGATACAGTTACCAAAATGTTTGATTATGGTAAAGCCAGATTACAAGGATTAATAAATAATGATTTAACAGCGTTTTATATAGAAAACTTAGATGAATTTGAAGAGACAGATAAGAAAAATTCTGAAAAAAGACAAACAATTATTACGAAATTAGAACTCAACGAAACAGCGCATCCTTTCTGTGACTTAGATAGTAGAATAAGTGAGGGTATATTAGAAAAGTTAGATAAATTAGATCAAGAGTCTAGTGAAAAATATAAAACCAACAGAAACAACATTAAAATAGCAATCACTAAAATAGTAAAGAAAAACAAACAAAACATGGTAAATGCCTTATCAAATAAAGCATCAAACCTAGATGAAACCATAAAAAGTGTTGTTAGAGATTTCTATGAATTAAAATTAGTTGCCTTTAGTGATAAAACAAGCTCAGTTGAAAAAATTCGTATCACTAATGCAGTTCCACCTCAAACAACTTTGTATAATCATCAACAATGGCCTTCAGAAATAGAATTTTCTCAACCAGAGACTACAGCGCTACCAAGTAATGCTATAAAATAAAGAAGTTAAAATTTGACATAACTTCTTTTTTCTTTCATAAAATTTATTGAAAAGGAGAAATGGATATGATAAATAAACAGAATTTATGGTTTTTAACATTATTTAGTTTAATATTGGTATTAAGTGTCTATTACATCACTATGCCTAATGAATTGCTTCTAACTAATAATAGTAACTACACCACTGATACCACCAACAAAGAAGAAAAAAACAAAGATAAGACTAAAGTAACTGTAAATGAGAGTGAAGCCTTAGTATCAATGCGAGTTAATCTTGAAGAAGAAAGAGAAGAAACCATGGCTGATTTAAAAGGTACTTTAACAAGCGAAGAGGCTAGTGCTGAAGAAAAAAATAATGCATATGAACAAATAAAATACCTAACCGATATAAAAGGAAAAGAAGAAGCCATCGAAGAAAAAATAAAAAAGAATTTCAGTCTTGATAGCTTTGTTAAAATTGATAATAACGAAGTAAAAGTAGTAGCTATTAAAAAGGAACATGATAGTACTCTTGCTAATAATATAATGAAATCCGTTCAAGAAGAATTTACAGAAAAAGTATATATTACAGTAAAATTCGAAAAGTAGGCTAAATCACTATCTATTTTAACACTAGTTACATAAAATACTATGAGTAATTATGTGTATAAATAGAAGGAGTGAAATAGTGAGTACAAATATTTTGACTAAAAGGGAACATGAAGTTTTCTCTTTGTTAGTATTAAATAAAACAACTAGGGAAATCGCCTACCAATTAGGAATTAGTGAAAAAACAGTTCGTAACCACATATCTAATGTTATCCAAAAACTAGGAGTAAGTGGACGTGCGGGTGCTGTAGTAGAATTATTAAAATTAAAAGAGATTTCTTTGTCTTAAGATAAACAAAAAGTTTATCTTTTTCTTTTAATATTTTCTTAAATATTTCATACACTTTATTAGGGTGAATAATATGCTTAGAAAGAAAGCGCTTAGAAAAATCTTAATCACAACTTTTACGATATTTACATTATTTGTAATTTACATAATACCTGAAAAAGTAAATAATAATTATCTAAATCCAGAAATTGATATCGAATATGTTGTTTCTCTAGGTACAAATGAAATATATTTATTAGGACCAAATAACTATTTAGTTAAAACCAATGTTTTATTAGAGGGAGAAACACTAGAATCTAAAATTAAAGGTATTATTGAATATCTAACAATTAATAAAAGTGAAAAATTACCTGTTGGCTTAAGTGGCATAGTTCCAACTAATACTAAAGTTAATGGAATTACTATTAGTGATAGTATAGTTACTATCGATTTTTCTAAGGAATTATTGAACGTAATAGAAAATCTAGAAGAAAGATTAATAGAAAGTATTGTTTATAGTATAACTAACTTAGAGGAAATAAAAGGTGTTACTATAAAAATAGATGGTAACTTACTACAAGAATTACCTAAAAGTAAAAAGAAAATACCAGAAGTAATAACGAGAGATTTTGGAATCAATAAAGTTTATGATATTGATAATCGTAACAGTATCCAGAAAGTAACACTTTACTATATTGATAATATCAATGATAATCATTATTTTGTTCCCGTAACACGATATATTAATGATGATCGGGAAAAGATAAGTATCATAGTAGATAACTTATCTAGTAATTATATTTATGAAAGTAATCTTATGTCACTAATGAATAAAGATACAGAATTAATTAATTATCAAATCGAAGATGAATTAATGTTACTTAATTTTAATAATAGTATTTTCAATAATAAAAAGTTATTAGAAGAAGTATCATATACAATAGCGTATTCAGTATTTGATAATTATAATGTCAATACAGTATTACTAGAAGTAAATGGAAAACAAATAAGTAAAATAGAAAAAAATCATTAAAAAAGCAGCCACTTTAGATGGTTGTTTTTTTATGCAAAGAAAAAAATTCTATAAACATAGAATTTTATATTCAAATGGTGCCCTGTTAGGGATTCGAACCCCAGACCGATGCCTTAGAAGGGCATTGCTCTATCCAACTGAGCTAACAGAGCAGCTCTACACAAGACTCATTATATAACAATCAAATAAAAGTTGTCAAGTATTAAAAACAGATAGTATAAAAATTAAAAAATGTGTTATAATCATATAAGATAGAAAGGATTGATTAAGATGAAACAAAATATTGATTATGACAACTTTAGAATTTTAGTAAGAGAACTTTCTACAGGCGAATTAATTATTCTTATCGAATATATGAAAGATGGAAAAGAAGTTTCTATAGAAAGAACTAAAAGTTCTCGGCTTATTACTGAGATAATTAATAATACTATTGCATCAACAGATAAGATTAATGAAATAGATCAATCCTTAACAGCTAACTTTCAAGATAATGGCGTAATTATTTTTGAAAATTATAATA